>NZ_AP022570.1:0-300675 GCF_010728325.1 Mycolicibacterium poriferae
CCCCGCGGCCCGAGGTCCTCGACGGCGTGAGCCTGTCGCTGCGGCCCGGTCAGCGGGTGGCACTGCTGGGCGCCAACGGTTCGGGCAAGACCACGCTGCTCCGGATCCTCGTGGGGCTCACGACGCCGTCAGCCGGGACGGTGCGGCTCGAGGGTGCCCGCTGCGCGCCTCGCGGGCCGACCGCACCCGGCTGCGAACCCGGTCCAGATGGTGCTGCAGGAGCCGGACGATCAGATCGTGGGCGCCGTGCGTGCGGACGTGTCATTCGGTCCGGTCAACCTGGGCCTGGCGCGCGCTGAGGTGATGGCCCGCGTCGACGAGGCGATGGATGCGCTGGACATCGGCGATCTCGCCGACCGGACCCCCAACCACTTGTCCTTCGGGCAGCGCAAGCGCGTGGCCATCGCCGGCGCGGTCGCCATGCGGCCGCAGGTCCTGCTCCTGGACGAGGCCACCGCCGGCCTGGACCCGAAAGCGGTGCACGACCTGCTGGACACGCTCACCGCGCTGTCGCGCGCGGGTACCGCCGTCGTCCTGGCCACCCACGACGTCGACGTCGCCTGGACATGGTCGCAGGACACCCTCATCCTCAGCGAGCACACCGTGCGCCGCGGACCGACCCACGAGCTGCTGTGCGACGACGCTCTGCTCGCCGACGCTCGGCTGGCCACGCCGTGGGTGCAGCGGTGTCACGGCGACTGAACCGAACCGTGCTGCGGCCCAGCGACATCTGAACCGATCCGGGGGCCGCACCGGGACTGCTACCCCGGCACGCACAAAGGCGGTCACCCCGCGAGGGGCGACCGCCTTCGTGGTCAGTGCGAACTACTCGGCTGCGCTCGGCGCGCCTGCCGCCCCGGCCTGAGCCAGGTCCGGCTCGGCGTCACCGACCGGCTTGCGGCTACCGGCGAACGTGAACTTGGCGTCCTCGCCGGCACCTTCGCCGTCCCAGCCTTCGACGTCGACCGTGACGAGCTGGCCCGGACCGACCTCCTCGAAGAGGATCTTCTCCAAAGCTGGTCCTCGATCTCGCGCTGAATGGTGCGCCGCAGCGGACGTGCACAGCACCGGATCGAAGCCTTGGCCAGCAGGGCCTTGGCCTTGTCGGTCAGCTCGATGGCCATGTCCTTGCCCTTGAGCTGGTTGGCGACCCGGCCGATCATCAGGTCGACCATCTTGATGATCTCGTCCTGAGTCAGCTGGTGGAAGACGATGATGTCGTCGATGCGGTTGAGGAACTCCGGACGGAAGTGCTTCTTGAGCTCGTCGTTGACCTTCTGCTTCATCCGCTCGTAGTTGTTCTCACCGCCGCCCTGTAGAAGCCCAGCCCGACCGCCTTGGAGATGTCGGACGTGCCCAGGTTCGAGGTGAAGATCAACACGGTGTTCTTGAAGTCCACCGTGCGGCCCTGACCGTCGGTCAGGCGACCGTCCTCGAGCACCTGCAGGAGGCTGTTGTAGATCTCCTGGTGAGCCTTCTCGATCTCGTCGAACAGCACCACGGAGAACGGCTTGCGGCGCACCTTCTCGGTGAGCTGGCCGCCCTCTTCGTAGCCGACGTACCCGGAGGCGCACCGAACAGCCGCGACGCGGTGAAGCGGTCGTGGAACTCACCCATGTCGATCTGGATGAGCGCGTCGTCGTCGCCGAACAGGAAGTTCGCCAGCGCCTTGGACAGCTCGGTCTTACCGACACCGGACGGACCGGCGAAGATGAACGAACCCGAAGGACGCTTCGGGTCCTTCAGGCCGGCGCGGGTGCGCCGGATGGCCTTCGACACGGCCCGGACCGCATCCTCCTGGCCGATGATCCGCTTGTGCAGCTCGTCCTCCATGCGGAGCAGACGGGTGGTCTCCTCCTCGGTGAGCTTGAACACCGGGATACCGGTCCAGTTGCCCAGCACCTCGGCGATCTGCTCGTCGTCGACCTCGGCGACGACGTCGAGATCACCGGAGCGCCACTGCTTCTCCCGCTCGGCACGTTGCGCGACCAGTTGCTTCTCGCGGTCGCGCAGGCTGGCCGCCTTCTCGAAGTCCTGCGCGTCGATCGCGGACTCCTTCTCCCGGCGCGCGTCGGCGATCTTCTCGTCGAACTCGCGCAGGTCTGGCGGCGCCGTCATCCGGCGGATGCGCATCCGCGCACCGGCCTCGTCGATCAGGTCGATCGCCTTGTCCGGCAGGAAGCGGTCGTTGATGTAGCGGTCGGCCAATGTCGCGGCCGCCACCATGGCACCGTCGGTGATCGAGACGCGGTGGTGCGCCTCGTAGCGGTCGCGCAGGCCCTTGAGGATCTCGATGGTGTGCTCGACCGTCGGCTCGCCGACCTGCACCGGCTGGAACCGGCGCTCCAGGGCGGCGTCCTTCTCGATGTACTTGCGGTACTCGTCGAGCGTGGTGGCGCCGATCGTCTGCAGCTCACCGCGGGCCAGCTGGCTTGAGGATGCTCGCCGCGTCGATGGCACCTTCGGCGGCGCCCGCACCGACCAGCGTGTGCAGCTCGTCGATGAACAGGATGATGTCGCCGCGGGTATTGATCTCCTTGAGCACCTTCTTCAGGCGTTCCTCGAAGTCACCGCGGTAGCGGCTGCCCGCCAGCGAACCCAGGTCGAGGGTGTAGAGCTGCTTGTCCTTCAGCGTCTCGGGGACCTCGCCGTGCACGATGGCCTGTGCCAGGCCCTCGACGACCGCGGTCTTACCAACGCCGGGCTCGCCGATCAGCACCGGGTTGTTCTTGGTGCGCCGGCTCAGCACCTGCATGACCCGCTCGATTTCCTTCTCCCGGCCGATGACCGGATCGAGCTTGCCCTCCATGGCGGCGGCGGTCAGGTTGCGGCCGAACTGGTCGAGCACCAGTGAGGTGGACGGGTTGCCGGTCTCTCCGCCACGGCCACCCGTGCCGGCCTCGGCGGTCTCCTTGCCCTGGTAGCCGGACAGCAGCTGGATGACCTGCTGACGGACCCGGGTCAGCTCGGCGCCGAGCTTGACCAGCACCTGCGCGGCCACGCCCTCGCCCTCGCGGATCAGGCCCAGCAGGATGTGCTCGGTGCCGATGTAGTTGTGGCCGAGCTGCAGCGCCTCGCGCAGGCTCAGCTCCAGCACCTTCTTGGCGCGCGGGGTGAACGGAATGTGACCGGACGGCGCCTGCTGGCCCTGACCGATGATCTCCTCGACCTGGCTGCGCACACCCTCCAGCGAGATGCCCAGCGATTCGAGTGACTTGGCGGCCACGCCCTCACCCTCGTGGATGAGTCCCAGCAGGATGTGCTCGGTGCCGATGTAGTTGTGGTTGAGCATCCGGGCTTCTTCCTGAGCCAGGACGACAACCCGACGCGCACGGTCGGTGAATCTTTCGAACATCCGTGGTTACCTGCTCTCCATCGCATAGGTAGGTGCGCCGCAATCCCGCCGAGCTCATCCGGCGAACTCGAGGAGCACTGTGCACCTGCCGTCCACTCTAATGGGCGGCGACGCGGACTGCCCCGCCTGTCGGCCCCTGACTGGACCGGACCCGGCTCGGCATCTGTTGACTATCCGGCGCTGGGGACCAACGCGGCAGGGCCGCGAATCGTTTCCGACGGTCGGCCACGGCGGGTTCGCCCGCAGCGAACGCAGTAGGCACCTGGGAGCGCCGGGCAACCTTGGCCTATGTTGCCGCGTGGAATGCGTCGATCACGTCGGCGGGGATCCGCCCACGGGTGGAGACGTTGTGCCCGTTGCGGCGTGCCCACTCGCGGATCGCCGCGCTCTGTTCACGGTCGATCGCGGCGCGGCGCGGCCGGTGCCGACGGAACGTCCGCGGCGTCGACCGCCGACGCGGCGGCCGGCCTCCAGCCACGGCTTGAGCTCATTGCGCAACTTCGCGGCGTTCTTGGCGGAGAGGTCGATCTCATAGCTGACGCCGTCGAGTCCGAATTCCACCGTCTCGTCTGCGGCACCCTCGCCGTCGAAATCATCGACCAACGTGACAGTGACTTTTTTGGCCATTCCTGGTGCTTCCTTCTGCGTGCTATGAATACGACCCGCCCCTCGGGCACCAATGTGCCACAAAAGAACAATTCATTCAACAACGCATGAATCGAGCCGGTTCAGTTGCCGTGACGGCGAACAATCGGGAACAAAACCGTCTCCCTAATCGACAGTCCTGTCAGCGCCATCAACAACCGATCGATACCCATTCCCGTTCCTGTTGTCGGGGGCATCGCGTACTCGAGCGCAGCCAGGAAATCCTCGTCCAACGCCATTGCCTCGTCGTCGCCGGCTGCCGCGGCACGGGCCTGCTCCTCGAACCGTTCCCGCTGGACAACCGGATCGATCAACTCGGAATAGCCCGTGGCGAGCTCGATGTGACGGACGTAGAGATCCCATTTCTCCGTCACGCCGGGGATGGTGCGATGCTGCCTTGTCAACGGCGTGGTTTCCACCGGGAAGTCCCGGACGAAAGTCGGCGCCCACAACGTCTCACCGACCTTGTATTCCCAGAGTTCCTCCACCAATTTTCCGTGACCAAAGCCACGATCGCGAGGAATCTCGACTTCTAGCGCATCAGCAATCTGCCAAAGACGCTCCACCGATGTCTCCGGCGTGATCTCCTCACCGAGCGCCTCGGACAAAGACGGATACATTTGAATGCAATCCCATTCCCCGTCGAGATCGTAGACGCTGCCGTCGGGCAAAGAGACCTGCCGGGTTCCGATCGCCTCGTCGGCGACCTCCTGAATTAGTTCACGAGTGATGACGGCGGAATCGTCGTAGGTGCCGTAGGCCTGATATGTCTCCAGCATCGCGAATTCCGGCGAATGTGTCGAATCTGCGCCTTCATTGCGGAACACCCGATTCAACTCGAAAACCCGGTCGAACCCACCGACGACACACCGCTTGAGAAAAAGTTCCGGGGCGATGCGCAGGTACAGATCGGCGTCGAGAGAATTGGAGTGCGTGACGAAGGGCCGCGCGGCCACCGCCGGCCAGCGTCTGCAGCATCGGTGTCTCCACCTCCAGGAAACCCCTGCGTTCCAGCGCCGAGCGCACTGCCCGCACCACCGCGACGCGCTGGCGGGCGATCGTGCAGCCTCCGGCCGCACGATGAGATCGACGTAGCGCTGGCGGACGCGGGCCTCCTCGCTCATCTCCTTGTGCGCGACCGGTAGGGGCCGAAGGGCCTTCGATGCCATTTGCCAGGAATCGGCCAGCACAGACAGTTCCCGCGGCGGGAGCTGATCACCTCGCCGTGGACGAACACGATGTCACCCAGGTCGACCTCGGTCTTCCAGGCATCGAGCGCCTCCTGGCCGACCCTGTCGAGGCTGATCATGGCCTGCAGCTGCGTTCCGTCACCCTCTTGCAAGGTCGCGAAGCACAGTTTCCCGAGTTGCGGGCGAAGATCACCCGGCCGGCGACGCCCACCTGTTCGCCCGTAGCGGAGTCGGTGGGCAGGTCCGGATAGGCCGCGCGCAGCTCGGCCAGGGTGTGCGTACGGGCCACCTCTGCGGGATAGGGCTCATGCCCCTCGGCGAGCAGCCGTTCGCGCTTGTCCTGACGAATCCGGAACTGCTCGGGGATTGCGTCGGCATCAGGGTCGCGAGAAACGTCAGTCACGACGTGCCAGCTTAAATGAACAGATGACCGCGCCCGCCCACCCGCCGATCGACCATGCCGCGGTACGTAGCTTGTCCGAGCGCACGCTGGACTGGTCACACAAGGGGATTCCGCCGGCGTGGTGGGGCCGCACCGGCACCCAGATCACCGCCTCGGCGCCGCGGTTGTTCGAGGCCGACCCGTTCGGGCCCGTCTGCGTGCTGCGCGAGGCGGCGTTGGGCCACAACCTGTCCACGATGGCCACGTGGTGCCGCCGGCACGGCGTCGAGCTGGCTCCCCGGCAAGACCCACATGTCTCCGCAGCTGGCGGCGCGACAACTGGACGCGGGGGCATACGCGGTGACGGTGGCCACCGCCGGTCAGGCCGCGGTCTACCGGGCGTTCGGCGTGCAGCGGCTGATATTGGCCAACGAGCTCGTCGACGCCGCGGCGCTGCGGTGGACCGCCGCCCAGCTCGATGCCGACCCCAACCTGGAGTTCACCTGCTGGGTGGACTCCGTGCGCGGAGTCGAGCTGATGACCGCGGCGCTGCGCGGGGCGACCCGGCCACTGGACGTCTGCGTCGAGCTGGGCCTGCCCGGCGGGCGCACCGGTTGCCGGGACCCGCAGAGCGTCGACGAGGTGGCCCGCGCCGTCGTCGCGTCGCCCAGGCTCCGGCTGGTGGGCGTCGCCGGGTACGAGGCGGCACTCGGACACGAGCTCACCGACGCGGGGCTGGCCGCGGTGCATCACCATCTGGGGGCGCTGCGCGCGGCGGCGCTGCGGCTGAGGCCCCTGTTCGAGACCGACACCGCACTGGTCAGCGCCGGCGGAAGTACGTACTTCGACGCCGTCGCCGCCGCACTGACCGGCTGGCCGGCGGGCTCGGCACTGCGCACCGTGCTGCGCAGCGGGTGTTATCTCACCCACGACCACGGCCTGTATGCGCGCACGTCACCGCTGACCCGAGACGGCAGCCCCGGGCTGCGGCCCGCCCTGGAGATGCACGCGCAGGTGGTTTCGCGACCGGAGCCCGCGACGGCGGTGCTGACGATGGGACGCCGCGACGTCGCATTCGATTCAGGTCTCCCGGTGCCGCTGGACCTTGCCGACGCCGCCGTCGACCGCCTCAACGACCAACACGCCTACCTCACGGTTCGACCCGGCGACGCTCCGGAGGTCGGTGCCTGGCTGCGCTTCGGCATCTCGCACCCGTGCACGGTGTTCGACAAGTGGCGGGTGATCCCAGTCCTCGACGACGACGACCGGGTGACCGACCTGATCCACACGTTCTTCTGATGCGCGGGGCGTGCGGTCAGCGTGCCTGCCGCAGCTTGCCCCGCTGGCTGTCGCGGTTGCGTTCGAACACCAGCCGAAGACCGTGCAGAGTCAGGTGCTGGTCGTAGTGCTGCACGGTGTGCAGATCGGCCAGCACCAACGGGGCGCCGTGCCCGGTGGCCACCACCGCGACGTCGTCGCCGCCGAAGCCGTCGACGTCCTCACGCACGCGATTCACCAATCCATCCACCAGGGCGGCGAATCCGAACACCGCACCGGCCTGCATGCACTCGACGGTGTTCTTGCCGATCACCGAGCGGGGCCGGGTGAGCTCGACGCGGCGCAGCGCCGCCGAACGCGCCGCTGCGGCGTCGGAGGACACCTGGATTCCCGGAGCGATGGCACCGCCGAGGAATTCACCCTTGGCCGAGACCACGTCCACGCAGATCGATGAGCCGAAGTCGACGACGATCGAGGCGGTGCCGAACTTCTGATAGGCCGCAAGACAATTGACGATGCGGTCGGCACCGACCTCTTTGGGATTGTCGACCAGTAACGGAATCCCGGTGCGCACCGGGTTCGATCAGCACGTGCGGCACGGAAGGCCAGTACTGGTCGAGCATCACGCGCACCTCGTGCAGCACCGACGGGACGGTCGACAGACCGGCCGCACCTGTCAGCCGCTCGGCATCGTCGCCGATGAGCCCGTCGAGGGTCAGCGCCAGCTCGTCGGCGGTCACCTCCGCTTCGGTGCGGATGCGCCAGTGCTGCACGACTTTCGCGTGCTCGCCCGACCCGGAGATCAGCCCGACCACGGTGTGGGTGTTGCGGACATCGATCGCGAGGAGCACCTAGGTCACCTCGGCGACATCAGCTCGGACGCGTCCGCGGGGACGTGTGCCGGATCGGAGCCCAGGTCGATCTGCCGGTTGTCCGCGTCGACGAACACCACCCTCGGTCGGTACGTGCGAGCCTCGGCGTCCTCCATGGTGCCGTACGCGATCAGGATCACCAGGTCTCCCGGATGCACCAGATGGGCGGCCGCGCCGTTGATGCCGATCACTCCGCTGCCGCGTTCACCGGTGATGACGTACGTGATCAGGCGGGCACCGTTGTCGATGTCGACGATCGTCACCTGCTCCCCCTCGAGCAGGTCGGCGGCGTCCATCAGGTCGGCGTCGACGGTGACCGAGCCGACGTAGTGCAGATCGGCCTGGGTCACCGTGGCGCGGTGGATCTTCGACTTCAACATGGTCCGTAACATCAATTCCTCCAAGGCAGTTCGTGGCTGTCAACGGATGCGGTCCGCGGGTGACCGTCGATGCCGGCGCTGGCCCCGACATCGACGGCGATGTTGTCGATCAGCCGGGTGTGTCCGAGCCGGGCCGCCACCAGCAGCCGCGCCGGCCCTTCGGCGGGCGCGGGCCCCAGCCCCGGATCGCGGAGCTCGAGGTAGTCCACCTCCAGCGCGGGCACCTCGTCGAGGACTGCGCGCGCCGCGCGCGGCGGAGGCCCCTGCGCCGCCGAGTACATGCCGGCCAGCAGAGCCGCCGACAGCGCGCCCGCCTGCTCGCGCTGCACCGGGTCGAGGTAGCGGTTGCGCGAGGACATCGCCAGCCCGTCGGACTCACGCACGATCGGCACGCCCTGAACCTCGACACCCAGGTCGAGGTCGGCGACCATCTGCCTGATCAGCGTCAGCTGCTGGTAGTCCTTCGCCGAAATAGGCGCGGTCGGGTCGCACCGTGTTGAA
Organism: Mycolicibacterium poriferae; assembly: GCF_010728325.1. Next base: position 8,604 of record NZ_AP022570.1, read on the forward strand.
CAACTTGAGCACGACGGTCAGTACCCCGGCGAAATGTGTTGGCCGCGAGGCGCCCTCCAACTCGGCACCCAATGGTCCGGGCACCACGGTGGTGCGGGTGCCGTGCGGATACATGTCGTCGGCGGTCGGCGTGAATGCGATCTCCACGCCCTCGGCCCGCAGCGCGTCGAGGTCGTCGTCGAGCGTGCGCGGGTACGCGTCGAGGTCCTCGCCCGCCCCGAACTGCAACGGGTTGACGAAGATCGACACCACGACGACGGCACCCGGCACCCGGCGGGCGGCGCGGATCAGCGTCAGATGTCCGTCGTGCAGGGCGCCCATCGTGGGCACCAGCACGATACGGCGCCCGGTGGCGCGCAGAGCCTTCGTGACGCCTGCGACGTCGCGGGGACGTGCGTAGATGTTGACTTCTCCCGCAGTGAATTTCGGGGTCCTACCGATGTTCATCGCCGTCCTGCTTCCGCCAGGGCCTCGAAGACGTCCTCCGGGGCGTGTGCGCGCTGAGCCGTCCGCAACGAGTTCGTCCGGTAGGCCTCGGACAGATCGGGATCCACCTCGGCCAGCGCTCGCAGATGGCCGGCGACCGCGCCGGCGTCACCGCGCGCGACGGGCCCGGTGAGCGCGGCCTGGCCCCGCCGCAGCGCATTCTCCAGAGAGGCGCGGGCCAGCGGGGCGATGATCCGCTCGGTGAGTCCGCCGGGAGCGTCGCCGACGGCGTCCTGCCCGAGCAGTTCCTGTCCCGACAGCGCGGCGCGTAACGCCTCCACCGCGTCCAGCAGCACCGTCACCACGTGGTTGCTCGAGTGGGCCAGCGCGGCGTGGTACAGGGTGCGGGCGTCCTCCCGGACGCGGAACGGCTCCCCACCGACCTCCAGCACCAGCGACTGGGCGATGGCATAGCCGATCTCGTCGGCCGCGGTGACCCCGAAGCAGGTCCCGCGTAGCCGGTCGACGTCTTCGTCGGTGCCGGCGAACGTCATCGCGGGGTGGATGGCCAGCGTGATGCACCCCTGCTCGGCCAGCGGTGCCAGGACCGCGATGCCGTTGGCCCCGGAGGTGTGCGCCACGATCGTGTTCGGACGGACCGCGCCCGTGGCGGCGAGCCCGGCCACCAGAGCGGGCAACTCGGCGTCGGGAACAGCCAGCACCAGCAGCTCAGCCCGACCGGCGACCTGGTCGACGGGCAGCACAGCGGTGTCCGGCAGCCAGCGTGCGACGCGCCGGCGCGACTCTTCCGACACCGCGCTGCACGCGACGACGACATGCTCGGCACGTTCGAGAGCCACCCCGAGGGCGGTACCGACGCGGCCTGCCGAGATCACGCCGACCGTGAGCCGGGCAGGGCGGAGTCCGCCCCGGTCAGCCGGGTGGGGTGCACCCCCGCCGGCAGGGGACTGCAGCATCGCAGAGGACCTCGCAGATTTCCTGGGCGTCATCGCTGAACACCAGCGTTCCGGTCCCGCGCTGCGGGTACCGGACGGTCGCCACGAGCCTAGCTCAATCCTCGCGGCGTCTGCGCCGGCCACCTCCCGAGGGCGTGACCTGCAGCCGGGCCATCAGGTCGGCGACGGACTGGCCACCGGTGTGGGCGCCGTCCTGCGGCTCGTCTGCCTCCTGGTCGTCCGCCGACTCCTCGGTGACCGGTTCCGGTTCTGCTGCCTCGCCGCCGGCGTAGTGGCGGCCGCGCGGCCCCTGTCCGGAGTCCTCCTGCGGCTCCGCGGCGCGGCGGCGACCCATACGCATCCGGCTCGGCCGACTCGGGCTCGGCCGGCTCGGGCTCGGCCGCCCAGTGACTGCCCGGCTCTCCGACAGGCCGCCAGTGCCCCTCGGCCGGGGCCGGCTGCCACTGCTGGGCGGCTGCGGCCGCGGGGCGGTCGGTGCGCGGAGCAGCAGGCTGCGGCAGCCACGGGTACTGCGGCGCGGGCCGGGCGGAGGCGGGCCGTCGGGGCGGCCGCCGGTGGCGGGTGGCCGGAGGCGGTGCGGCCGCCGGGGGTGGCGTTGGTCCCGCAGGGCGGGGCGGGGCCTGCGGGGCCCACTGCGACCGGACGTCCTGATCCGTGCGACGCCGCCGCGAACCGTCGTCGCCTGACCGTCGGTGCGACCCGCGCGGTTCGGTGGCCGCCGGAGGGCGCTCTGATTCCGGCGGATGCGGCTCGGCCGGCACGTCGATGATCGGGCTCTCCTCGGTGTGCGGATCGACCTCCTCGACCTCGGCGTAGCCCTCGTCCGCGGTGTCCTCGGTGTCGATGCGGCTGCTGCTGACCCGGCCGGCGGTGTCGCTGCGGGGCGTCCACGGTCCTGCGTCCGGGCTGCGGTCGGCCTCGATGGCGTGCCGGTGCGACAGGTCGGCGTCGAACAGGAACTCCAGATTGGCCGCAGTGCGGCCAACTCGGTGCGCAGCGCCGAAACCTCGTCGGACTGCTGGGCACGCAGTTCGGCGACCAACTCACGGCGCAGCTGCGCCTCCACCGACAGCTCGTACTCGCGACGCGCCGAGATCTCCCGGTCCAGCTGCAGGTCGTACACGAGTTTCAGATCACGCACCTTGGCCTGATCACTGTCGCTCTGACGGCGATAGATCACCGAGACGAAGGCGGCGACCACCGCGGCCCACAGCGCGAGAATCACTGCGAGCTTGAGCAGTTCGACCCGGTTGGTGAAAACCAGCGCCGAACTCGCCGCGATGGCCAGCACCAGCAACACTGTCATCAGGATCCAACCGGGCCGGCGGCCGCCGCGCCGGAGCCGGGCGCCGCGGGTCGGATCGGTCATGGGGCGACTGTACCCGCCACAGGTCGTCTCGCGTGTCGACCCGGACGGCGATTCGGCCCGCGCACTGACGGATTCGCTCAGTTCGGCGCCGGATCGGCGTCTTCGGCGGGATCGTCGGGAGAGCGGCAGCAATGCTGCAGCCACAACCCCGCCACGATCAGCGCCAGCGCGCACAGCGCGGCCACCACCGCGCCCGGGGTGTCCTCAGCGGCGACCCGCAGCTCGGACCGCCGCGGCAGCAGGTAGACCACGACGGCCAGCCACCAACCCAGCACGACGCTGCCCATCCACGCCGAGGCCTTGGCGATCACCACCGAGCGGGCCACCGCCAGCGGATGCAGCCGGCCGCCCCCGACGCCGATCTCGCCGTCCCGGATCCGGGCGCGCACCAGGAAGCCCCACCCCCCGATGACGGCAGCCAGCCCCAGCAGCGACACCCCGGTCCACAGCGTCAGCGGTGGGAAGTACCGGTACACCGCCCGCACCAGCAGGTAACCCAGCAGCCCGGTGACGACCACGGCGAGAGTCAGATCGCGCTTGCGGGTCAGCCCCATCAGCGTCCCGTCCGCAGCACATGCCCGGTGCGGCGCACACCGGCCCGCTCCTGCTCGTCGAGCGCATCCAGCAGTTCGGCGACCGGCCTCGGCTCACCCGCGACGCTCAGCGTCGCCGTCGGGTCCACGTCGAGCCAGGGCACCAACACGAACGCGCGGACGTGCGCATACGGGTGCGGCAACGTCAGCTCGGCGTCGGCGCTGATGATCTCGCCGTCCGGCCCGTGACAACTGACCAGGTCGACGTCGAGGGTGCGCGGTCCCCAACGCTGGTCACGGACCCGCTCTGCGGCGTCCTCGAGTTCGTGTGCGCGGCGCAACCAGCCGGAGCCGTCGAGCCGGGATCCTCGGCGAGCACGACGGCGTTGAGGAACGCGCCCTGCTCGACGCCGCCCCACGCGTCGGTTTCGTAGACCGGCGACACAGCCCCGACCGCGCCGCCCAGACCGTCGAGTACCGACTGCAGACGGGCCAACCGATCACCCAGATTCGACCCGATGGACAACACCACGGCGCTCACGAGGACCTCACCCGCCGCCCCGGCCGCCCCGGCGGGACCGTCGTGCGACCACCGCCACGTCGGCGAACTCGAGCGGGATGGGCGCGCCGGGTTTGTGCACCACGACCTCGGCGGCATGCACGCGTTCGTCGGCCATGACGCCGTCGGCGATCTCGCCGGCCACGGTCTCGATCAGCTGACGGGGCGGACCGGCGACGATGTCGGCGGCTCGCTGCGCGAGATCCCCGTAGTCGAGGGTGTCGGCCAGATCGTCGCTGGCCGCCGCCACATCCAGGTCGAGCCAGGCGGTGATGTCGATGACGAACTCCTGGCCGTCTCGACGCTCATGGTCGAAGACGCCGTGATGGCCGCGAACCCGCAGGCCACGCAGCTCGATCCGATCGGTCAACGCCCCTGCTCCCCCGCCTGTTGCCAGGCGCCGACCACAGCCAGCGCATCGACCGAGGCCTGCACGTCGTGCACCCGTACCCCCCACACGTGATGCCAGCCGGCCAGCGCCGAGACCACCGCGGTGGCGGTCTCCCTGCCATCCGGTGGACGCGGCTGACCGTCGGGACCGGCCAGCAGCGTGCCGAGGAACCGTTTGCGCGAGGCGCCCACCAACACCGGGACCCCGGTCTCGACGAACTCGGGCAGTGCCGCCAGCAGCGCCCAATTGTGTTGTGCCGTCTTGGCGAAACCCAGACCCGGGTCGATGATCACGTTGGCCGCGTCGACGCCGCCGCGCACCGCGGCGTCCACGCCGGCGAGCAGTTCGTCACGCACCTCGGCGACGACGTCCGCGTAACGCGGAACCTCGTGTGGGCGTTCGGCGCCGACGGAACGCCAGTGCATCAGCACCCAGGGCACACCGGCTTCGGCGACCACCCGGACCATGTCCGGATCGGCCCGGCCGCCCGAGACGTCGTTGACGATGTGCGCACCGTTCTCCAGCGCGGCGCGCGCCACCCCCGCGTTCATGGTGTCGATGCTGACGGTGATCCCCTGCTGGGCAAGCTGTTTGACGACAGGGAGCACCCGCGCGGTTTCCACGTCGGGGTCGATCCGGGTGGCACCGGGGCGGGTGGACTCGCCGCCGACGTCGACGATGGCCGCACCCTGGGCAACCAACTCGACACCATGGCTGACCGCCCGGTCCCGATCGAGGAACAACCCCCCGTCGGAGAAGGAGTCGTCGGTGACGTTGACGACCCCATCACCTGCACGGGCCCGGGTGGTGGGGGAAAGGCTGGCCGGGGTCACTTTCTCAAGATCAGATCCAGGGCTTCGGAGCGCGACGCGTTGTCGGTCTTGAACTGCCCGCGCACGGCCGACGTCGTGGTCACCGCGCCGGGCTTGCGGATTCCTCGCATCGCCATGCACAGATGCTCGGCCTCGACCACCACGATGGCCCCGCGGGGGTCCAGTTTGCGCATCAACGCGTCGGCGATCTGGCCGGTCAACCGCTCCTGCACCTGCGGGCGTTTGGCGTAGAGATCCACCACCCGAGCCAGTTTCGACAACCCGGTGACCCGGCCGTCGACGCCCGGATGTAGCCGACATGCGCCACACCGTGGAACGAGACCAGGTGGTGTTCACATGTGGAGTACATCGGAATGTCTTTGACCAGCACCAACTCGTCGTGCTGCTCGTCGAAGGTGGTGTTGAGCACCTCGTCGGGGTCGACATAGAGCCCGGCGAAGATCTCCCGGTAGGCCCGCGCCACGCGCGCCGGAGTGTCCACCAGACCTTGCCGGTCGGGGTCCTCACCGACGGCGATCAGCAGTTCGCGCACCGCGGCCTCGGCGCGTGCCTGGTCGAAGGCCGGAGGGGTGAGCGTGGCCGAGTTGTTCTGCGACTGCGTCATCGGAGTCTCCGTTCAGTGATCAGCCTGGTGCGTCGCGGGTCAGCCGCGGTCCGCCGGGCCCTCGTGGCCCCCGCCGCCGTCCTGCCCCTGGTCCTGGGAAGGACCCGGAGCCGACCCGCCGTGCTGGGGCTGCCCGTGCTGCGGATGGTGCTGATAAGGCGGATATCCCGGATACGGCGGGGGTGGGCCCTGCTGCCATCCGGGCGGCGGCGGGTACCAGTAGCCCTGGGGTTGCTGCTGGGGTGCCCCTTCGTGCTGTCCGGTGTCGCGGGGAGGCCAGCCCGGTGCGTGCCAGCCGGCCGGTGCGCCGTAGTCGGGCTGCTTGGCGCCGTTGGCCGGCGCACCCTGCGAACCGGAAGACCCGTTGGGGCCTGCGCCGTTGCCGCCGTTGCGGTGTGCCGCCTCAGCGGCCGCGCGCGACGCCTGAGCGATCGCCGTCTTGAAGGCCGGCTCCGGCGCAGGTTTGGGCCACGGTTCGCCGCGCTCGATGGCCAGCTCTCCCGGAGTCTTGATCGGCGGCTTGTCCGACGGCACGCGGCCACCGAAGTCGTCGAACATCGTCAGCCTGGGCCGCTTCTTGACGTCCGAGAAGATGGCCTCGAGCTCGACGCGGTGCAGCGTCTCCTTCTCCAGCAGCTCCCCGGCGAGGGTGTCGAGCACGTCGCGGTACTCGGTCAGGATCTCCCACGCTTCGGTGTGGGCGGCCTCGATCAGCTTGCGGATCTCGTCGTCGATGTCGCGGGCCACCTCGTGGCTGTAGTCCGCCTGGGTGCCCATCGTGCGGCCCAGGAACGGGTCACCGTGCTCGGAGCCGTAGCGCACCGCGCCGAGCTTGGAGCTCATGCCGTACTCGGTGACCATGGCGCGGGCGATCTTGGTGGCCTGGTCGATGTCCGACGACGCGCCGGTGGTGGGCTCGCGGAAGACGAGTTCCTCGGCCGCACGCCCACCCATGGCGAACACCAGCCGGGCGATCATCTCCGAGCGGGTCATCAGGCCCTTGTCGTCCTCGGGCACCGCCATCGCGTGACCGCCGGTGCGGCCGCGCGCCAGGATCGTCACCTTGTAGATCGGTTCGATGTCGGGCATCGCCCACGCCGCCAGCGTGTGTCCACCCTCGTGGTAGGCGGTGATCTTCTTCTCGTGCTCGCTTATGATGCGGCTCTTGCGGCGCGGGCCGCCGACCACGCGATCCACGGCCTCTTCCAGCGCAGCCCCGGTGATGATGGTCCCGTTCTCGCGGGCGGTGAGCAGCGCGGCCTCGTTGATGACGTTGGCCAGGTCGGCACCGGACATGCCCACGGTACGCTTGGCCAGCCCGTCGAGGTCGGCGTCCTCGGCCAGCGGTTTGCCCTGCGAATGCACCCGCAACACCGCGCGGCGTCCGGCCAGGTCCGGGGCCGACACCGGGATCTGGCGGTCGAAGCGGCCGGGCCGCAGCAGGGCCGGGTCGAGGATGTCGGGCCGGTTGGTGGCGGCGATCAGGATGACGCCCTGGCGGTCGCCGAACCCGTCCATCTCGACCAGCAACTGGTTCAGCGTCTGCTCGCGTTCGTCGTGGCCGCCGCCCATGCCCGCGCCGCGCTGGCGGCCGACGGCGTCGATCTCGTCGACGAAGATGATGCACGGGCTGTTCTGCTTGGCCTGCTCGAACATGTCGCGCACGCGCGACGCACCGACACCGACGAACATCTCGACGAAGTCCGAGCCGGAGATCGTGAAGAACGGCACCCCGGCCTCGCCGGCGACAGCCCGGGCGAGCAGCGTCTTACCGGTGCCGGGCGGACCGAACAGCAGCACGCCCTTGGGGATCTTGGCGCCGAGCGCCTGGTAGCGGCTCGGGTTCTGCAGGAAGTCCTTGATCTCGTAGAGCTCCTCGACCGCCTCGTCGGCGCCGGCGACGTCGGCGAAGGTGGTCTTGGGCATGTCCTTGGAGAGCTGCTTGGCTTTGGACTTGCCGAAGCCGAATCCCATCCGGCCGCCGCTCTGCATCCGCGAGAACATCACGAACAGGCCGACCAGCAGGAGCAGCGGCAGCATGTAGATCAGCAGGGTGCCGAGCATGCTGCTCTGGTTGACGACCGTGTTGATCTTGGCGCCCTTGGCGCTCAACTGCTCGAAGAGCGTCACCCCGTACCCGGTCGGGTACTTCGTGATGATCTTGGTGCTGTCCTCGGTGTCGCTGTTGCCGTTCTTCAGCTCCAGGCGCAGCTGCTGCTCGCGGTCATCGATCTGCGCGCTGGTGACGTTGTCGTCATTGATCTGCGCGACCGCGACCGAGGTGTCGACGTTCGTGTATTCGCGGGTGTCGTCGCTGATGCGGAAGAACAACCACCCGAGCAGCAGCACCACGGCGATCACCGTGAGTGTGCGGATCACATTCTTGCGGTTCATACGTGAGTTCGGTTCATCGATACCTGACGCCGGTCGGCGGGACCGCCGGCCAAATCCTTCCGATACGCGCAGCTTGAGTAGTCAAGGCTACCGCCTGACCACGCTAGACCAACGTTCGGCGGTTCCCGGTCGTCCCCGGCATGGTTGGGTGATGGCTGTGCGATCTCACATGGTGGCCACCAACGGGGTCCGCCTGCGGGTGACCGAGGCCGGTGAACCGGGCGCACCTGTGGTCGTGCTCAGTCACGGCTTCCCCGAACTCGCGTTCTCCTGGCGCCACCAGATCCGCGGCCTGGCCGACGCCGGCTACCACGTACTGGCCCCCGACCAGCGCGGCTACGGCGGCTCCGACAGGCCGGCCGCGGTCGAGGCCTACGACGTCGCCGAACTGTCCGCCGACATCGTCGGGCTGCTCGACGCTGTCGGCGCCGAGCAGGCCGTGCTGGTGGGCCACGACTTCGGCGCGGTGGTGGCCTGGGCCGCACCTCTGCTGCATCCGCAGCGGTTCCGCGCGGTGGCGGGGTTGAGCCTGCCCCCGGTGCCGCGCCCGAAGGTCCCGACCACGCAGGCCTTCCGGCGGCTGTTCGGCGACCAGTTCTTCTACATCCTCTACTTCCAGGAACCCGGGCCTGCCGACGCCGAGTTGGCCGCCGACCCGGCGACCACGTTCCGGCGACTGTTCGCGACGACGCAAGGCGGCGACGAGCTCGCCGCGCAGCGCATGCTGGCGCCGGGGCCGCAAGGATTCCTCGCCCGCATCCCCGAGCCCGGCGGCCTGCCCGCCTGGATCACCCCCGACGACTTCCAGGTGTACGTCGACGAGTTCACCCGCGGCGGATTCAGCGCCCCGCTGAACTGGTACCGGTGCTTCGACCGCAACTGGGAGCTGACCGCCGACCCGCCCGCGCCGACGATCACCGTGCCCGCCCTCTTCATCGGGGGTAGCGCCGACGCCACCCTGGCCTACACACCGCGTCACCGGGCCGGCGAGCTCGTCACCGGTGACTACCGCGAAGTGCTGATCGACGGAGCCGGCCACTGGTTGACCGAGGAACGGCCCGCCGAGGTGACCAGCCTGCTTCTGGAGTTCCTCGGGTCGTTGCCGGCCGGAAGTTAGGGTGGCGGCCATGCCGATCGCCGCGACCACCAAACCTGTCCGGACCCGTCTCCTCGCCGCCGGCGCGGCCGCCGTCACGATGCTGGCGCTGGCCGGGTGCGACTCGCAGTCGGGGCCGGCCACCGGGCTGACTCCCGACGCCGATACCCGCCAGGTCACGGTGGTGGGTGCGGGACAGGTTCAGGGCACCCCGGACACGCTGACGATCAACGCGTCGATGGAGTTCCTCGCCCCCGACGCCACCACCGCGATGAACCAGACCAACGAACGCCAGCAGGCGGTGATCGACGAGCTGATCGGTCTGGGCATCGACCGCACCGACATCGCCACCACGGAGGCCAACCTGCAGCCGCAGTTCGGGCCCGAGGACAACACGATCACCGCCTACCGCGCGACCAACTCGATCAACGTGAAGATCCGCAACCTGGACCAGGCGTCCGACGCGATCGGGCTGATCGTGGAGACCGGCGGCAACGCCACCCGCATCAACTCGATCAGCTACTCGATCGAGGACGACTCACAGCTGGTGCGCGACGCCCGCGCGCGGGCTTTCGAAGACGCCGAGGACCGGGCCGAACAGTACGCCGAGTTGGCCGGCATGAGCCTGGGCAAGGTGATCTCGATCTCCGAAGCGGCCGGCACCACGCCGCCCATCCCCATGCCGGTGCCCCGCGGTGCGATGGAGGCGGCGGTGCCGCTGGAGCCCGGACAGCAGACGGTCGGTTTCTCGGTGACGGTGATCTGGGAGCTCAGCTGACCGGTGCGCCGCTGCGCTCGGCGGCCGGGCCCACGACCACCGGAATGCCGTTGAGCACCGCGGTCCCCGACAGCGGGTCGAGCACCGAACCGTCGTTGAGCTGATTGGCGTTGACGCCTGGGTGGCCGGCGGCCAGCCGCTGGCCGGTGCCGGCGCGGTCGTGGCCCCAGCCGTGCGGCAGGGACAGCACGCCGCGCCGGATGTCCTCGGTGACCTCGACGGGCACGACCAGTTCGCCGCCCGGGCCCTTGACCACGGCGGTGTCGGAGACGCCCAGCTCGGCGGCGTCGTCGGGATGCATGTGCAGCGTGCACCGGTTGCTGCCGCCCGACAGTGCGGGCAGGTTGTGCATCCAGCTGTTGTTGGAGCGCAGGTGACGCCGCCCGATCAGCACGAACCGCTCCTCGGGCCGGCTCAAGGCGTCGCGGAGTCGGCCCGCATCGTCGATGAGCTGCGGCGGAGCCAGCTCGACCAGACCCGACGGGGTGCGCAGCACGTCGAGCAGTCGTGGCTGCAGCGGGCCGAGGTCGATGCCGTGCGGCGCAGACGTCAGCCGCGCCAGCGTCAGGCCGTCGGGGCGGGCGCCGAACGCGTCGCCGTAGGCGCCGAGCCGCAGCATCATGTCGAGCCGACGCTCGTAACCGGGCCCGTCGGCCAGCATCGCGGTCAGCTCCTCGACGGGGCGCCCCGCCACCGGGGATCCCGCGTCGGCGCTCTCCTTGGCCAGCGTCGTCGCGATCACCTGCTCGTCGACCGAACGGGGGTCTCCGTCGTGGCCGATGCCGTAGATCACCAGCGCGATGCGCGACAGGATCTCCGGCTCGTCGGGCCGCTCGTGCAGGGGCAGCGCCGGCGGTGAGTAACGGGCGTTGTTGCGCACGGCGAGGTTGTTCAGCGCGAAGTCGAAGTGCGGGCTCTGTGAGGGCGGCGGCGGGGGCAGGATCACGTCGGCGTGCCGGGTGGTCTCGTTGAGGTACGGGTCGACGCTCACCATGAACCCCACCCCGCCCAGCGCCCGGTCGAGTCGGTCGCCGTCCGGCGCGGACAGCACCGGGTTGCCCGCAATGGTGATCATCGCCTTGATCTGGCCGTCGCCGGGGGTTTCGATCTCCTCGGCGAGTGCGGCAACGGGCAGCTCCGACAGCGCCTCGGGGTGCCCGGACACCCGGCTGCGCCAACGGCCGGTCAGGAAGCCGCGGCCGGGCCGGCGACCGCGCGGGGCGGGAGCCACCGGCGACAGCGGGAACATCGCGCCGCCGGGTCGGTCGAGGTTGCCGGTGAGCACGTTGACGACATCGACGAGCCAGCTGCCCACCGTGCCGAACTCGACGGTGGAGGTGCCCATCCGCCCGTACACCGCCGCCGAGGGGGCCGCGGCCAGTTCCCGGGCCAGCACGCGGATCTCGTCGGCGTCGATCCCGCAGTACGCGGCGACCGCCTCGGGGGCGAAGTCGTCGGCCAGCGCGCGGATCTCGGTGAGTCCGGTGATGTGGTCGGCGAGCTCTCCGAGCTCGACCAGGTCCTCGTCGAACAGCACGTGCACCAGGGCGAACAGCAACGCGGCATCGGTACCCGGGCGCGGCGCCAGGTGACGGTCGGCCAGCGCGGCGGTGCGGGTGTGGGCGGGGTCGATCACCACCAACCGGCCGCCGCGACGCTTCAGCGCGCGCAGCTTGCCACCGAAGTCCGCGGCCGTGGCCAGGCTGCCGTTGGACACCAGCGGGTTGGCGCCGATGATCACCAGGTAGTCGGTGCGGTCGAGGTCGGGCACCGTGAAAGCCACCGGACTGCCGAACATCAGACCGAGCGCAACGTGTTTGGGCATCTGGTCCAGCGTGCTTGCCGAGAAGACCTGGCGGGTGCCCAGACCGCGGATGATCAGCGGCGGGTAGAGCGCACCGGCGACGGTGTGCGCGTTCGGGTTTCCCACGTAGACGCCGACCGAGGTGCCGCCGTGCTCCCGCAACACCGCGGACAGGCCCTCGTCGACCGCGGCGAACGCCTCCTCCCAGGACGCCTCGGTCAGCACGCCGTCCCGACGCACCAGCGGCGCGGTCAACCGGTCCGGATCGTTGTCCAACTCAGCGAAGCTCGCCCCCTTGGGGCAGATGTAACCGGCGCTGAACACGTCGTCCTGGTCGCCCCGGGCGCCGACCACCCGGCCGTCCTCGATGGTCAGCGTCAGACCGCAGGTCGCCTCACAGAAGGGGCAGATACGCAGAGCCGTGTGGGTCACACGGACCATACTGCGCTTTCTACGGGTCCTCGTACACCTTCGGGTCGAGGGTGCCGATGTAGGGCAGGTCGCGGTAGCGCTCGGCATAGTCGAGGCCGTAACCGACGACGAACTCGTTGGGGATGTCGAAGCCGACGTAGGTGATGTCGACGTCGGCGCGCACCGCTTCGGGCTTGCGCAGCAGCGTGCACACCTGCAGCGAGCGGGGATGCCGGGTGGCGAGGTTGCGCAGCAGCCAGGACAGCGTCAGGCCGGAGTCGACGATGTCCTCGACGATCAGCACGTCCCGGTCGTGGATGTCGCGGTCGAGGTCCTTGAGGATGCGCACCACCCCCGACGACGAGGTCGACGATCCGTAGGAGCTGACGGCCATGAACTCCAGCTGGGTCGGCAGCGGGATGACCCGGGCCAGGTCGGTCACGAACATCACCGCCCCCTTGAGCACGGTGATCAGCAGCAGGTCCTGCCGCGCCGCCGCGTCCTGGTAGTCGGCGCCGATCTGCGCTCCGAGTTCGGCGGTCTTCGACTGGATCTGCTCCTCCGACAGCAACACCGACTTGATGTCCCCGGGGTACAGCTCCGCAGGATGCGCAGGCACGGGGACAGCCTAGCCGGGCAGCTGCGGCCCGGCCGACGCAGTGCGTCGCACCGGCTCGATGTGCAGCGTCAGTGTCCCGGCACGCCGCGCCGCGAACAGCCGGTGGCCGGGCCGGCTGCCGGGCACCGCCACCCCGCCCTGCCCGTGCCAGGCGCTGACCAACGCCTCGACGCCCCGGACGTGGCGGTCGGTGAGCCCGCGGGCCCCGCCCGCCAGCAGCCACGCGCGCAGCACCCGGCGCCGCACCGCGGGCGCCACCTCGGTCAGTTCGGCCACCGCCAGGCCGTCTGCGCGGCGCGCACGGTCGAGTACCTGGGCAGCGAGGACGTCGAGCACCTCGCCATCGGCACGCAGCGCGTCGGCGGTGCGGGCCAGGGCTTCGGCGACGCCACCGCCGAGGACGTCCTCGAGCAGAGGCAGCACCTCGGTGCGCAACCGGACCCGGGTGAAGCGCGCGTCGGTGTTGTGCGGATCCGACCACGGGGTGAGCTGCAACTCTGCGCACGCCGCCGCGGTGACGGCACGGCGCACCCCCAGAAGTGGCCGACCCCAGGGCGGGTCGTAGCTGCGCATACCCGCGATGGACCGCGGGCCCGAGCCGCGCCCCAGGCCCAGCAGGACCGTCTCGGCCTGGTCGTCGAGGGTGTGCGCGAGCAGTACGGCCGCCCCGCCGCGTACCTCGTCGAGTGCCGCGTAGCGCGCCGACCTGGCCGCCGCCTCCGGACCGCCGACGGCGCCGACCTCCACGCGCAGGATCCGGGCCGCGACACAGCCCACCGTCAACGCCTGGGCCTGGGCGGTGCGGGCCACCTCGGCCGAATCCCGCTGCAACTGGTGATCGACGATCAGCGCCGTGGTGGGCCTCAGCGCGGCGGCCGCCGCGGTCAGCGCCAACGAATCCGGTCCTCCGGACAACGCCACGCACCACCCCGGGTCGCGCGGGGTGTGCTCGCCGGCGAAGCGGGTCACTGCGGCCCGCAGTTCGGCTAGAGCACCCGGTCGATCCATCGCCGCGGCTCGTCGATCTCGCTGGGCAGCGGCAGGGTCTCGGCGTTCGACCACACCGTGTTGAACCGTGCCATCCCCACCTCGGCCACGACGGCGTCGACGAACGCCTTGCCCCGGGTGTACTGGCTCATCTTCGCGTCGATGCCGAGCAGCGCCCGCATGAGCCGCTGCAGCGGCGGTTGGTGACGGTGTCGGCGGTCGTCGAAGCGGCGCCGGATGGTGGCCACCGACGGGACCACCGCGGGACCGACGGCATCCATGACATGGTCGGCGTGGCCTTCCAGCAGGGTTCCCAGCACCAGCAGGCGGTCGAGGGCTTGGCGCTGCGGTTCGGACTGTACTGCGCGCAACAACCCCAGCACCCCGGACGAGCCGGGTTCGGCCGGTTGGCCGTTGGCCTCTGCGTCATTGGTCGCGGTCCGACGTTCGCGCACATAGCCGGCGACCCGCCCGACGACCTGGGTGACGTCGTCACCGCCGTCCTCGGTCAGTACTGCCAGCGACTCCGACATCAGGTCGGCCAGCCACGGATTGGCCCGGAACTGCACCCGGTGGGTGACCTCGTGCAGGCACACCCACATCCGGAAATCGGCTGGGACGACACGCAACTGGCGTTCGACGGCGATGACGTTGGGATAGACCAGCAGCAGCTCACCGCCACCGGCCGCGAACGGATCGTACTGGCCCAGAATGCCCGAGGAGACGAACGCCAGCACCGCACCTGTCTGCGCTCCCGCGACGCGTCCGCTGATCATCCGCGGCTTGCCGGTGTCGTCGGCCGGCCCGCCGGTCATCACCCGCATCGAGCGGGTCGCGGCGCGAATCCACTCCGGGCGGTTGACGATTCGCGCTTCGGGAACGTCGCCCCCCTCGGCCAGCCCGGTCACTTCCCGCACCGGGATCTCGGCGGCCCGCGCTGCTTCGCTCAGCTGGTCGATGGCCTGGCGCCGGGTGTAGTCGGTGGCCGCCGGTTCCGGCCGGGCCAGCTTGCCGCCCAGTGTCGCCGCCAGGTTCCAGTCGACCGCACGGCCCACGTTGAAGCCGGTGCCGCTCTGCGGGCTCATGCGGCGCACCCGCAGGACCGCAGCGTCGCGGCGAAGGCGTCGAGCGCGGTGCGCCCGGTGGGCCCGGCGTCGTTGGACATCAGCGCGAACGTCAACACCCGACCGCTCTTGTCGGTGACGAATCCGGTGAGGGTGTTGGTCCCGGTCAGCGAACCGGTCTTGCCCCGCAGATACCCGGCTGCCGCGGTGTCGAGGTAGCGGTTGGACAACGTGCCGCTGCCACCGGCGATCGGCACCAGGTCCACCAGCGGCCGTAACGCCGGCTCGGAGTCCCCGACCGCGGCGGTGACGATCTCGTCGAGGGTCAGCGCGGTCAGTCGGTCGTCCACCGACAGTCCGCTGGAATCGAACAACCGGGCTCCCGAGGTGTCGAGGCCGGCGTCGTCGAGCGTCGCCAGCACCGACCGGGCGGCGCCGTCGAAGCTGGCCGGCCGATCCAGCGCAACCGCCACTTCACGGCCGATGGATTCGGCCATCACGTTGTCGGAGAAGTTCATCATGTCGCGCAGCCGCTGCATCAGCGGCGGCGACTGCACCGACGCGATCTCGGTCCCGTCGACACTGCGGTCACGGGGCAGCACGGTCACCGTGTTCGGGTCGACGCCCAGCGCCACGGCCAGGGCGCGGCCGGCATCCAGGGCCGGGGTCTTCGAGCGCCGCGATTCCACGCTGACCGGCTGGGTGCGGCCACCGTCGAGCATGACCGGTTCGATCGGGGCGATGTCTCCGCCGTCGATGTCCAGCGGATCCCACCCGACCGCCATCGTCGGACCGGTGTAGGCGCTGACGTCGACCTGCACCCGGTTCACCGCGAAACCACTGCGGCGCACCTGGTCGGCCAGGTCGACGATGCGCGCGGCGTCGCGGTACCAGCTCTCCTCGCCCCGCGGGGCGGCCGACAACGTCTGGTCACCGCCGCCGACGAGGACCACCGTTCCCGGGGTGTCGGACACCACGCGGGTGGTCAGCCGGTCCTCGCGGTCCAGCGCCAGCAGCGCCGCCGCCGCGGTGAGCAGCTTGTTCGTCGAGGCCGGCTGCATCGGGATCTCGGCACCCAGCGCCCAGAGCTCCTGCCCGGTCATCGCGTCGGTGATGCGGCCGGTGAACCTGCCCAGGTTCGGGTCGGCCAGCACCGGCGCCAGCGCACGGGCCAGGCCGCGCGGGGTCGGGGCCGTCGCGTCCGTGGAGACCGGGACGACTTCGGGTTCGGCGGTGGCCGGCGGCGGAGCCGGCTCGACGGCCACCTCGTCGCCGGTCTGGCGGGACGCCACCACCGCCGCGGCAGCGACCACCGCCACGACCAGCAGCAGTACCGCCGCCCCCACCACCACGTAGGTGGATCGTTGCCACCGAGTGGGCCGCATGTTTCTCCTGCCCTCGATCGACAACCCGAGCCACCCCTGTAGAGCAGGGTATCCCTCGTCTAGGGTTAAGCCGCGTCGTCACCCGACGACCCCGTGGTCACACGATGTTTTCGGCAGTCTTTTCGCACAGGTGGAGGAGTCGCGACGGTGCAGTTCGATGTGCTCATCGAGATCCAGAAGGGGTCCCGCAACAAATACGAAGTGGACCACGACACCGGCAAGGTGAAGCTGGACCGGTATCTGTTCACCGCCATGGGCTACCCCACCGACTACGGCTACATCGAGGACACCCTCGGCGAGGACGGCGACCCGCTGGACGCGCTGGTGCTGCTGCCCGAACCCGTGTTCCCGGGCTGTGTGGTCGAGGCGCGCCCGGTCGGCATGTTCCGCATGACCGACGAGAAGGGCGGCGACGACAAGGTTCTTTGTGTGCTCGCCGATCCGCGCTGGGACCACATCACCGACATCGGCGACGTGTCGGAGTTCGAGCTGGACGCCATCAAGCACTTCTTCGTGCACTACAAGGACCTCGAGCCGGGCAAGTTCGTCAAGGCTGCCGACTGGGTGGGCCGCGAAGAGGCCGAAGCCGAGGTCAACCGCTCGATCGAACGGTTCAAGACCGAAGGGCACTAGCCGGACCTGCACGAGAGTGCTGTGAGGGTCGTGGGCAGATCGAGTCCACAACCCTCATCCCTCGTCGCAATGTCGGCGCCGGTGACACAGGAGACGATGTCGGCGCCAGTGTGACCTGCACCATCAGCAATTTTGCGTGCCTGTAACACGGCGTAACGTCACCGTTCAATCGGGCTCCCATCATGGCGGTGTGTTACTGCATCAAGGGATCGGCCTGGAGGCGTTCAACGAGATGCCGACGCGCCGGGCGGTGCACGCCGTGTTCGAGTGCTGCTACAGCGTGCCGCTGGCCGCCGACCTCGTGCGCGCCCGCCCCTTCGACAGCCATGAACAGCTGTTCCGGTACGCCGACGCACAGTTGTTCGGCCTCGGCGAGGAGTCCATCGACTCCATCCTGCAGGCCTATCCCGACGTCGGCCGGCGGCCGGGCAGCGAGAAGTCCCACGCCGAGCAGTGCGCGATCATCGACGAGCGGCCCGAGATCATGGCCGAGTTGTCCGCCGCGTCGAAGTCCTACCTGGAGCACTTCGGTTTCGGGTTCGTCATGTACATCAACGGCTACGGCGCCGACGATGTGCTCGCCGCGCTGCACGACCGCCTGCACAACGACTACGAAACCGAGCGCAAAGTGGTGCGCAACGAGCTGGCCCGGATCAACCGCACCCGGCTCGAACGCATGCTCGGCCCCGAGGGTGGCTACGACAACTGGTGACAACTGGTGACAACTGGTGAGGCTCGACCGGTGACGGCTCACCGCCCCGGCCAGCGCCCGCTCACCTAGGCTCGTCCCGGTGAGCACACCGCCGAGACCCACAGGTCACCCGCACTTTCTGTCGCTTCCCGACCTTGCCGCCAGAACCGCGGGCGGGGCTGTGGTGTGGGCCAACGACGATCTGTTCGCCGAGAAAGAGAACCTGATCAAGCCGGGGCCCGCCGAACACCGGCCCGCCACCTTCGGTCACAAGGGACAGGTCTACGACGGCTGGGAGACCCGCAGGCGCCGCGGGGTCACGGCCGAGTCCCACGATTCGGCCGTCATCAGGCTCGGCGTGCCGGCCGTCGTCCGCGGCGTCGTCGTCGACACCGCGTGGTTCACCGGAAACTATCCGCCCGAGATCTCCGTCGAGGCCGCCTTCGTCGCGGGCTACCCCTCGGTGCAGGAGCTCATCGGAGACCCCGGCAAGACGGACTGGACCACCATCGTGGAACGCTCCACCGTCAACGGCGACACCCGCAACCCGTTCCCCACCTCCTCGTCGCGGCGCTGGACGCATCTGCGCCTGTCCGTCTACCCGGACGGCGGAGTGGCGCGGTTCCGGGTGCATGGTGAGGGACTGATCAACCCCGACTTCGCCGAGAACATGACGCTGGACCTCGCCGCGCTCGAGAACGGGGGGCGAATCACCGCCTGCTCCAACATGTTCTACAGCTCACCGAACAATCTGTTGCTGCCCGGAGTGGCCCGCACCATGGGTGATGGGTGGGAGACCTCGCGGCGCCGCGACGCCGGCAACGACTGGGTGGAGATGAAGCTGGCCGGCCAGGGCGTGCTCGACGCGGTCGAGTTGGACACCTCGTACTTCGTCGGCAACGCCCCGGGCGCGGCCCGCCTGTCGGGCCGCGACGGCGACGGTTCGTGGTTCGACATACTGCCGCTGACCGAGCTGCAGCCCGACACCCGGCACCGGTTCCGCGTCCACGAGCGGCGCCCCGTCACCGCAGCGCGCCTGGACGTCTACCCCGACGGCGGCATGGCCCGGGTGCGGCTGTTCGGCTCACTGACCGCCGACGGCCTGCGCGAGGTGTGCGACCGCTGGGCGGCCGGCGCCTGACGGCTCAGGGACGCGGGCCGGACTGCGGGTCGGCCTGCCCGGCGATGTCCTCGGCTTCGGAGGCCAGCCGTCGGGCATCCTTGCGGGTCTTGTACAGGCTGGCCACGGTGGTGATCAGCAGCGTCACGACGATCACACCCAGCGACCACAAGGTCGGGATCTCGGGTACCGGCACGTGCTCGCCACCGTTGATGAACGCCAGCTCGTTCTCGTGCAGCGCATGCAGCAGCAGCTTGACCCCGATGAAGAACAGGATGAACGCCAGTCCCTGCGACAGGTACACCAGCCGCTTGAGCAGGTCGCCCAGCAGGAAGTACAGCTGGCGCAACCCCATCAGCGCGAACACGTTCGCGGTGAACACCAGGTAGGGCTCCTGGGTCAGGCCGTAGATCGCCGGGATGGAGTCCAGCGCGAAGATCAGGTCGGTGGTACCCAGCGCGACGATCACCAGGAACATCGGCGTCATCAACCGCTTGCCGTTCTCCTTCACCCACAGCCGCAGGCCGTCCCACTGGTCGGTGAACGACAGGTGCCGCTGGGCGAAGCGGACCACCACGTTGTCGGCGTCGTCGTCGTGGTCGGTGTCGCGCACCAGCTGGATGGCCGTGTACAGCAGGAACGCACCGAAGATGTAGAACACCCAAGAGAACCGGGCGATCGCGACCGCACCGAGGGCGATGAAGATGCCCCGGAACACCAGCGCCAGGATGATGCCGACGAGCAGCGCCTGCTGCTGGTAGATCCGCGGCACCTTGAAGCTGGCCATGATGATCAAGAAGATGAACAGGTTGTCCACCGACAGGCTGTACTCGGTGAGCCAGCCTGCGAAGAACTCCAGCCCGTACTGGCTGCCGTGGAAGAACCACGTCCACAGGCCGAACAGGATCGCCAACCCGACGTAGAAGCTCAGCGCGGTGGCCGTCTCACGCCGTGAGGGCTCATGCGGGCGCCGCCCGATCACGATCACATCGAAGAGCAGGATCGCGATGGTCACACTGAGCGTGATCGCCCACTCGAGTCCGCTGACGTTCATCAAACCTCCGGTCGTCGTTTCAACGCCGGAGGTCTCTTCCACCGCCGAGTGCGGCCCACAACACCGGTCGATCAGAGATGGACGACGTGGTGACGACGTTGTGGCGAAGGAATACTCCCCTCCAGGGCGGTGATTCTGCCAGCCGGTCGCCCGACACGCGAATCAACCGCCACCCGACGCCACCGGGGGCCGCCCGGCGCTTAGTAGTTTGTACCCGTGACAGCAGCGGATCCAACCCCCGAGATCCCCGCCCAGTTCGTGCTGTCGGCGTTCGCCCCCGAGCCGCGCACGCTGATCGACATCCTCTACGACACCGCGCGGCGCTACCCCGACGCGCCTGCCCTCGACGACGGCACCGTCCAGCTCACCTATGCCGAGCTGGTCTCCGACATCGAGGACAGCGTGGCGTGGCTGGCCGCCCGCGGGATCGGCCGCGGCGACCGCATCGGCATCCGGATGCCCTCGGGCAGCTACGCGCTCTACGTCGCGATCCTGGCCACGCTCGCCACCGGCGCCGCCTACGTTCCGGTCGACGCCGACGACCCCGTCGAGCGCGCGGAACTGGTGTTCACCGAGGCCGGCGTCGTCGCCGTCATCACCGAGCAGGGACTCGTCCGCGGCCCCGGGTCGTCCCGCGGCTGGCGCGCCGCAGCACCGCTGAGCCGCGACGACGCGTGGATCATCTTCACTTCCGGCTCCACCGGAACCCCCAAGGGTGTCGCGGTCAGCCATCGCAGCGCCGCCGCGTTCGTCGACGCCGAGGCGCGGATGTTCCTGCAGGACAATCCGCTGGGCCCCGGGGACCGGGTGCTGGCGGGACTGTCGGTGGCGTTCGACGCCTCCTGCGAGGAGATGTGGCTGGCGTGGCGGCACGGCGCCTGTCTGGTGCCCGCCCCGCGCTCGCTGGTGCGCAGCGGGATGGACCTGGGCCCCTGGTTGGTGTCGCGCGACATCACGGTGGTCTCGACCGTGCCGACGCTGGCAGCGCTGTGGCCGGCGGAGGCCCTGGAGGCGGTGCGGTTGCTGATCTTCGGCGGCGAGGCCTGCCCGCCCGAACTCGCCGAGCGGCTCGCGGTGGACGGCCGCGAAGTGTGGAACACCTACGGCCCGACCGAAGCGACCGTGGTGGCCTGTGCGGCGCGGCTGTTCGGGCGGGGGCCCGTCAGCATCGGCCTGCCCCTGCCCGGGTGGGATCTGGCGGTCGTCGGCGCCGACGGCCGGCCGGTGAACCTCGGGGAGGTCGGAGAGCTGGTCATCGGCGGGGTGGGGCTGGCGCGCTACCTCGATCCCGACAAGGACGCCGAGAAGTACGCCCCGATGCCCACGCTCGCCTGGAGCCGCGCCTACCGCAGCGGCGACCTGGTCCGGCTGGAGGCCGACGGGTTGTATTTCGTCGGCCGCGCCGACGACCAGGTCAAGGTCGGCGGCCGCCGCATCGAGCTCGGTGAGGTGGACAGCGCGCTGGTGCATCTGCCGGGGGTCAGCGGCGGCGCGGCGGCGGTGCGGCGCACGGCCAGCGGAACCCCCCTGCTGGTCGGTTATGTCGCCAGCGCCGATCCGAACTTCGACCTGGCCGCCGCCCGGACCGCGCTGGCGCAGTCACTGCCCGCCGCCCTGGTGCCCCGTCTGGTCCTCGTCGACGAGCTGCCCACCCGCACGTCAGGCAAGGTGGACCGCGACGCGCTGCCGTGGCCGGTCGACGGAGCCGGTGACGACGCACCGGACCTTCTCGGGACGACGGGCTGGCTGGCCGGGCTGTGGCGCGACGGGCTGGCCGCACAGGTCGACGGGCCGGAGGCGGACTTCTTCGCCCTGGGCGGCGGATCGCTGGCTGCCGCCCAGCTGATCGCCGCGCTGCGGCAGCGCTACCCGCAGGTGACCGTCGCCGACCTCTACGACCACCCGCGGCTGGGGTCGCTGGCCGGATACCTCGACGAACTGGAACCGCCCCCGGCCGTCGAGCCGCGGACCGTCGAGCCGGTGTCGCGACGGACGCAGGCCGTGCAGATCGCACTGACCGTTCCGCTGGCGGCGCTGACCGGGATGCAGTGGGTGGTCTGGCTGGCGGTCGCCAACAATGTCGCCGCCGGTCTGGACCTGGTGCCGTGGACGGCGCCGATCAGCTGGTGGTGGATCCTGGCCGGATTCCTGCTGTTCGTCACCCCGCCGGGCCGGATGGGCATCGCGGTCGTCGGTGCGCGGACGCTGCTGGGCAACGTGCAGGCCGGAACGTACCGACGCGGCGGCGCGGTGCACCTCCGGGTGTGGCTGGCCGAGCGGCTCGCCGAGGCGAGCGGGGCGCAGAACATGGCGGGTGCTCCCTGGCTGGTCTACTACGCCCGCGCGCTGGGCAACAAGGTCGGGCAGGGCGTCGACCTGCATTCGGCGCCCCCGGTGACGGGCATGCTGACGCTGGGGCACCGCTGCTCCATCGAGCCCGAGGTCGACCTCACGGGGTACTGGATCGACGGTGACGCCTTCCACGTCGGGCCTGTCACTGTCGGCAACGACGCCACGGTCGGGGCGCGCACCACCCTGCTCCCGGGTGCCGTGGTCGGCAAGAACGCCGACGTCGCCCCCGGATCCGGGGTGGTCGGCAAGGTCAAGAACGGGCAGTACTGGAAGGGTTCACCGGCGATCAAATCCGGGAAGGCCAAGCATCCGTGGCCCGATCACCGGCCCCCGCGCGCCCTGCACTGGGTGGCCGTGTACGGCCTGACGTCCATGCTGCTGGGAGCGCTGCCGCTGGCCGCACTGACCGTGGGGCTGGCCGTCATCGGATGGGCGGTGCGGGACACCGCCAGCGTCGCCGACGCCGTGCCGGCGGCGATGCTGTGGGCCGCCCCGGCCACTCTGGCCGCGGTGCTGACCTATGCGGCGCTGACCGTGCTGGGCGTGCGACTGCTGTCCGTGGGGCTGCACGAGGGCTACCACCCGGTGCGCAGCCGCTCCGGCTGGCAGCTGTGGGCCACCGAGCGGCTGATGGACGCCGCCCGCAACTACCTGTTCCCGATCTACGCCGGACTGCTCACCCCGTGGTGGCTGCGTCTGCTCGGCGCCGAAGTGGGCCGCGGCACGGAGATCTCCACAGCCCTGCTGGTGCCGAAGTTCACCGTGGTCGAGGACGGCGCATTCCTCGCCGACGACACGATGGTGGGCTCCTACGAACTGGGCGGCGGGTGGATCCACGTCGCCCGCGCCACGGTCGGAAAGCGTGCGTTCCTGGGCAACTCCGGAATCACCCAGCCCGGCCGCCGAGTGCCCGACGACGGGTTGGTGGCCGTGCTCTCGGCCACCCCGCACAAGGCCAAGGCCGGTTCGTCCTGGCTGGGCAGTCCCCCGGTACGGCTGAGACGCCGCCCCACCGCGGCCGACGCGCTGCGCACCTTCCACCCGTCGGCGAAGCTCAAGGTGCTGCGCGCCACCGTGGAGACGTTCCGCATCGTGCCGGTCGTGATCACCTTCGCCATCGGAGTCGGTGTGCTCGCCGCGATCCAGGCGCTGGCCACTGCGGCGGGCTGGCTGTGGGCCGCGCTCGCGGCCGGGCCGGTCGTGCTCGCCGCCGGAGCCATCGCCGGCGGGGTGGCGGTGCTGGCGAAGTGGCTGCTGGTAGGCCGCATCGGCGCAATCGAACACCCGCTGTGGTCGTCGTTCGTGTGGCGCAACGAGGTGTCGGACACCTTCGTCGAGACCGTGGCGGCGCCGTGGTTCGCCCGCGCGGCCGCGGGTACCCCCGTCATGAATCTGTGGCTGCGGGCGCTGGGTGCCGGCATCGGACGTGGAGTGTGGTGTGAGACGTACTGGCTGCCCGAGGCCGACCTGGTGACACTCGGCGACGGCGCGACCGTCAACCGCGGGTGTGTCGTGCAGACCCATCTGTTCCACGACCGGATCATGCGCATGGACACCGTGGTGCTCGAACCCGGTGCCACGCTGGGACCGCACTGCGTGGCGCTGCCCGCCGCCCGCATCGGCGCCGGCGCGACCGTCGGCCCCGCCTCCCTGGTGATGCGCGGTGACGAGGTGCCGCCGTCGACACGGTGGCAGGGCAATCCGATCGCGCCGTGGAACCCTGCGGGCAAGAAGCAGGGGCAGTCGGGCGCCAAGCCCAAGAAACCGGCAGCCGCGTGACGGGTCGACGAGCAAGCAAGAAGAGCTCCGCCCCGGTCATCGACCCGTATCTGCCGACGGCAGGCAACTTCGGCTACCGGGTGTCGCGGTACGAGTTGGAGCTGGAGTACAAGGTCGCCATCAACCGGCTCGGCGGGACGGCCACCGTCACCGCCGTCACGCTGGCCGAGCTCCAGACGTTCAGCCTGGACCTGTCCAGCGCGCTGTCGGTGGCCAAGGTGACGGTGAACGGAAAGCGGCCGAAGCACTTTCGCACCGATCGGGACAAGCTGCACATCACGCTCGCCGATCGGTTGCCCGCCGGTGCCGCGATGACGGTGGCGGTGCGCTACAGCGGGACACCGCGACCGAAACGGACCCCCTGGGGTGAGGTCGGTTTCGAGGAACTCACCGAGGGCGCGCTGGTGGCCGGCCAGCCCAACGGGGCGTCGTCGTGGTTCCCGTGTGACGACCATCCCAGCGCCAAGGCGAGCTTCCGGATCCAGATCGCCACGGAGAGCGCCTATCTCACGCTCGCCAACGGAAAGTTGTTGTCCCGCAGGGCCCGCGCCGGCATGACCACCTGGACCTACGAGCAGAGCGAGCCGACCTCGACGTATCTGATCACGCTGCAGGTCGGCCCGTACACCAGGCGGCGGATGGCCAAGAACGGCGTGGAGATCTTCTCGGTGCTGCCCGACCGGCTGCGCCGCGAGTTCGACCACGACTTCGGCCGCCAACCGCAGATGATGAAACTCTTCGTCAAGCTGTTCGGTCCGTACCCGCTGGCCGACGGTTACACCGTGGTCGTCACCGACGACGATCTGGAGATCCCGCTCGAGGCGCAGGGCATCTCGATCTTCGGGGCCAACCACTGCGACGGCCGGCGCGGCTCCGAGCGGCTGGTGGCCCACGAACTGGCCCACCAGTGGTTCGGCAACTCCGTGACCGCCCAACGCTGGCGCCACATCTGGCTGCACGAGGGTTTCGCCTGCTACGCCGAGTGGTTGTGGTCCGACCACTGCGGGGAGCGCAGCGCCGACGACTGGGCCCGCCACTACCACCGGCGGCTGGTCGACTCGCCGCAGGATCTGGTCCTCGCCGACCCCGGGCCGCAGGACATGTTCGACGACCGGGTGTACAAGCGCGGCGCGCTGGCCCTGCACACGCTGCGCCGGCGCATCGGCGACGACGCGTTCTTCGCGCTGCTCAGGGAGTGGACATCGCGGTACCGGCATGCCAGCGTCGTGACCGACGACTTCATCGCGCTGGCCGCGCAGTACACCGAGGACTCGCTGCGCCCGCTGTGGGCGGCGTGGCTGTATTCCGCGGAGGTTCCCGAGCTGGACCTGCCGTGACCGACGCCGCCGCCAGCCCTTCCGGGGCCGTCACCCGCAGCAGCGTGGTGCGCGTCGGGGCGGCGACCGCGGTGTCGGCGCTGTGCGGGTACGCGGTGCTGTATCTGGCCGCCCGGGATCTCGAGCCGGCCGGCTTCTCGGTGTTCAGCGTGTTCTGGGGCGCGTTCGGGCTGGCCAGCGGAGCCGCGTTCGGCCTGCTGCAGGAGAGCACCCGTGAGGTCCGCTCGGCACGGGGCGAGCCGGGCCGCAGCCGTCCGATGCGCATCGGTGCGGGCGTCGGGGTGGGGGCGGCCGCGCTGATCGCGCTGACCTCACCGCTGTGGTCGGCCCACGTGTTCGTCGAGGACCGCGCGCTGAGCATCGCGCTGCTGAGCCTCGGGCTGGCCGGCTTCTGTGTGCACACCACGCTGCTCGGCATGCTCGCCGGACGCAACCAGTGGTCCGGGTACGGCGCTCTGATGGTGACCGACGCGCTGCTGAGGGTCACGGTCGCCGCGGCGAGCTTCGCGATCGGCTGGGGGCTGGGCGGGTACCTGTGGGCCACGGTCGCCGGTGCGGTCAGCTGGGTGCTGATGCTGGCGCTCTCCCCCGCGGCCCGGGCGGCGGCGCGCGTGCACACCCCCGCCGACACGGTGACCTTTCTGCGCGGCGTCGGGCATTCGACCACCGCGGCGGGGGCCAGCGCGGTCCTCGTCATGGGCTTTCCGGTGTTGCTCCAGGCCACCTCCGGTGACCTCGGCGCCACCGGCGGGGTGGTGATCCTGGCGGTCACCCTCACCCGGGCGCCGCTGCTGGTGCCGCTGACCGCGATGCAGGGAAACCTGATCGCATACTTCGTGGATCAGCGTGCTCATCGGGTGCGCGCTCTGGCCGCGCCGGCCGCGCTGGTCGCCGGTCTGGGCGCGCTCGGGGTGCTCGTCGCCGGTCTCGTCGGGCCGTGGTTCCTGCGCACCGCGTTCGGCCCGCAGTACCAGGCCGACGGTGCGCTGCTGGCCTGGCTGACCGCCGCCGCGGTGGCCATCGCGCTGCTGACGCTGACGGGCGCCGCGACCGTGGCCGCCGCGTTGCACCGCGCCTACGCCGCGGGCTGGCTGTCGGCGACCCTGGCCTCGGCCCTGCTGCTGCTGATGCCGCTGACGCTGGAGGTGCGCACGGTGGTGGCGCTGATGTGCGGGCCGCTGTTCGGCATGGCGGTGCACCTGGTGGCCCTGGCCGGCGACAGGCCTGCCGGACGCTGACCGCTGCCCGGCGAATACGCTGCGGGCGACGACGAAGGAGACGCTGATGAGTTGGCTGGTGACCGGGGGTGCCGGATACATCGGCTCGCACGTGACGCAGGCCATGTGCGACGCCGGGATACCCGTGGTGGTCATCGACGACCTGTCGACGGGGTTCGCCGAGTTCGTCGCCCCCGCGGCGACGTTCGTCGAGGGCTCACTGCTCGACGGTGCGCTGGTGGAGGACACGCTGCGGCGCAACGAGGTACGCGGCGTCATCCATGTCGCCGGGTACAAGTACGCCGGTGAGTCCGTCAACCGGCCGTTGCACACCTACGAGCAGAACGTCACGGCGACCCTCACCCTGCTGTCGGCGATGCAGCGCGCCGGGGTCGAGGCGATCGTGTTCTCCTCCAGCGCGGCCACCTACGGCACACCCGACGTCGAGGTGGTCGACGAGTCCACCTCGACCACGCCCGAGTCGCCCTACGGCGAAACCAAACTCATCGGAGAATGGTTGCTGCGCGACGTCGGACGGTCCGCGGGCATCCGGCACACCAGCCTGCGCTATTTCAACGTGGTCGGGTCGGGATCGTCGCGGCTGTTCGACGCCAGCCCGCACAACCTGTTCCCGAAGGTCTTCGACATGCTGTACCGCGGGGAGACCCCGCGTGTGAACGGCGACGACTATCCCACCCCCGACGGCACCTGCGTGCGCGACTACATCCACGTCGCCGATCTGGCGCTGGCCCATGTCGCAGCTGCGCGCCGGCTCGACGACGGGTTGCCGGTGGAGCGGGTGTACAACCTCGGCAGCGGGGCCGGTACATCGGTGGCGCAGATCATGACCGCGATTCGCACCGTCACCGGCATCGACTTCGAACCGACTATCATGCCGCGCCGCCCCGGCGACCCGGCCCGCATCGTGGCCTCCGGCGACCTCGCCGCCCGCGACCTGGACTGGACCATGCGGCACTCGTTGGAGGAGATGGTGTCCTCGGCTTGGGAGGCGCGCCGCCAGGCCGGGGACACCTACCCCCGATAGTGCTCGTGCATTCCCGTACCGCCCGCATCGCGCTGTTGCTCATCGCGGTGCATCTGGTCGTGCGGGCGGTGCTGGCGTTCGGTGGCTACTTCTATTGGGACGACCTGATTCTGGTCGGCAGGGCAGGCACGCAACCGTTGTTGTCGCCCGCCTACCTGTTCGACGACCACGACGGCCACGTGATGCCCGCGGCGTTCCTGCTGGCGGGCACGATCACCCGGCTGGCCCCCCTGAACTGGGTGGGCCCGGCGCTGAGCCTGGTGGTGCTGGCCGCGCTGGCGGCGCTGGCCCTGCTGCGGGCCCTGCACGTGATTCTGGGTTGGCGGCCAGTTCTGTTGGTACCGTTGACGTTCGCACTGTTCACACCACTGGCGATACCGAGTTACGCGTGGTGGGCGGCCGGGCTGAACTCGCTGCCGATGTTGGCCGCGATGGCGTGGGTGTGCGCCGATGCGCTCCTGCTGACCCGTACGGGTCGGCCGCGCTACGCCGTGAGCGCGGTCCTCGTGTACGTCGGTGCGCTGCTGTTCTTCGAGAAGTCGGCGATCATCCCGTTCGTCGCCTTCACCGTCGTCGCGTTGTACGGCCATGTGACAGCGACCGTTTCGGTGCGCGATGTGTGGCGCCGGGGAGCGCGGGTGTGGCTGGCGTGCCTGGCGGTGACGGTGGCATGGGTGGGCGTCTACCTGCTGGTGGTCGACCAGAGGCGGTGGAGCTTCGATCTGGCGATGACGTGGGATCTGCTGGCGCGCTCGGTGACCCACGGCGTGGTGCCTGGTTTGATCGGCGGGCCCTGGCAGTGGCAGCGGTGGGCGCCGGCCTCCCCGTGGGCGATACCGGGGCCCGTGGTGATGGTGCTGGGCTGGGTGGCGTTGGCGGCCGTGGTGGCGGTGACGCTCTACCGCAAACAACGATTGGGGCCGGTGTGGCTGACCGCTCTCGGGTATGTCGCGGCGTGCCAGGTGCCGATCTATCTGATGCGCTCGTCGCGGTTCACCGCGTTGGAGCTCGCCCAGTCGCTGCGTTACCTTCCGGATCTGGTTCTGGTGCTGACGCTGCTGGCCGCGGTCGGCCTGTGCGCACCGAACCGGCCCGGATCCTTCCGCCTCGATGCGTCCCGAGTGCGGTCGGTGGCGATCGTCGGTCTGACATCGGTGTTCGTCGTCAGCAGTCTCTACTCCACCGCGACGTTCCTGCGGAGCTGGCAGGACAACCCCACCGAGTCCTACCTGCGCACCGCGCGGTCCGGGTTGGCCGCCGCCCGCGCCGAGTCGGATGCGCCGCTGCTCGATCAGGAGGTCGACCCGCTGGTGCTGCAACGGGTGGCGTGGCCGGAGAACCTGGCCTCACACATGTTCGCCCTGCTCGACGATCGACCCGAATTCGCCGGCTCGACAACGCAACTGCGAATGCTCGACAGCCAGGGTCACGTCGTCGACGCGGTGGTGACCTGGGTGCGCAGCATCGCCCCCGGACCCCTTCCGCAGTGCGGCTATCTGGTGCAGCCGGACTTTCCCGCGGTGCTGCCGCTGGACGGGCCGTTGCTTCCCGCCGACTGGACCGCCGAGCTCAATTACCTGGCCAACAGCGACGGTTCGATCGTGGTGGCGCTGTCCGAGGGCGAGGAGGTCCGGGTCCCCGTGCGCCCGGGCCTGAACCGGGTGTTCGTCCGGTTGAGCGGAGCCGGGGACGCCATCACGGTGCGCGCCGACACCGCCGCGCTGTCGGTGTGTCTGGCCTCCGGACCGGTCGGCTTCGTCGCACCCCGCTGACCCGTGACAGGCCGCTCGGCATGAACGACAAGCGCGCACAGGGTTTCCAGGTCTTCCGCCGGCTACCGAACGGCTACCGGACCTGCCGGGAGGGCTATCCGTCCGCGTCGACGTCGGCGTAGTCGCGGATGTACTGGGCGAAGCCCGGGGCGGTGAACCGCATGCTGCCGCGGGAGGACTGCTCGATCAGTCCTTTGTCCATCAGCGACTGCCTGGCCATGCTGATCGCGGTCGACGTGGTACCCAGCGCGGTGGCGACGTCCCGGCGCTTCACGTCGCCGTCGCCGAGCGAGGCCATCGCGGTGATGAACTTCGCCTCCGCGGGAGAGGCCTGTTTCCACCGCGATCGGAACAACATGTTCCGCGCCACGATGAACTGCTCGCGCGCGGCGGGAAAGTGCTCGGCCGTCAACGCCCCACCGGGCCCCGGGTAGCCGGCGGCTTCCCACATCGTGTCGCCGAATTCCTGCAGGAAGTACGGATAGCCCTGCGTCTCCTGCAGCACGGCGTCGAGCGCACCCTGTTCCCACCCCACACCGACCCCGAGGGCGGGGGCGGTCAGCGCCAAGGTGGCGTCGTCCCGGTTGAGGTTGTTCAGATGCCGGTACTCGAATCGCTCCCCGAAGCTGACCGCTTTGGCGACGGTGTCCTGGGTGTGGCTCAAACCCGCCGCGAAGACCGCGGCGGGCAGTTCGGGGGCCTCGGCCTGCATGTGTTGCCAGGCATAGGCCAGGGCCCGAATGCCGACCGCGTCGGCGGCCTGCAGTTCGTCGATGAACACCACCAGACCCGGGCTGCCGGCCTCCACCACCCCGCGGGCGGCCGCGGTGATCGCCTCCTGGAGGGCGCGGGCGGCTCCCTGGAACTCGGTGCTGTTGTCGGCGTCGGCAGGCGTCGCGAGTTGCAGGGAGGCCACCCCGAAGTTCAGCCGCACGGTGTTCAGCGTCTTGGCCAGCGCGGCCTTCGCGGTGTCTGTCCATGTCGTGGTGACGAGTTTGTCGAACTCGTTCGCCAGGTCGACCGACAGCGACACCGAGTCGCCGCCCGTCGCCCAGACCGTGGTGAAGGTGCGCTGCTGCGCGTCGCGCTGGGCGACCCGCAGCAGACTGGTCTTGCCGACTCCGCGCGGGCCGACGAACACGTGGACCCTGCCGTCGAGTTGGCGGTACACACTCAGGTTCGTCAGGTGCACGCTGACCCGAGCCAGGTGCACGTCGCGACCGGGCAGGTGGAGCGCGATGGCGCCCGGTGTGTAGGGACTTCGCTGCTGCGAGGCGGCCACCGAGCTTATACTTCCTTATAAAAATCGGGATTTCAGGCAGTTTTATAAAGAAGTATAAAGCGCACATTCCCGCTCCCGAGAAATTCGGAGCCGCCTGGGGGAATCGAACCCCCGACCTATTCATTACGAGTGAATCGCTCTGCCGACTGAGCTAAGGCGGCCTGCCGACGGCGACCAGCACCATCGGCGGCCTGAGTCTACGGCAGGGCCGAGCGACGACCAAAGTCAGCCGCGTAGCGCCTGACCGACGGTGCCGACCATGGCGTCGACGGCGAACTTGGGTTTGACGTTGCCGGCCAGCGCCTCCCGGCACTCGAGCACCGCCTCGATGCATCGCAGCAGCTTGTCGGCGGGTGCGTGGGCGGCCAACGCCGCGACCTTCTCACGCATGTCGGGGTGGTTGGGAGCGATGTCGCCGGCCCCCGACCCGACGAGCAGGGCGTCCCGGAAATAGGTGGCCAGATCGATCAACGCCCGGTCGAGCGCGTCCCGCGAAGCGCGCGTCTGTCGTGACTTCTGCCGCCGTTCCAGGTCCTTGATCGCCCCGGCCGCGCCGCGCATCGTGCCGGCCGTGCCCTTCCCGGTGCCGCCCGCGCCCAGCGCGGTACGCAGCTCGTCGGCCTCGGCCTCGTTGCGGTCCTCGGTCAGCGCCCGGGCTTCGGCCTCAGCCGTGGCGACGAGCTCCTCCGCGGCGGCGTAGGCCCGCGACGGCGTGGCCGCATCCCGGGCCAGCCCCAGCGCCCGCTGCCGGCGCTGACGGGCCTGCTCGTCGGTGGCCAGCCGCCGGGCCCGCCCGACATGTCCGCCGCTGACCGAGGCAGCCCACGCCGCATCGGCCTCGGTGAGCCCGTCGGACTCGACGAGCACCCGCGCGATGGCATCCACCGACGGCGTGACCAGCGCGACGTGCCGGCAGCGGGAGCGCAGCGTGATCGCGATGTCCTCCGGGTCCACCGAGGGCGCGCACAGCAGGAACACCGTCGACGGCGGCGGCTCCTCCACGACCTTGAGCAAGGCGTTCGCCGCCCCTTCGGTGAGCCGGTCGGCGTCCTCGATCACCACGATCTGCCAGCGACCGGTGCCAGGCCGCCGCGAGGCGATCTGCACGATGGTCCGCATCGCGTCCACCCCGATCGACAGGCCCTCGGGGACGATACGGCGCACGTCGGCGTGGGTGCCGGCCATCGTGGTCGAGCAGGCGCGGCATTCGCCGCACCCCGGGGCACCGTCGGACGTGCACTGCAGGGCGGCCGCGAAGCACAGTGCCGCCACCGAGCGCCCGGACCCGGGCGGTCCGGTGATCAGCCAGGCGTGGGTCATCGTGGCCGCCGAAGCGCCCGCGCCACCCGCCTCCAGCGCCTCGCTGTGAGCGGAATCACCGCGCGCGGCCCGTGCGGCAGCCATCAGCTCGGCTTCCACGGCGTCCTGGCCCACCAGACGCGAAAAAACACCCGTCATCGCCGATAACAGTAGTGCTGCGAACCGACACGTCCGTCTCAGACGCTCCCGCGCCGTCAGCTGCGCCCGATACGGTTAGCGAATGGCCGGTGAAGCGATCGAGGTGGGGCGAGTCAGTGCATTCGCCCGCTGGGTCGCGCGCACCCCCTGGCCGGTGTTCACGCTGGGCATGCTGCAGGCCGACATCATCGGCGCGCTGCTGGTGCTGGGTTTCCTGCGGTTCGGCCTGCCGCCCGAGGACCGCATCCAGCTGCAGGACCTGCCCACCTACAACCTGGCCATCTTCCTCGGATACCTCTTCATCTCGTTCACCGTCGCGTCCTACTTCACGCTGCGGATGCTGATCCCGGTGATGCGCTGGCAACGCCGCGACATGCTGCTGGGCGACCGCGACCCCGCCGAGACCGAAGTGGCCCGCATGCGGGCGCTGAAGATGCCGTTCTACCGCTCCGTGATCAGCGCCACCAACTGGCTGTTGGGTTCGGTGGTGTTCATCGTGGCCAGCTGGCCGGTGGCCAGCAAGTCGGCCCCGGTGGTGGCGGTGGCCACCGCGCTGGGCGCGACCGCCACCGCGATCATCGGTTACCTGCAGTCCGAGCGGGTGCTGCGGCCCGTCGCGGTGGCCGCGCTGCGCGGCGGCGTCCCGGAGACCTTCCGCGCGCCCGGGGTGATCCTGCGCCAGGTGCTGACCTGGGTGCTGTCCACCGGTGTTCCGGTGCTGACGATCGTGCTGGCCCTCGTCGCCAGCAAGTTCGCGATCCTGACCGCGCCGGCCGATCGGCTGGTGACCACGATCCTGCTGCTGGCCATCGCCGCGCTGGTGATCGGGTTGTCCAGCACCGTGCTGGTCGCGATGTCCATCGCCGACCCGCTGCGCCAGCTGCGCTGGGCGCTCGGCGAGGTGCAGCGCGGCAACTACAACGCGCACATGCAGATCTATGACGCCAGTGAGCTGGGCCTGCTGCAGGCCGGGTTCAACGACATGGTGCGCGACCTGGCCGAACGGCAACGCCTGCGGGATCTGTTCGGCCGCTACGTCGGGGAGGACGTCGCCCGCCGCGCGCTGGAGCGCGGCACCGAGCTCGGCGGGCAGGAACGCGAGGTCGCGGTGCTGTTCGTCGACCTGGTCGGATCGACGCATCTGGCGGCGACCAAGCCGGCGGCCGAGGTGGTCAACCTGCTCAACGACTTCTTCCGCGTCGTCGTCGACACCGTCAACCGTCACGGCGGGTTCGTCAACAAGTTCCAGGGCGACGCCGCGCTGGCGATCTTCGGCGCCCCGATCGAGCACCCCGACGCGTCCGGCGCGGCGCTGGCCGCCTCGCGGGAGCTGCACGACGAACTGATCCGGGTGCTCGGCGAAACCGAGTTCGGCATCGGGGTGTCGGCCGGGCGGGCGATCGCCGGGCACATCGGCGCCCAGGCCCGCTTCGAATACACCGTGATCGGTGACCCGGTCAACGAAGCGGCCAGGCTCACCGAGCTGGCCAAGCTCGAGGAGGGCCACGTGCTGGCCTCGGCGGTCGCGGTCAGCGGCGCGCTGGACGCCGAAGCGTTGTGCTGGGACGTCGGGGAGATCGTCGAACTGCGCGGCCGCACCGCCCCCACCCAGCTGGCCCGCCCGGTCAACCTGGTGCGCGCCGACGAGGTCGACCTGACCCGCTAGCTGGCTGTAGGTCGAGTCAAGTGGTGCGGAGGCCGTAGTGGGCCGACACACCTGGTCGGGTGTGTGGTTTCCGCGCGGCCGGCAGTGGTGCTGGTGAGGTTGACGGGTGCCTAGCGCCCACGCTGACGTATGCAACCTCGGTGTGGGTTATCTGGCGTCGTTCGGGCTGCCGTGGAGGCACGAAGGGCCGGGTGCCAAGCTAGCGTCGGCGTAACCCGGTGAGGGGTCCGCCATAGCCCTTACGACATCTGATCCGGCCCTTCGTCCTCGTCCGTTTACCGTGGCACTACCGGCGGGAGTGGTGGAAGGGTCTGGTCGGTCCTTTCGTGCTGAGTGTGGGGTCTAGGCCCAGCGGGCTGCCTCGTAGGTGGCGTGGTCGCGCACGAGCGCGTAGGCGATGCGGTTGGCGCGATGGGCCAACGCGCAGGCCACCACGCCGCTGTGTTTGCCGCGGTCCTTGAGTCCGTGAGCGTAGGTTTTGGCGGCCGGCTCGTTGAGCCACAGGCCGATGCCTAGGTCGATCAGGGCGCGGCGCAGCGCGACGCTACCTTCGCGGCTGATACCGCCGTCGCGGCGTTTGTGGGCGGATTCGTATTGCATGGGGGACAACCCCGACGCACGGTAGATCTGCCGGGGTCCCGGCCAGCGTTTCGGATCACCCAGAGCGGCAGCGTAATTGGATACCCGCACCACTGCCCAGCCTGGCACCGAGGTCAACGTCGCGTAGGGGCTGCGCGGCAACAGTGATCCCAGCGCGGTCTCCGCGGACTGAATCTGGTCGTCAAGATCGGCCAACAGGGCCAGGTCGGCGGCCAGTATCCGACGCGCGATCACGGCGTCGCGGGTCGGCAAGGCGTCGCGGGCCGCAGCGACCAGACGCTCGGCGACGGGGCGGCGCAGTTGCAGGTCGCGGGTCGCGGCGAAGCGGATCAACCGATTGACCCCGAGACCGGCCAGGCGTGTCGGGTCGGCGAACTCGGCGGCCACCAGCCGGCCGATCTTGGTGGCCAGCACGTCGGGCAGAGCCAGGGTCAGCCCGGGAAAGGCCCGGTCGAGCTGGCCGAGCAGCTGATTCTTCGTCGCGGTACGCGTGGCGACCCGCCGGCTCCGATGCACTGCCCAGGCGCTGATCTCACCGATCACGACATCGCGGTCGGTGACCGGGCTGCCGTGTCCGGCCAACACGAGTTCGGTGATCGCCTCGAGGTCGATCACGTCGGTCTTGATCCGGCGTCGTCCCTGCACCCGGCGCTGCTCGGCGACATGAGCGGGATTGAGCTCCAACACTTCCCATCCATCGGGCCAGCGATGGTCGAGCACGGTCGGTGATAGTGACCGGCGGCCTCCACACCGACCTTGACCTGCCCCGATAGCGGGACCGAGGTCGCCACCCGAGCCAAGACCGCGGCGAGACCCGTGCGGTTCATCGCAAATTCCGACGGCCCGAACAACCGATGGTGACCCGCATCGGTCACCGACAACAGGGCCGAGGTCTTGCCGACATCGACAGCAACGACGATCGTGGACGACGTGACTGGAGCTACATGCACAGACACAACAACACCTCCGGGGCGTGTCAGGAGGTCCACGTGCGTCCAACACACGGACCCCGAAAAGGAATCAGTTACAGATCCCTTCCTGACACCTCCGGAGGCATTTGAGAAGGACCAACTCGAGCTATATCAGCTCTTCTTGGCCGCTTTCTTCTTCGCCGGCGCTTTCTTCGCGGCTCCGGTCTTCTTCGTCGCCTTCTTCTTCACCGGGCCCCGGGCCCGGCGGTCGGCGAGCAGTTCGGAGGCGCGCTCATCGGTGATCGACGCGACGTCGTCGCCCTTGCGCAGGCTGGCGTTGGTCTCGCCGTCGGTGACATAGGGCCCGAACCGGCCGTCCTTGATCACCATCGGTTTGCCGCTGGCCGGGTCGTTGCCCAACTCGCGCAGCGGCGGCGCCGCGGCGCGTTGCCCGGCCCGGCGTTTCGGTTCGGCGTAGATCTTGAGAGCCTCGTCGAGGGTGATCTCGAAGATCTGCTCCTCGGTGGCCAGCGAACGGGAGTCGGTGCCGCGCTTCAGATACGGGCCGTAGCGGCCGTTCTGTGCGGTGATCTCCTCACCGCTCTGCGGATCGACGCCGACCACCCGCGGCAGCGACAGCAGCTTCAGCGCGTCGTCGAGGGTGACCGTCTCGAGGTCCATCGAGCGCAGCAGCGAACCGGTGCGCGGCTTGGGGCCGGTCGGTTTCTTGCCCTTCTTCGCACCCGACCCGGCACTGCCGTCGTCACCGTCGTCGGGCTCGGGCAGGACCTCGGTGACGTACGGGCCGTAACGTCCGTCCTTGGCGACGATCTCGTGACCGGACTGCGGATCGACCCCCAGCGAACGACCCTCCTGCGGTGTCGCGAAAGCCTTCTCGGCCAGTTCCAGCGTCAGTTCGTCGGGGGTCAGCTCGTCCTTGAGGTTGGCGCGCTGCGGCTTGAGCTCGCCGGGGTTGTCCGGGTCGGCCACCATGCGCTCCAGATAGGCGCCGTTGCGTCCCACCCGGACGTTGACGGCGCGGCCCTCGGCGTCGTCGAAGAGCTTGATGGAGTTGACTTCCCGAGCGTCGATCTCCTCGAGGTTGCCGCCGACGAGCTGCTTGAGACCGCCAGCCCGCGCGATCGAGCCCTCCACACCGTGCTCACCGCCGAAGTAGAAGTTGGACAACCAGTTCGAGCGCCGCTCCAGCCCC
Source organism: Mycolicibacterium poriferae (assembly GCF_010728325.1). The sequence continues at coordinate 44,964 of NZ_AP022570.1, forward strand.
GCGGCGATCTGGTCGAGTTCGTCTTCCATCGCGGCGGTGAAGTCGTAGTCCACCAACCGGGCGAAATGCTGCTCCAGCAGACCGATCACCGCGAACGCCACCCACGACGGGACCAGCGCACTGCCCTTCTTGTGCACGTAGCCGCGGTCCTGGATCGTCTTGATGATCGAGCTGTAGGTCGACGGCCGGCCGATCCCGAGGTCTTCGAGCGCCTTGATCAGCGACGCCTCGGTGTAGCGGGCCGGCGGCGACGTGGCGTGCCCGGCCGCGGTCAGGTCCTTGGCGTCGACCCGCTGCCCCTGGGTCAGGTTCGGCAGCCGGCTCTCGGCATCGTCGGCCTCGCCGCCGGCGAGATCGTCGATGCTCTCGACGTAGGCCTTCAGGAAGCCGGGGAACGTGATGGTGCGGCCACTGGCGTTGAACACCACCTGCTCACCGGTCTGAGCCTGACCGGCGATACGCAGGCTCAGCGTGGTGCCGCGCGCATCGGCCATCTGCGAGGCCACCGTGCGTTGCCAGATCAGTTCGTAGAGCCGGAACTCGTCCGTGTCGAGCGCCGAGTGCAGCTGGCCGGGAGTCTGGAAGACGTCACCGGCAGGGCGGATGGCCTCGTGGGCCTCCTGGGCGTTCTTGACCTTGCGGGTGTACTGCCGCGCGGTGGGATGCAGATATTCCTCGCCGTAGAGCTGACGAGCCTGGTTGCGGGCGGCATCAATGGCCGACTGCGACAGCGTGGTCGAGTCGGTACGCATGTAGGTGATGTAGCCGTTCTCGTAGAGCCGCTGCGCGATGCTCATCGTGCGTTCCGAGGAGAACCGCAGCTTGCGCCCGGCCTCCTGCTGCAGCGTCGAGGTCATGAACGGCGCGTAGGGGCGGCGGGTGTAGGGCTTCTGCTCCACCGACGCCACCGACAGCTGCGCGCCGCGCAGACCGGCCGCCAACCCCTCGGCACCGGCCTCGTCCAGCACGAGCACCTCATCGGGCTTGCGGACCGCGCCCAGCGAGTCGAAGTCGCGGCCGGTGGCCACCCGGCGACCGTCGACGGTGTTGAGCTTCGCGGTGAACGTAGGCGGCTGCGCCTGCGCATCGGAGACGCTGGCGTCCAGCTCGGCGCTGACGTCCCAGTATCCGGCGCTGCGGAACGCCATGCGCTCCCGCTCGCGCTGAACGATGATGCGGGTCGCCACCGACTGCACCCGGCCGGCCGACAGCTTCGGGGCCACCTTCTTCCACAGCACCGGGCTGACCTCGTAGCCGTAGAGCCGGTCCAGGATGCGGCGGGTCTCCTGTGCGTCGACCAGATCGTTGTCCAGGTCGCGAGGGTCCTCGGCGGCCGCCCGGATGGCCGGCTCGGTGATCTCGTGGAACACCATCCGCTTGACCGGGATGCGCGGTTTCAGGGTCTCGAGCAGGTGCCAGGCGATGGCCTCGCCTTCGCGGTCACCGTCCGTGGCCAGATAGAGCTCGTCGACGTTCTTGAGCTTGTCCTTGAGGTCGGCGACGGTGCTCTTCTTGTCCGGGCTGACGATGTAGAGCGGCTCGAAGTCGTCGTCGACGTTCACGCCCAGCCGGGCCCACGGCTCGGACTTGTACTTGGCCGGCACGTCGGCGGCCGCTCTGGGCAGGTCGCGGATGTGTCCACGCGACGATTCGACGATGTAGTTGGACCCGAGATAACCGGCGATCTTGCGCGCCTTGGTCGGCGACTCGACGATGACGAGTCGCCGGACACCTCGGTTTCCCCCGCTGCCGCGGTCCCCGTCAGCCAACTTTGTCTAGCTCCACTTCTTCTGCTGCCCGCGTAGTGCATGTACCCATGCGACCCGCTTCGGCAACTGACAATTTCGCACCCCGCGCGTGCCGACGCAAACCGTCCCTCCTGCGCCGGAGGTTCGCGAGCCGGCTAAACCCGTGGCCACTGCAGCAACGCCTCAGCCCCCTCCGGAGGTTCCCCCACGTTCTCTACCAGGCGCGATAGCCGTCGGCGACCACTGATTCGCAGCGCCGGACGCGACCCTCGCGTGCCGATCAGAGTGGGCGCGATCCCGACCCGCATCATGGCCGAAGCCAGCGCCGAATGGGTGTCCGGAGCGTGCGGATCCAGCCCGAGGAGGTAGCGGTCGGCGTCGGCGGTCCCGGCCGCCAGCGCCCACGCCCGCAGCTCGCGGGGGCCCGGCAGCCACTGCGGAGGCACCGTCTTGACCGCTCCCCGCGTCCACTGCTCGGCGATGGCGACCAGCCGGGCGTCCAGCGCGGTGCGCACCAGCGGGGTGTTCTCGTCGGTGCGGGCGATCTCCGGGACCAGGCCGGCGTCGGCGATCATCTCCGCGAGCGCGTCGGCCCGCCACAGCTCGTCCACCACCACCGACAGCCGGGCCGTGGGCCCCTGGGGCCCACTGACCAGCACCACCTGTCCGGGCGCAGCCAGGATCCCCGTCAGATCGGCGACGGCCGGCGGCACCGACTCAGCCGAGAAGAAGGACAGCTGGCTCACACCGTCGACCCTAGGCCAGCACGGGCCCGCGCAGCTGTTAACCCGGGCCGGTACACAAAACACCCCCGCGTTGTCCGTGGGGATGACGCGGGGGTGTTCTGTGATCCTTCGAGCCTGTCGACTCGGTGGTCTTGAGTTGGTCGCTTAGCTCAGATGGCTCGAACGCCGGTGGCCTGCGGGCCCTTGGGGCTCTGGCCGACCTCGAACTCGACCTTCTGGTTCTCCTCCAGGGTGCGGAAGCCGCTTCCCTGGATCTCCGTGTAGTGGACAAACACGTCCGCCGACCCATCTTCAGGCGCGATGAAGCCGAACCCCTTCTCCGCGTTGAACCACTTCACAGTTCCCTGTGGCATCTCTCGTACTTTCCTTCTCTTCATTCACCGGGTGCGGTCCACCGTCCTTCGGCAGACCGGGCCCGTTCCGACCGCCATACCTTCGTGGAGTGCTCGGAACTCAGACCCGACCTACAACCCTCGCAGGAACCGCGATCGCAACGTCGTTCCTGCGAGTGTGGGGACACCGACACAGAAGCTGCGACCGCGAGTAGTCAATCACGTTCCGGCCTGCGGCGACAGTCTCAGCGCCGTCGCGTAGTGAACAATTCACGTACGACATGCGCCGGCGCGGCCCACGGCCGCTGCCCACGCGTTGGTACGACGTCGTCTTCGGAGGTGATCGGTGACGGAAGCAGCAGCAGGCGCTCGGGCAGATACGGTGCCCGACTTCGGCCGCACGCTGCTCGCCGGCGCGGTCGAGGGCACCGCGGTCGACGAGCATCCGGTGCGCCACATCGCCGACCTGCCGCCGCGACGGGCCCGCCCGCAGGGCTGGCCGGCCTGGGCCGACCCAGATGTGGTGCGGGCCTTCCGCGATCGTGGCGTCGAGGTGCCGTGGTCGCACCAGCGCACCGCGGCCGACCTCGCTCACGGCGGACGCCACGTGGTACTCAGCACCGGGACGGCATCGGGCAAGTCGCTGGCCTACCAGTTGCCGATATTGACGGCGCTGAAGCAGGATCCGCGCGCCCGCGCGTTGTATCTGTCGCCGACGAAGGCACTCGGACACGACCAGCTGCGTACCGTCGCCGAGCTCACCGCCGCCGTTCCCGGGCTCGCCGACGTCGCCCCGACCTCCTATGACGGCGACAGCCCCACCGAGGTGCGCCGATTCGCCCGCGAGCGGTCTCGGTGGATCTTCTCCAATCCGGACATGATCCACCTGTCGATGGTGCGCAACCACGCCAGGTGGGCAGTGTTCCTGCGCAACCTACGGTACCTGGTGGTCGATGAATGCCATTACTACCGCGGCATTTTCGGCTCCAACGTGGCGATGGTGCTGCGCCGGCTGCTGCGCTTGTGCGCACGGTACGCACCGGATTCGGGCGAGCACTGCGGGCCGACGGTGATCTTCGCCTCCGCGACCACCGCAGAGCCCGCGATCACCGCCTCCGAACTCATCGGCCAGACGGTGAGCGAGGTGACCGAGGACGGGTCACCACAGGGAGCCCGCACGGTCGCGCTGTGGGAGCCGGCGTTGCTGGCGGAGCTGATCGGGGAGAACGGTGCTCCGGTACGCCGCTCGGCAGGGGCCGAAGCGTCGCGGGTGATGGCCGACCTGATGCGGGAGGGGGCCCGCACGTTGACATTCGTGCGCTCGCGCCGGGGCGCCGAGCTCGTCGCGCTCGGGGCCAAGGCACGGCTGGCCGACGCGAACCCAGATCTCGCCGATCAGGTGGCGTCGTATCGGGCCGGTTACCTGGCCGAGGATCGTCGGAGACTGGAACGGGCGCTGGCCGACGGCGAGCTGCGCGGACTGGCCACCACCAATGCGCTGGAGCTCGGGGTCGACATCGCCGGCCTCGATGCCGTTGTGCTGGCGGGTTTCCCGGGTACCGTCGCATCGTTCTGGCAGCAGGCCGGCCGGGCGGGCCGACGCGGGCAGGGCGCTCTGATCGTCCTGATCGCCCGCGACGATCCGCTCGACACGTACCTGGTGCACCATCCCGCAGCGCTGCTGGACAAACCCATCGAACGGGTGGTGATCGACCCGACCAACCCGTACATCCTGGGTCCGCAACTGTTGTGCGCGGCGACCGAGCTGCCGTTGTCCGACGCTGAGGTGCGGGCCTGGGGCGCCGAGCAGGTCGCCGCCGCACTGGTCGACGACGGTCTGCTGCGTCGCCGTCCCAGCGGGTACTTCCCCGCCCCGGGAGTGGATCCGCACCCGGCGGTGGACATCAGGGGCTCCACCGGCGGACAGGTCGCGATCCTGGAAGCCGACACCGGGCGGATGCTGGGCAGTACCGGGGCGGGTCAGGCACCGGCGTCGGTGCACCCCGGCGCGGTGTATCTGCATCAGGGCGAGAGCTACGTCGTCGACACCCTCGACCTGGAGGCGGGAATCGCCTTCGTCCACACCGAGGATCCCGGATACACGACGTTCGCGCGGGAGCTGACCGACATCGACGTCACCGGTTCCGGCGAGCAGTCCCGGCACGGTCCGGTGACCGTGGGCCTGGTGCCTGTCTCGGTCAGCAACACCGTGACCGGCTACCTCCGGCGACGCATCGACGGCGAGATCATCGACTTCATCGAACTCGACATGCCCACGCGCACCCTGGACACCATGGCCACGATGTGCACGATCACTCCGGAAGCGTTGCAGCGCAGCGGGATCGATCCGTTACGGATTCCCGGCTCACTGCATGCCGCCGAGCACGCGGCGATCGGCCTGCTGCCGTTGATCGCCAGCTGCGATCGCAGCGACATCGGCGGGGTGTCCACCGCGATCGGCCCGGTGGGCGGATTACCGACGATCTTCGTCTACGACGGGCACCCGGGCGGAGCCGGTTTCGCCGCGCGCGGATTCGGCATGCTCGCCGACTGGTGGGGTGCGACCGCGGAGGCCATCGAGGCCTGCGAATGCCCCGCGGGTTGCCCGTCGTGCGTGCAGTCCCCCAAATGCGGTAACGGTAACGATCCGCTGGACAAGGACGGCGCGGTGCGCGTGCTTCGTCTGGTCATCGGCGCGCTGACCGGGCACCCCCGGCACCCGGGCGGTTGACGGCGGAGCCCGCGGGAAGCCGTCGGTACCATGACGGTCATGAGCCACGACTGGATGCTCGTGGAAACACTCGGCGACGAACCAGCCGTCGTCGCCCAGGGGGACCGCACCACGGACATGGTTCCGATCAGCACCTTCCTGCGTCGGCATCCCCATCTGATGGCCATTCAGACCGCGATCGGCGAAACAGTGCGTGCCGGCGGCGGTTTGACCAGCATCACGCCCAAGAACGATCGCGTGATCCGCACGGAGGTCGTGCAGATGTCGGACGGCCGGATCCACGGGGTGCACGTGTGGTTAGGCGCTCCGGACGAGGAGCCGCCTCCGCGTCCCATGGTCGGACCGTTGATCTGGGACCTGACCGCGGGCACGGCCACCGACACCCGGGAGTCGCTGGTGGTCGGCGGCTGGGATCCCGACCGCCAACCCACCCATGGCCGTGCGTTCGTCGACGACCTGCCGCGCCGTGATCTCAAGCCCAGCGAGGCGCAGGTGTTGAGCATGATCATCGAGCCGCAGGTGGGGGTGTCGATCTGTAACACCTGGGACGTCACCGATTATCGCGGTGAGCAGATCACCGTGGGGTTCGTCGCGCGGTCGGTGCCCGAGGTGTTCGACGACGGCAGCGAGCATCTCATCTGCCGGGCGATGAACTGGCGCAGTGTGCGCGAGGGCTCGGGTATCCAACACGATCTGCTCGCTCAGAAGATCATCGAAGGGTTGGCCGTTCCTGGAGTGCACCGGGCGCTGGTCGACCCACGCCATTGGACGTTGTTGAAGTGGCTGGACGAACCCGCGCCGTTCTTCGACTGGCGGGCCGGACTGGTCAGCATCGACGCGGTGCACCCCGACGACAGGGCCGCCATGGCCGCGATGGCCGCCGAGTTCGACGCGGGCGTGACCTCCGGGGTACTACGAGTGCTCGACCGCAGCCGCAGGTGGACGCCGATCCACGTGACCGTACACCGGGTCGAACTCGACGACGGTGTGTACGCCGGCTTGGCCGCCCTGCGGGAGCCCACCGCGGTCGAGCTGAGCACCGTCGGACTCGATGGCGACCGCCCCGCAGAGCGCACCCGAAAGTCTTACTCGCGCAAGGGTAGATCAGCCGACGCCGGTAAAGCGTGACCGCCGGCTGAGGACGGACCCGCTCGCGCCACCGCCCTGGCCGGTCCCAGAAGTCGGCTCCCCAGTGCGGGCCGAACCTGCACCGTGACCACGACGTCCACGCCGTCGATCGTGCAGGCCGCCACCGCGGCCCGCATCTCCCGCGCGAGGCTAGCGGCGCGGGCACACGCGGCCGCGGAGCCGGCCGGTAGATGAGCTGCCGCCGCCAGGGCGGCCAGGTCGGCCGCCGCCTGCGCCCGGTGCCGGGCCAGGACGGCGGCACCGATGTGCGCAGCGCCCACCATGACCGTCACCAGCACCGCGACCATGGCCACCGCGAGGACCCCGGCCGACCCCTGCTCACCCCGCGCGCGGCTCGACTGCGGCCAGCGCCTCTGCGCCGAGGGAAAGCCACGGCAGCACAACCGACTCCACAGCGACGGTGGCGACGACGAAGTCACCGCGCCGATGCACCTGCACCCTTGCCCCGCCGGGGGCGACGCGCTGGGCGGAGCGGATCGCCGCCGCCGCCGTGTCCCCGCGCGCAACGAGCCGTGCCGCTTCCCGCGCCGCATCGACGCAGCGCGTCTGCGCCGACACCGCGGCCACCCCGGCCATGCCCAGGACGAGGACGGCCACCAGCGTGATGACCGCGAAAGCAGCCTCGATCGTGACGGCCCCGGCGTCTGCACCGGCTAGGTCGCGGTGTTCAGGGCGCGGCTGATGATGTTGGTCAGTGCGGTGACAACCGAATCTCCGGTGATCACGGTGTAGAGAATCGCGCCGAAGGCTGCGGCAGCGACGGTTCCGATCGCGTATTCGACCGTCGACATGCCGTCGTCGGCGACTGCGAGGAGGGTCAGGCGTGCCTGTAACCCACGTATCCGTCGTTTCATCTGTTTTCCCTCCACTTGTTGTCACATCACTCCTGACTGCAGGACGTCACCGGCGAGCCCGGCGACGACCGGCACCACACCGAGGCACACGAACGCCGGTAGGAAGCACAGCCCGAGCGGACCGGCAATCAGCACCGACGCGCGTTCGGCTCGGGCGCGCGCGCCATCAGCGGCCTCTGCGCGCAGGTCGCCGGCCAGCTCCTCCACCCCCCGCGCCAGCGCGGCACCCGAGGCCGCCGAGCGGCGCGCCATGCGCAGGAACGCGGCGATGTGTCGGTCCGCTGGGGCTCCGGCTTGTGCCCACGCCTGTGCCGGATCGGCGCCGAGCGCCAACAGGTCCGCGGCCCGGCGCAGTGGCGTGGCCAAGTGGACCGGCGCCGACACCGACACCGCCGCCGCTGCGGTGGATGTGGCCATGCCCGAGTGCAGGCACGCCCCGAGCACGTCCAGGGTGGCGGCCACCGCGAGGAGGTCCTGGCGGGCGCGCGGACGGGAAGCCGGACGCGCCGAGCGCAGGCCCGTCCCCAAGCGGCTCTTCGCCGTCCGCGGCCAGGCGAGTACCGCGGCGGCGAGAAGGACTGCCGCCCAGCTCATGTCACGACCCCGGCGATGATGGTGTCCGACCACAGCAGGCCGGCACAGATCAGCGCCGAGCCGATCAGAAGCAGCCACCCGCCCGCTCCACCGGAGAGGAGAAAGGCCACCGGATCGGCCCCCAGGGCCTGCCCGAGTAGCAGACCCAGCAGCGGAAGACCCGCGAGGATGGCCGCGGTGGCGCGGGCACCGGCCAACCCCGCCTCGACGCGGCTGCCGAACCGGCGACGCTCGGCGATGTCGTGCTGGGCGGTCTGCATCACCGTGGCGATCGCCAGGCCGTGGTCGTGGGCGAGCTGCCAGCACACCGCCAACCGCTCCCAGTGTTCCGGCGAGTGGGTCCGTTGCGCTTCGACGCGAAGTCCCACCGCGACATCAGCACCCAGCACCGCTCGGGCGGCCACCGCCGCGAGCGACCGAGAGACTGGGCCCCGGCTCTCCGCGGCAGCCGTCGCCACCGCGGCCACCGGATGGGCCCCCACCCGGAGTTCGCCGACGAGGACGTCGAGGGCATCGTGCAGGCCGGCCCCCTCCTCGGACCGTCTGCCACGCCGCACCGCTGACCGCCGGCGCGCCAGCAGTGTGGCAGCTACGACGGCGAGCGCCGCGACCACGCTCACCGGCAATACCGCCAGCAGCGCCGCGCAGCCGCCGCCGACCAGGGGGATCAACGGAACCGTCCTGGCCACACGCGCACTGCGCGGCAGCAGCGCCCGGACCCTGGGCCGGGCCGATCCGGGCGCCACCAGCACAGCCAGGGCCAGCGTCAGCGCGGCGACGCTCATCCCGTGCTCCGCGCTCGCACCAGGGCCTGCAGGTCGGCCAATCCTGGACCGGGGCCGCTGTCGAACCGCCAGCAGGGCAGCACCCGCACCAATCGGTCGTCGCCGCGGGTCAGCACTCCCACCTCGGCGAGCCGACGCCGGCCGGCCCGGTCCCGGGCGACGTGCAGCACCACCTGGACAGCCGCAGCGAGCTGACTGTGCAGCGCGGACCGGTCGAGACCGCCGAGGGCGGCGAGCGCTTCGAAGCGGGCAGGCACCTCGGCCGGGCTGTTGGCGTGCACGGTGCCCGCGCCACCGTCGTGGCCGGTGTTCAGTGCCGTCAGCAGGTCGACCACTTCCGCGCCCCGGACCTCTCCGACCACGATCCGGTCCGGGCGCATGCGCAGCGCCTGTCTGACCAGATCCCGCACCGTCACTTCGCCGGCGCCTTCGACGTTGGCAGCGCGAGCGACGAGCTTGACCAGGTGCGGGTGCGCCGGAGCCAGCTCGGCGGCATCCTCGACGCACACGATCCGTTCGTCAGCGGGGACCGCCGCCAGCAGAGCGGCCAACAGTGTGGTTTTCCCCGCCCCGGTTCCCCCCGAGATCACGAACGCCAGCCGCGCGGCCAGGATGTCGGTGAGCAGCCGGTGCGCCTGGCCGTCGATGGCTCCCGAGGCCACCAGCGCCTCGAGATCCTGGGTGGCGCAGCGCAGCACGCGCAGAGACAGGCAGGTGCTTCCCGCGGCTATCGGCGGCAATACCGCGTGCAGCCGCACGGTCAGCGGCCCCGCCGGCCCGCCCGCGGTGGTGAACTGGCCATCGACCCACGGCTGTGCTTCGTCGAGGCGGCGACCGGCCGTGAGCGCCAGGCGCTGCGCCAGCCGGCGCACCGCCTCGTCGTCAGCGAAGCGCACCGCGGTCCGGCGCAAACCGTCTCCGTCGTCGACCCACACCGCGTCGGGCGCCGTCACCAACACGTCGGTCGTGCCCGGACCGCGCAACAGCGGCTCCAGTACGCCCGCGCCCACCAATTCGGTCTGCAGCTCGTGCAGGCTGCTCAACACTTCTGTATCCCCGAGCACGCCACCGGACTCGGCCCGAATCGCCGCGGCCACCACGCTCGGACGCAGCGGAGCGCCCTCGGCGGCCAATCGCTCCCGGACGCGGTCGACCAACGACCCGGTCATGCCACCAACTCAGAGACGCGCCCGTTCTCGGGCCGGCGGCTGACCAAGGCCAGCACCTTGCGAGCCGCACGAACAAGCGGTGCGCGCGGCCGCAACCGCAAACCCCCGCAATCCAGCTGTGCCTCGATGCCGGGTTGCGGTCGCATCGCTGCCAGTACCGGCCGTCCGATGAGGCGTCCCGCGTCCGCGGGACCGAGCCCGCCGGGCGCGGGCCCCCGCACCACGACACCGGTGTTGGGGTTCTGTTCTTCCGCCCAGCGGGCGGTGGCCGCCGCTGCCGCACACGATCGAACATCGACGGTGGTGACCAAGATCACCAGATCTGCGACTGCCAACGCGGTCTCGGTGGCCGCCGACGGGCGGCGCGCCAGGTCGCAGATCACCGGGACCCCTGCCCGGGTGCCGGCATCGATGACGGCGCTGACCGCACCAGCCTCGATGTCGTTGCTGGATCCGCTCCCAGACAACACTCTGCCGGCCGACAACAGCGTCACACCGTGGCGGCGGGGCAATGCGTCGCGCAGCGCCGGATAGCTCAACCGACCGCCCGCCAGCGCCAGGTCGGGCCACCGCAGGCCGGGTTCGGTCTCCGCGCCGAGCACCAGATCGAGGCCACCACCCCATGGATCCCCGTCGACCAGAACCGATTCGGTCGCGGTGCAGGCCAGCGCCGCGGCGAACACCGACGCGCCCGCGCCACCACGACCGGCCAGAACGGCCACGACCGGCCCGCGCGCGACGCCGTCGCCTGCCGCGTCGGCGGCTTCGGTCAGCGCCGACAGAAGGTCGCGCTCCTGGGTGGGCAATATCACCAGTTGTTGCGCGCCGACGGCCACCGCGGCCTGCCATTCGCCGGATCCGGGCTGCTCAGAACACACCAAAAGCACCCGCGCACGCCGCGGCATACCCAGCTGCACACAGCGCAGCGCGGCCTCGCCGTCGAGCAGGATCGCCGCGGCACCGGCCCACACCCGACGACTCGAGGGGGCGTTGGCACGCACGACTTTCAGTCCGGCAGCGGCGACCACCCTGTCGATGGCGGGATGGAGCGCACGGTCATCGACCAGGACGAGGATGCCGGCGGTGGGTGCCATGGATCCCAGCGTCGACGCCGGCGCCGACACCGGAAAGGCCCATCGAGGCAGACCCGACGAATCTGTGGATCAATCGGAATTTGGGGATACCCGACCGGCCACTGACAGCAACGAAAACGGCGTTCCGCAACGTCTTGGGGAGAAGTGATCTATCCGCCTCGCGAAAACACCCCACAAAAGGGACGACCCCCGCCAGGGGGGGAGGAGGCGGAGGTCGTCGTGTATCAGCCCCGGGGGGTCGGGCTGATGCACACCCGGCATAAGCCGAGTGATGCCCACTATACACACGCGAGAGTGGGCGAGCGCAAGTACCGCGCCGGGAACAACTTGGCCACAACCAGGAAAGATTACAGTCACAGACACCTGTCGTGAACTGCCAATTTGTACGTTCTGCCGCAATCTGTCACTGCGCCGGCCCCTATGCTGAAGCGGTGACCGCACCCGATCCGGCGACAGCGGGGCGCCCCGGCGCCGACGGACCTCTCCCCGGGGACGGCCCCATCCGCACCGCAGCGTTTTTCGATCTCGACAAAACTGTTCTCGCGAAATCGAGCACGCTCGCATTCAGCAAACCGTTCTTCAGCCAAGGGCTAATCAATAGGCGGGCAGTTCTGAAGTCCACCTACGCCCAATTCCTTTTCCTCATGTCCGGCGCGGACCACGATCAGATGGACCGGATGCGGTCCTACATCACCACCATGTGCACCGGATGGGACGTCGAACAGGTCAAGTCGGTCGTCGGCGAGACGCTGCACGACATCGTCGATCCCCTGGTGTTCGCCGAGGCGGCGGTGCTGATCGCCGACCACAAGCTGTGCGGCCGGGACGTCGTCATCGTCTCGGCCTCCGGCGAGGAGATCGTCGGGCCGATCGCCCGCGCGCTGGGCGCCACCCATGCGATGGCCACCCGCATGGTGGTCGAGGACGGCAAGTACACCGGCGAGATCGAGTTCTACTGCTACGGGGAGGGCAAGGCCGAAGCCATCCGTGCGCTCGCCGCGCGGGAGGGTTACGCGCTGCAACATTGCTATGCCTACTCCGACTCGATCACCGACCTGCCGATGCTCGAGACCGTCGGCCACCCGACCGTCGTCAATCCCGATCGCGCGCTGCGCAAGGAAGCCGGGACCCGCGGCTGGCCGGTGCGGTCGTTCTCCAAACCGGTGTCACTGCGCGACCGGATCCCGGCCCCGTCGACAGCCGCCGTCGCGACCTCGGCGGCAGTAGGGATGAGCGCGTTGGCGGCCGGCGCCCTGACCTACTCGCTGCTGCGCCGTTTCGCATTCTGACGCGCTACCGAACGGTAGCTGGCGGCATCGGCGCGGCCGCACGTAACAATCATGATTCACACGCGTTTTGGCACTTGATGTGACCGTGGTCACGTAGTACAAAGGAAGCACGGAAGCCGGGTGAGGCCAAGGCCGAGCCGGAAGAGAAGGCTCGTACTCCCGACCTCGGCTCCCTAGCACGGGTCCCGGAACCCACGCGGAGCACATACCGCGAAACAGGTAAAAGTGTTGCGGGCCTGCGTAACTGCGAGAATCGGACAACCAGGACGGCCCTTTGGGTGGGGCCCGTCGGAGGTCGCGGCTCGCAAGGACGCCGAGGCCACCCACGCAACCCCCAACGCACGCTTGGTAACCGGGGCCCCGTGCTAGCGGGCGGCGAGCCGCAGTGGATCACACCACTCGGAGCGTCGCCCGCTTCATATTTTCCGGAGTTTGCCGGGGTCCGAGCTCGGATGACCGCTCAGGATGACATCGCCACGGCGATCGCCAAGGCTTCCCTGGCGCCCGCGTGCAGCGCCTCGCCGCTGAGCACCAGCCACGCTGCCAGCCCATCGGGGGTACCGGACGCGAAACCTCGTGCGGCCGCACGGTAGTCGCCGGAACGGCGCATCCAGTGCACCTCCGGGACGCCGAGGCCGTGCGGATCCAAACCGCTGGCAATGGTGATCAGCCGCGACACCGCGCGGGCCACCACCCCGTCGGCCGTACCGAACGGCTGCAACGTCAGTAGTTCGCCGTGCGCCACGGCCGCCAGGACCGCAGCGGGCACCCGGGTACCCCCGGTCACCAGATCGGCGAGCAACTCCAAGCGGCGGCCGGTGTCCACGTCACCGCGCGGGCGGCCCAGGGCGTCGTCGTCGACGAGGTCACTGGCGGCCAGCGCATGCAGTCGCGCCATCGCCTGCAGCGGCGCGCGGCGCCACACCCCGACCAATGCCCCCTCGCCACCTTCGAGCGCCTCGGCCACCCGCAACGCGCCGGCAAGCACCGGATCACCGCTCCCATCGGCGGGAAACTGCAGCGGTCCGCCGTCGAGCACCGACGAGGCCCGGGCGGCGCGTACCGCGGCCTCGGCCGCGGACTTCGGCCAGCCGCGAAGATTGGTACGGTGCCGATGGGCCCGACCCAGCGCCTCGCCCGCCTCGTCGCCGGCCTGCTGCACACCGGGTAGTTCGACCAGGGGGGCGAGCGGATCCGACACGGCGCCCACGCTAGCCGACGCGCCCGGTCACGCCGACGTCCGTCGGCGGATACCGTTGGACCCGCGAGCCGCGACGTTCGTCGCGTAGCACGCGCCGCCCGCAGCCCCACATGTGAGTTGCCAACCTCAATGCAACGTTGGGTGACTACCCTCACACCCATGACCGAGACGCACGTGGAAGCCCAGTCCGTGTATCCGCCTGCCCCTGAGTTCGCCGCGAACGCCAACGCGACCGAGGCGCTCTACGAGCAGGCCGAGGCGGACCGGCTGGCATTCTGGGCCGAGCAGGCCAACCGGCTGGCCTGGGACACCCCGTTCACCGACGTACTCGACTGGTCGGATGCCCCGTTCGCCAAGTGGTTCGTCGGCGGCAAGCTCAACGTCGCGTACAACTGCGTCGACCGCCACGTCGAGGCCGGTAACGGCGACCGTGTGGCGATCCACTGGGTGGGTGAGCCGGTGGACCACACCCGCTCGATCACCTACGCCGAACTCAAGGACGAGGTGTGCCGCGCCGCCAACACGCTGGCCGACCTCGGCCTGCGTTCCGGTGACCGGGTGGCGATATACATGCCGATGGTGCCCGAGGCGATCATCGCGATGCTGGCGTGCGCCCGGCTGGGCGCCATGCACAGCGTGGTGTTCGCGGGGTTCTCGGCCTCGGCACTCAAGGCCCGCATCGAGGATGCCCAGGCCAAACTGGTCATCACCAGCGATGGGCAGTACCGCCGCGGTTCGGCGGTGTCGCTCAAGGAGGGGGTCGACGAGGCGATCGCGGGCCTGGGCGACGACAGCCCCGTCGAGCACGTGCTGGTGGTGCGCCGCACCGGTATCGACACCCCGTGGACCGACGGCCGCGACAAGTGGTGGGACGAGGCCGTCCCACACGCCTCGACCGAGCACACCCCGGAGGCTTTCGACTCCGAGCATCCGCTGTTCCTGCTCTACACGTCGGGCACCACGGGCAAGCCCAAGGGCATCATGCACACCTCGGGTGGCTACCTGACGCAGTCTTCCTACACGCACCACAACGTGTTCGACATCAAACCGGAAACCGATGTCTATTGGTGCACCGCCGATATCGGCTGGGTCACCGGGCACACCTACATCGTCTACGGCCCGTTGTCCAACGGCGTCACGCAGGTCGTCTACGAGGGGACCCCGGCCTCGCCGAACGAGCACCGCCACTTCGAGATCATCGAAAAATACGGTGTCTCAATCTATTACACCGCCCCGACGCTGGTTCGCACGTTCATGAAGTGGGGCCGCCAGATTCCCGCCGAACACGACCTGTCGAGCTTGCGACTGCTCGGCTCGGTGGGTGAGCCGATCAACCCGGAGGCGTGGCGCTGGTACCGCATGGCGTTCGGCGCCGACAAGACGCCGATCGTGGACACCTGGTGGCAGACCGAGACAGGGGCGATCATGATCTCCCCCCTGCCCGGCGTGACCGAGTGCAAGCCGGGTTCGGCGATGCGCCCGCTGCCGGGGATCTCGGCCAAGATCGTCGACGACGACGGCAACGAGTTGCAGCCGCAGCCCGATCACGGCGAGCACGTCACCGGCTATCTGGTGCTGGACAAGCCGTGGCCGTCGATGCTGCGCGGCATCTGGGGTGACGACGAGCGCTTCAAGGAGACCTACTGGTCCCGGTTCGCCGAGCAGGGCTGGTACTTCGCCGGTGACGGCGCTCGGTACGGCAGCGACGGCGAGATCTGGGTGCTCGGGCGTATCGACGACGTCATGAACATCTCGGGGCACCGGATCTCGACCGCGGAGGTGGAGTCCGCGCTCGTCGGGCACTCGGGTGTCGCCGAGGCCGCGGTGGTCGGCGCGACCGACGAGCACACCGGGCAGGCGATCTGCGCCTTCGTGATCCTGAAGTCCAGCGCCCACGGCGGCGAGAAGAACATGGTCGACGAGTTGCGCGCCGAGGTGGCCCGCGAGATCTCTCCGATCGCCAAGCCGCGCGAGATCCACGTCGTGCCGGAGCTGCCGAAGACCCGCAGCGGCAAGATCATGCGCCGGCTGCTGCGCGACGTGGCCGAGGGACGCGAACTCGGGGACACCTCGACGTTGGTGGACCCCAGCGTGTTCGAGGCGATTCGCGCCAGCAAGTGACGCCCTGACGGGTCAGGGCAGCGGGGCTGGGCCGGTCAGCTCGCGCCGACGGGGACGAACCCGCTGCCCGGCCGGCCCTTGGCGGTGATGTCGGCCAGCTGGGTGTTGAACGACATCGTGACCGCAGGTGTGTGCAGCGGGATGAACTTGATGATGCACGTCGGCAGGTCCTCGGAGAACGCGCCGTGGATCATGCCGACCAGCTTGTTGTCGACGGTGACCGGCGCACCGGAGTCACCCGGCCCACCGCAGACCTGGTTGACGATGGTGCCGGGCTGTTGTCCCGGGCCCCAGGTGACGCCGCACGAGTACCCGGTGGTGCGGCCCAGTTTGCAGGCCACGTCGCCGAACGAGGGATCGGGTCCCAGCCCGTCGATGCGGAACCCGTCGACCGCGCTGACCGGGGCGACCTTGCCCGGGTCGAACTCGATCACCGCGTAGTCCAGGGCGTCGTTGCCGGCCACCATCGTGCCCACCACCCCGGCGTTCTCGGCGCCTTCGGCCGCCACCACCGCGCCGGGGCCGCCGCAGTGCGCTGACGTGAAACCGATCAGGCGGCCCTGGTTGTCGTTGCCGATCGCGGTCAACGTGCACAACGTCTCGCCGTCGACGACCAGCCCGGAGCCGCCGCCCAGTGCTACGGGCGCCTGGGCCGAAGCCGGCACGGCCGGCATCAGCAACACCACGGTCACCGCCGCCAGTACCGCGCGCAGGGTCAGGCAGCGGCCGCGCAACCTCACGTGTCAATCCCCTATCAACCAGCCCGACCCGCCACACCTTCGTGGTCAGCGCAGTCTATCGTCGGCCGGAATCGTTTCGTGGGACGCCACGTGGCAACATAAGCCGGAATGGACCCGGACCGAGCAGAAGCCGGAAGGAAGCTTGCGTGAGCGATCGCACGAACGGCGTACCGACCACGGTGACGTCGATACCGTTGGTGGACCCCCACGCACCCAAGCCGGACCCCTCGATCGGTGATCTGGTCAAGGACGCCACCGCCCAGGTGTCGACGCTGGTGCGCGCGGAGGTCGAGCTGGCCAAGGCCGAGATCACCCGCGACGTCAAGAAGGGGCTGACCGGCAGCGTCTTCTTCATCCTGGCGTTGGTGGTGCTGTTCTACTCGACGTTCTTCTTCTTTTTCTTCGTCGCCGAGCTGCTCGACACATGGCTGTGGCGGTGGGCGGCGTTCCTGATCGTCTTCGGCATCATGGTCGTGGTGACCGCGGTGTTCGGGTTGCTCGGATACCTCAAGGTGCGCCGGATCCGCGGGCCGCAGAAAACCATCGAATCGGTGAAAGAGATTCCCGAAGCGTTCGGCCCGGACAAGCCCGCCAAAGCGGTCGCGACCACCGACGGCAAGCCGGCCACCGATCCGTCCGGCTGGTAATGCCCCCACCTGATCCGTCGACTGTGCGGATCGACGGGCCGTGGCGACACCTGGATGTGCACGCCAACGGCATTCGGTTCCACGTCGTCGAGGCCGACCAGCGTGCCGACACCGACGACGCGTCCCGCCCGTTCACCGACCGCCCGCTGGTGATCATGCTGCACGGGTTCGGCTCGTTCTGGTGGTCGTGGCGCCACCAGCTGACCGGCTTGTCGGGCGCCCGGGTGGTCGCCGTCGACCTGCGCGGCTACGGAGCCAGCGACAAGCCCCCTCGCGGATACGACGGGTGGACGCTGGCCGGTGACACCGCCGGGCTGGTCCGCGCGCTCGGGCACAACAGCGCCACGCTGGTGGGGCACGCCGACGGCGGCCTGGTGTGCTGGGCCACGTCGGTGCTGCACCCGAGGGTGGTGCGGGCGGTCGCCGTGGTGAGTTCACCGCACCCGGCGGCACTGCGCGCCTCGGCGCTGCGGCGCCGGGACCAGGGCCGGGCGCTGCTGCCGTGGATGCTGCGCTACCAGGTCCCGATCTGGCCCGAGCGCAGCCTGACCCGCCACGACGGCGCCGAGCTCGAACGGTTGGTGCGCAGCAGGTCCAGCGCCGCGTGGCAGGCCGGTGACGACTTCGCCGAGACCATCGGCCATCTGCGGCGGGCCATCCAGATCCCCTCGGCTGCGCATTCGGCGCTGGAGTACCAGCGCTGGGCGGCGCGCAGCCAGCTGCGGGGCGAGGGTCGGCGGTTCATGCGCTCGATGAAGCGACCGATGTCGGTGCCGGTGCTGCACCTGCGCGGCGACGGCGATCCGTATGTGCTGGCCGATCCCGTGAACCGGACCCGGCAGTACGCTCCGCACGGGCGCTATGCGTCGATCGCCGGCGCGGGGCACTACGCCCACGAGGAAGCGCCCGGCCAGGTCAACGACCAGCTGACCCGGTTCCTCGAGCAGGTCTACGCCCGACCGGTCAGCTGATGCAGGTGCCGGTGGGCACCCGATCGACGTTGCCCACCCGGGCCATCTGCCGCGCGACTTCGTCGGCGGTGAGCACGAAGCCGGTGTCGGCGTCGTCGACCGCGGCGCCGAACACCACGCCGAGCACCTTGCCGCTGCGGTTGATCATCGGCCCGCCCGAATTGCCCTGCTTGACGGTTCCTCTGATGGTGTACACCTCGCGGGTGACGGTCGTGGTGCGGTAGATGTCGGGGCCGTTGAGTTCGATGATCTCCCGGACCCGTGCCGGTGTGGCCGTGAAATCGCCGCCGCCGGGATAGCCCATGACGATGCCGTCGGTGCCCGACGGGGCCTCACCGTCGGCGAACTGCAGCGGCGCGGACGGCAGGTTGGGCACGTCGAGAATCGAGATGTCGGCGTCCGGGTCGTAGCTGACCACCCCGGCCTCGTAGCTCTGCCCGCCCACCTCGATGGACACGCTCTCGGATCCGGCCACCACGTGGGCGTTGGACATCACCCGGTTCGGCGCGACGACGAAGCCGCTGCCTTCGAGCACTTTCTGGCAACTCGAGGCCAGCCCCCGGACCTTCACCACGCTGGGGCTCGTCGCACCGACGACGGCTGATTCGGCCAGCGCGGCGTCGGGGGCGTCGACGGCGGCGACCGCGGTCGGCCCGAACGGTTTGAGCACGTCGTGCAGGCCGGCGGTGTCCCACAGTGCCGCCAGTCGTTCCGACGCCGACCGCAGCCAGCTCGGCGCGACCGCGTCGACTTCGGCGATCACCTTCGAGTCACGCACCGCCGCCGCGAGGTTGGGTTGCGGGGACGAGCTCAGCGCGGACCCGAGCAGCCATGCGGCGGTGAGCACCAGCACGAGCTGCACCGCCACCCCGACGACCGAGTCGGCGACCCGCAGCACCGGGTTGCGGATGGCGCCACGGACCGCTCGGCCCAGCACGACACCGGCGATCTCACCGATGACGACCAGCACCAGGATCAGGAACAGGGTCGCGAACAACTTGGTGCGGGGTCCGCTGATGTGGTCCACCACGTGCGGGGCCAGCAGCACACCGGCTACCGCGCCCAGGGCAACCCCGACGAGGGCCAGCAGCGAACCAGGCGCTCCGGATCGCCAGCCCGAGATGGCGGCGATGAGCGCGACAGCGAGAATGGCGATGTCCAGCCATTGTGAAGATGTCATCGTTGTGCTTCACCGTAGCTGTCCTGGGCGTCCAGACGCGTCATTGCCTCGTTGAGTTCGACCACGTTCTCGGTGTCCCACGGTCGCGCCCACCCGGCGACATCGAGCATCGCCGAGATCACCTGCCCGGTGAATCCCCACACCAGCATCTCGTGCAGCAGGAATGCCGGCCCCGCGGTGCGTCGGGTGTTCTCCCGCCGGTAGACCATGATGCGGTTGCGCGGGTTGACGAACGCACGCACCGGCACCCGCGCCACCGCGGCGGTCTCGGCTTCGTCGACGACGGCGACGGGACCCGGGTCCGGCGAATAGGCCAGCACCGGCACCACGTGGAACCCCGACGGCGGGATGAACATCTTCTCCAGGGTCGCCAGCGGGTGCAGTCGGCTCGTCTCCAGCCCGGTCTCCTCGGTGGCTTCTCGCAACGCGGTGTGCACCGGGCCCTGGTCCCCCGGGTCGGCGGCGCCGCCCGGAAATGCCGCCTGCCCGGCGTGGTGACGCAACGTCGACGACCGCACCGTGACGAGTAGATCGGCGTCGTCGGGAAGCATGCCCGCCTCCCCGCCGCCGGGTCCGGAGAACAGCACCAGGACCGCGGCGTCGCGGCGGGCACCGGTCAGCGCGGCGGTGGTGTTGGCGGCCGTGAGCGCGGCCAGCACCTCGGCGGGCACCCGCCGGCGGTAGGCGTGCTTGACGGCCTCGGGCCGGTGCACCAGCGGCGCCAGCCACGGTGGGGCGGCGTCGGGAGCCAGATCGCCGGTGCCGCTGTCCCAGCTCACCTCGACTCTCCAATCTGCGGATCGACCGCTGCGGCGATCTCGTCAGCGGTCGCAAACGATCGGGGCAGGATCTCGGCAACGCTACCGTCCGGGCGCAGCACGACCGTGGCCGGCATCACGTTGGGCACCCGCAGAGCAGCGGCGATGAGACGTCGCCCGTCCTGCAACGTCGGCAGGTGCACGCCCAGTTCGGCGAGCTGCAGCAACGCCGCACTCTCGTTCTCGTCCTGGTGCACCGTCAGCACGGTCACCTCGGGCCCCATGCGGCGCTGGTACTCGGCCATGGCGGGTAGCTCGTCGGCGCACGGGCCGCACCAGTAGGCCCACAGGTTCAGTACGACGGTTCGCCCGGCCAGCGCCCTGGCCACGTCGACGGGAGCACCGTCACCGGCGCATTCCAGCACGATGCCGCGGAGTCGCTCCGGACCGGCGCCCTCACCCGGTCCCGGGCAGGGATCGAGGTCGGCCCGCGCCCGAGGCGCCACGAGCGCCTCGGCGGTGTCGGCGTCTCGACGGTCCCGCGCGGACACCGTGTCCGACGCGCTCGAGCCGGCCCGTCCGGCCCCCGGATCGTCGCCGAGTTCGGCCCACAGCGCGGCACCGAGGGCGACGAGAACCACCATCGCCACGATGCTCCAACGCGCCGACACACTCATAGGGAACGACGCCGGTCTACAGGCCGGCCAGCGCCAGCAGGTGCTCGGTTTCCGGCCCTTTCACCAGGGGGGCCGCAACCAGCGGATCGGTCGGGCCGAGTCCGTAGGACGGGCAGTCCTTGGCCAGCACGCACACCCCGCAGGCCGGTTTGCGGGCATGGCAGACGCGGCGGCCGTGGAAGATCACCCGATGGCTCAGCAGCGTCCACTCGCTGCGGTCGATGAGCTCGCCGACGGCGTGCTCCACCTTCACCGGGTCCTCCTCGGCCGTCCACCGCCAACGCCGGACCAGCCGGCCGAAATGGGTGTCGACGGTGATGCCGGGGACGTCGAAAGCATTGCCGAGGATGACGTTGGCGGTCTTGCGGCCCACCCCCGGCAACGTGACCAGCTCATCGATGGTGGCCGGCACTTCCCCGTCGAAACGCTCCACCAGCTCCTGGCCCAGCCGGATCAGCGAATTGGCCTTGTTGCGGTAGAAGCCCGTCGGCCGGATCAGCTCCTCGAGCTCGGTGCGATCGGCGCGCGCGTAGTCCAGCGCGGTGCGGTACGTGTGGAACAGCGCAGGCGTGGTCAGGTTCACCCGCTTGTCGGTGCTCTGCGCCGACAGAATGGTCGCGACGGTCAGTTCGAGCGGGTTGGTGAAGTCCAGCTCGCAGTACACGTGCGGAAACGCTTGCGCCAGCGTGCGATTCATCCGGCGGGCGCGCCGGACGAGCCCCAGCCGGGTCTCGGCGTCCCATTTGCGTGACGAGGCGCCGCGAGCCGCCTTGGCGGCGGCGCGCTTTCCTGCCGAGGGCTCGCTGACGGTCACCAGGCCAGCGTACTGAGCCGGGCCGACAGGCCTGGTGGCGAACCGGTACTTACCGTCGACGATTCGTGATCCCGCTGAGATATTGGATGTGTTTACTTCACCCTTGTGTCGTGGTTGTTCGTCGTGCTGATCCCCGGGTTGCTGATGATGGCAACCGTCGGATTGCAGCGCGTCGAATCCGCGCTGGGGCGCGAGACGGTGACGGCCGACGATGTGGCCGAGTACCTCGAGCATGCCAAGGCCACCAGCACCGGCCCCTGTCGCGCGCACGATGCCGACGGCCCTGCCCTGAGGTTCCTGCCGCGGGTGCCGATGCGGGTCGCCGATTTCGACGAATTCGTCGAGGACCAACCGAACGATCAGGTTCACGCTTTGCCGGCGCCCCGCTACGTGGTTCCCGCAGTCGTTCCCGCGCCGAAAACGGAGTTTCAGCAGACCCGACATGCCGATCGTGTGTAGCGTGAGCAGGTCACGCTGACGGCTCATCGCCGACAACGTCGGCAAGGCTTACCTCTAGACTGAGTGATCTCGAGGTTGGAAACGCATGTCTGAACACCGAACAGCTTAAGAGGGGCAACGTGGACGAGATCCTGGCCAGGGCCGGAATCTTCCAGGGGGTGGAACCCAGCGCCGTATCCGCGCTGACCAAACAACTGCAGCCCGTGGACTTCCCGCGCGGACACACCGTGTTCGCCGAAGGGGAGCCTGGGGACCGGCTGTACATCATCATCTCCGGCAAGGTGAAGATCGGTCGCCGCTCGCCGGACGGCCGGGAGAATCTGCTGACGATCATGGGACCGTCCGACATGTTCGGCGAGCTGTCCATCTTCGACCCGGGCCCGCGCACCTCGAGCGCCACCACCATCACCGAGGTGCGAGCGGTGTCGATGGACCGCGAAGCGTTGCGCGCGTGGATCGCCGACCGGCCCGAGATCGCCGAGCAGCTGCTGCGCGTGCTGGCCCGCCGTCTGCGCCGCACCAACAACAACCTCGCCGACCTGATCTTCACCGACGTGCCCGGTCGGGTCGCCAAGCAGCTCCTACAGCTCGCCCAGCGGTTCGGCACCCAGGAGGGCGGGGCGCTGCGCGTGACGCACGACCTGACCCAGGAGGAGATCGCCCAGCTCGTCGGCGCTTCCCGCGAGACCGTCAACAAGGCGCTGGCCGATTTCGCCCACCGCGGCTGGATCCGGCTGGAGGGCAAGAGTGTACTGATCAGCGACTCCGAGCGGCTGGCGCGCCGAGCGAGGTAACGAGCGAGCAGACCGGCACCGAGCGAGGTAACGAGCGAGCAGACCAGCACCGAGCGAGGTAACGCGCGAGCAGACCAGCACCGAGCGAGGTAACGCGCGAGCAGTCAGCGGCGCAGGTAGTTCAGCTGGGCCTGCACCGACCACTCGGCGACGTCCCACAAGCTCTCGTCCACGTCGGTGTAGACGTGCTCGACCACCTGGCGCGCGTCCGCCTCCTCCCCCAGCTCGGTGAGCGCGGCGCGCACCTGATCGAGCCGCTCCTCCCGATGCGCGAGGTAGGTCTGGCTGATCGCGGCGATGTCGTCGAGTTCGGGGCCGTGCCCGGGGAGCACCGCGCGATGGCCGAGGCCGCGCAGGCGGCGCAGCGACTCGAGGTAGTCACCGAGGTCGCCGTCCTCGCGGTCGATGACCGTGGTGCCTCGCCCCAGGACGGTGTCCGCGGTCAGGACCGCACCCGTCCCGTCGGGCCGCCCGCCCCCGGCGTTGTCGACGAGAAACGACACCGAGTCCGCGGTGTGGCCCGGGGTGGCCATCACGGTGATCCGCAGTCCGGCTGCGTCGATCCGCTCACCGTCGGTCAGTGGCCCGCCCATCCCGCGCAGGAAACCGCTGCCCACCGAGCGCACCACCGCGCCCGTCAGGTCGACGATGCGGTCAATCCCGCCGGTGTGGTCGGTGTGCTTGTGGCTGATCAGCACCAGCGGGATCGGGCCGAGCGCCGCGAGGCGCTCGATGTGCTCGTCGGAGACTCCCGGGTCATCGGGTCCGGGATCGACCACGACCATCTCGTCGCTGCCCGGGCCGCGCAGCACCCAGGTGTTGGTGCCCTCCAGCGTCATCTTGCCCGGGTTGTTGCACAGCAGCACCGACGCGCTGTCCGTCACCGGCCTCAGTAGGCCGTAGGCGGGATGCTGCAGCGCACTCACGCGGCCGGCACAACCTCGACAATGATCTCGACCTCGACCGGTGCGTCCATCGGAAGTTCGGACACCCCGACCGCCGACCGGGCGTGTGCCCCGGCGTCACCGAACACCTCGCCGAACAGCTCCGAGGCGCCGTTGATCACGGCGGGCTGGCCGCCGAAGCCCGGCGCCGACGCGACGAAGCCCACCACCTTGACCACCTTGACCACCGCGTCGATCCCCACCAGCGCGTCCACCGCGGCCAGCGCGTTCAGCCCGCACTGCCGGGCCAGCTCCTTGGCCTGCTCCGGGGACACCGCGTCACCCACCTTGCCTCTTGCCGGCAGCTCGCCCTCGGTCATCGGGAGCTGTCCGGCGGTGTAGACCAAGTTGCCGGTCCGGGCCGCGGGGACATACGCCGCGACGGGCTTGACCACGTCGGGGAGCTCGATGCCGAGCTCGGTCAGACGCGCCGACCAGGCGGTCACTTGGGCCGCTTGAGGTAGGCGACGTGCTGTTCGCCGGTGGGGCCGGGCAGCACCGACACCAACTCCCAGCCGTCCTCGCCCCACTGGTCGAGGATCTGCTTGGTGGCGTGCGTCAGCAGCGGGACGGTCGCATACTCCCAGCGGTTCGATTCACTCATGTCGCCGAGCTTATCGGGCGGCGGAATCGGCTTGGCTAGCATGCAGTGGTGGCTAGCACACCAAACGGGTCGACGTCGATCGGTTGGCCCTCCCGCCTGACCAAAGCGCGCCTGCACTTCGTCTCCGGCAAAGGCGGTACGGGAAAGTCCACGATCGCCGCGTCGCTCGCGCTGGCCTTGGCCGCCGGCGGTCGCAAGGTGTTGCTGGTCGAAGTCGAAGGGCGCCAAGGCATTGCGCAGCTGTTCGACGTTCCCCCGCTGCCCTACGAAGAGGTCAAGATCGCGACCGCCGAGGGTGGCGGGCAGGTCAACGCGCTGGCCATCGACACCGAGGCGGCGTTCCTCGAGTACCTCGACATGTTCTACAACCTGGGGCTGGCCGGGCGGGCGATGCGCCGCATCGGCGCTGTCGAGTTCGCGACGACGATCGCTCCGGGGCTGCGCGACGTGCTGCTCACCGGCAAGGTCAAGGAGGTCGTGACCAGGACGGCCAAGGATGCGCGGCCCAAGCATTCGGTCTACGACGCGGTGGTGGTCGACTCGCCGCCGACCGGGCGCATCGCGCGGTTCCTCGACGTCACCAAGGCGGTCTCCGACCTCGCCAAGGGCGGCCCGGTGCACTCGCAGGCCGAGGGCGTGGTGAAGTTGCTGCACTCCGATCTGACGGCCATCCACCTCGTGACCCTGCTGGAGGCCTTGCCGATCCAGGAGACCGTCGAGGCCATCCAGGAACTGCGGGAGATGGAACTGCCGATCGGCAGCGTCATCGTCAACCGGACCATTCCCGCGTACCTGGCACCCGACGACCTCGCCAAGGCGGCCGAGGGGGACGTCGACGCCGACGCGGTGCGCTCCGGGTTGGCCACCGCCGGGATCACGCTGTCCGACACGGACTTCGCGGGGCTGTTGACCGAGACCATTCAGCACGCCACCCGGGTCGCGGCCCGCGCCGAGAGTGCCGAGCAGCTGGTCGAGATCGATGTGCCCCGGCTGCAACTGCCCACCCTGACCGACGGGGTGGACCTGGGCAGCCTGTACGAACTGGCCGAAGAGCTCGCCCGGCAGGGCGTGCGGTGAGCGGAGGAAACCGATGAGCACCACCCCACCGGCCCTGGACATGGCCGCGATCCTGCGTGACACCTCCAACCGCGTGGTGGTGTGCTGCGGCGCGGGTGGTGTCGGCAAGACCACCACCGCCGCGGCGATGGCGCTGCGGGCGGCCGAGTACGGCCGCACCGTGGTCGTGCTGACGATCGATCCGGCCAGGCGGCTGGCCCAGGCGCTGGGCATCCAGTCGCTGGGGAACACCCCCCAGCGGGTGCCGCTGGGGCCTGAGGTCACCGGCGAGCTGCACGCGATGATGCTGGACATGCGGCGCACGTTCGACGAGATGGTGATCCAGTATTCGGGCACCGAGCGCGCCGACGCCATTCTGGAGAACCAGTTCTACCAAACCGTGGCCACGTCGCTGGCGGGCACGCAGGAGTACATGGCCATGGAGAAGCTGGGACAGCTTCTCGGCGAAGACAAGTGGGATCTGATCGTGGTCGACACCCCGCCGTCGCGGAACGCGCTGGACTTCCTCGACGCGCCCAAGCGGCTCGGCAGCTTCATGGACAGCCGGCTGTGGCGGCTGCTGCTGGCCCCCGGGCGCGGCATCGGCCGATTGGTCACCGGCGCCGTCGGACTGGCCATGAAGGGGATGTCGACGGTCCTCGGTTCGCAGATGCTCTCCGACGCGGCGGGGTTCGTGCAGTCACTGGATGCGACGTTCGGCGGGTTCCGGGAGAAAGCCGACCGCACCTACGAGCTGCTCAAGCGGCGGGGCACGCAGTTCGTCGTGGTCTCGGCAGCCGAACCGGACGCGCTGCGGGAAGCGTCGTTCTTCGTGGACCGGTTGGCCGGTGAGCGGATGCCTCTGGCCGGCCTGATCCTCAACCGCACCCATCCGACGCTGTGTGAGCTGCACGCCGAGAAGGCCACCGAGGCGGCCGAGGAGTTGGAGAAGACCGACCCGACGTCGGTCGCCGCGGCTGCGCTGCGGATCCACGCCGACCGGGCCTCCACCGCCAAACGCGAGGTGCGGCTGCTGTCCCGGTTCACCGGCGCCAACCCGCACGTGGCGATCGTGGGGGTGCCCTCGCTGCCGTTCGACGTCTCCGACCTCGAGGCACTTCAGGCCATCGCCGACCAGATCACCGGAGAAACCGAAGCGGCCTGACCCCGAGGGGTCCGGCCGCCGGCTCTGATCAGGTCTGCGAGTTAGCCCGCACTGCGGTGCTTGCGCTGGGCGGCAAAGAAGTCGGCCCAGGAAACCACCTCGGGGTGCTGCTTGAGCAGGGCGCGCCGCTGACGCTCGGTCATGCCGCCCCACACGCCGAACTCGACGCGATTGTCCAGGGCGTCGGCGCCGCACTCGGCGATGACCGGACAGTGCCGGCAGATGACCGCGGCTTTGCGCTGGGCGGCGCCGCGGACGAACAACTCGTCAGGGTCGGTTTGGCGACACCGGGCTTGCGAAACCCACGCAATCCGGGCTTCTGCCTCCGCACCATGCAGAATGGTATCGGCGGACGGATTGATGGTGGTCCTGCGAGCGGCGGGCTTGATACCTGACACCGGCGTCCCCTTCGTTCTGGCCGCGCCCCGACAACGCAGACGAATGTTTCCCCTATGTACTTCGACGTTGATCGCTGGGTGCGATCTACGCCACATTGCGTGCGGTGAGTGTGATCTGCATCGCACTGTTTTGTCAACTTAGGTGGTCAGGGCCGTTCGACGCAATACATCCGTGACCACTTTTTTGGGACGACCGTGCCGTCATCGGCACCAAATTGACGATTTCGCCGTTTCACCACACGTCACAGCGGGTGAGCCGGGCCGATCGGCGGATCGGGTGGCGCACGTCGTCGCTACTCTGTACCCATGCCGGAGCAGCTCCCGACCCCACGGCCGCCGCGGTCGGTCACGGTCATCAAGCTCGCCTGGTGCGTGCTGCTCGCCAGTGTCGTCGCCGCGGGTCTGATGTTCCCGGTCATCGGCGGCATCGGCCTGATGTCCAACCGCGCCTCCGATGTCGTTGCCAACGGCTCGGCCCAACTGGTCGAGGGGGAGGTCCCTCAGGTGTCGACGATGGTCGACGCCAAGGGCAACCCGATCGCCTGGCTCTACACCCAGCGCCGCTTCCAGGTGCCCAGCGAACAGATCGCCAACACGATGAAGCTGGCGATCGTCTCGATCGAGGACAAACGCTTTGCCGAGCACAACGGTGTCGACTGGCAGGGCACGCTGACCGGCCTGTCGGGTTACCTGTCGGGCAACCTCGACACCCGAGGCGGGTCGACGATCGAGCAGCAATACGTCAAGAACTACCAGCTGCTGGTCATCGCCCAGACCGACGCCGAGAAGCGCGCCGCGATCGAAGTCACCCCGGCGCGCAAGCTGCGTGAGATCCGGATGGCGCTGACGCTGGACAAGACGTTCACCAAGCCGGAGATCCTGACCCGCTACCTGAACCTGGTGTCGTTCGGCAACGGCTCGTTCGGCGTTCAGGACGCCGCCCAGACCTACTTCGGCATCGACGCCTCCGAACTGAACTGGCAGCAGGCCGCGCTGCTGGCCGGCATGGTGCAGTCGACGAGCGCGCTGAACCCCTACACCAATCCCGACGGCGCGCTCGCGCGGCGCAACGTGGTGCTCGACACGATGATCGAGAACCTGCCCGAGTACGCCGACGAACTGCGCGAGGCCCGCACCCAGCCGCTGGGCGTGCTGCCCCAGCCGCAGGAGCTGCCGCGCGGCTGCATCGCCGCCGGCGACCGGGCCTTCTTCTGCGACTACGCGCTGGACTACCTGGCGCGGGCCGGGATCAGCAAGGACCAGGTCGCCAAGGGCGGCTACCTGATCCGGACGACGCTGGACCCGGACGTGCAGGGGCAGGTGAAGTCCGCGATCGACGGCGTCGCCGACCCCGACGTGCCGGGGGTGGCCAGCGTGATGAGCGTGATCCGGCCGGGCAAGGAAGCCCACCCGGTGCTCGCGATGGCCAGCAACCGCACCTACGGGCTGGACCTCGACGCGGGCGAAACCATGCAACCGCAGCCGTTCTCGCTGGTCGGTGACGGCGCCGGCTCGATCTTCAAGGTGTTCACCACCGCCGCCGCCCTGGAGATGGGTATGGGCATCAACGCCCAACTCGATGCACCGTCCCGGTTCGAGGCCAAGGGGCTCGGCACCGGTGGTGCGCGGGGCTGTCCGCCGGCGACGTGGTGCGTGCAGAACGCCGGCAACTACCGCGGCTCGATGACGGTCACCCAGGCGCTGGCGACCTCGCCGAACACCGCGTTCGCCAAGCTCATCGCGCAGGTCGGGGTGCAGCGCACCGTCGACATGGCCGTCAAGCTGGGCCTGCGTTCCTACGCGCTGCCCGGCACGGCCCGCGACTACGACCCCGACAGCAACGAGAGCCTGGCCGAGTTCGTCAAGCGCCAGAACCTGGGTTCGTTCACGCTGGGGCCCATCGAGGTCAATCCGTTGGAGCTGTCCAATGTGGCGGCGACGTTGGCGTCCGGCGGCATGTGGTGCCCGCCCAGTCCCATCCAGGCGGTGTTCGACCGGCACGGCGAGGAGGTCGCCGTCACCACCGAGACCTGTGAGCAGGTGGTCCCCGAGGGTCTGGCCAACACGCTGGCCGTGGCCATGAGCGAGGACGACAGGGGTTCGGGCACCGCTGCCGGCGCCGCGGGGTCGGTCGGCTGGACGCTGCCGATGTCGGGCAAGACCGGGACCACCGAGGCGCACCGCTCGGCGGGCTTCCTCGGGTTCACCAACCAGCTGGCCGCCGCGAACTACATCTACGACGACTCGACCTCACCGGGCGAGCTGTGCTCGTTCCCGTTGCGCCAGTGTGGCGACGGAAACCTGTTCGGCGGTAACGAGCCCGCCCGGACGTGGTTCACCGCGATGAACCCGATCGCCACCAACTTCGGCGAGGTCGTGCTGCCCCCGACCGATCCGCGCTATGTCGACGGAGCCCCCGGTTCGCGGGTGCCCAGCGTGGCCGGGATGGGGCTGGAGACCGCCAAGCAGCGGCTGCGGGAGGCCGGCTTCCAGGTGGCCGATCAGGCCACCCCGGTGAACAGCAGCTCCCGCCAGGGTGCGGTCGTCGGCACGTCGCCGAGCGGTCAGACGGTGCCCGGCTCGATCGTCACGATCCAGGTGTCCAACGGCATCGCCCCGGCCCCGCCGCCACCACCACCCGGTGCGGCGCCGCCGGGGGGCGGACCACCGCCGCCGGTCGGGCAGACGGTGATCGAGATCCCGGGCCTTCCGCCGATCACGGTGCCGGTGCTCGGTGCACCGCCACCGCCGGCGCCACCCCCACCGCCACCACCGCCGGGCTGACCCGTTCGACGCGCCCGACGACCTGTGTCCGGTCAGCGGTGGCGCTAGGCTGCGTACATGCCTTCTGCTTCACCGGGATCGCTTCTGAAGACCTCTGCTGCGGCCTCCGTCGGCACGCTGGTGGCCGGAATCGGCTACGCCTCGCTGATCGAGCGCAACGCGTTCGTGGTCCGGCAGGCCACCATGCCGGTGTTGACGCCGGGGTCCTCGCCGCTGAAGGTGCTGCACATCAGCGACATCCACATGCGTCCGACGCAGCGCCGCAAGCAGGCCTGGCTGCGGGAGCTGGCCGGCTGGGATCCCGACCTGGTGGTCAACACCGGTGACAACCTGGCGCACCCCAAGGCGGTGCCCGCCGTCGTGCAGGCGCTCGGCGACCTGTTGTCGGTGCCCGGGGTGTTCGTGTTCGGCAGCAACGACTACTTCGCTCCCAAGCTGAAGAATCCGGCGAACTACCTGACCAACCCCAACCACCGCATACACGGCGAGCCGCTGCCGTGGCAGGACCTGCGGGCGGCGTTCACCGAACGCGGCTGGCTGGACATGACCCACACACGGCGCGAGTTCGAGGTCGCCGGCCTGCACATCGCGGCCGCCGGCGTCGACGATCCGCACCTCAAGCGTGACCGCTACCCCACCATCGCCGGGCCGGCGAACGCGGCGGCGAACCTGACGCTGGGGTTGACGCACTCCCCCGAGCCACGCGTGCTGGACCAGTTCGCCACCGACGGCTATCAACTCGTGATGGCCGGTCACACCCACGGCGGGCAGCTGTGCCTGCCGTTCTACGGCGCCATCGTCACCAACTGTGAACTCGACCGCTCCCGGGCCAAGGGTCCGTCGCGCTGGGGGGCACGCACCCAGCTGCACGTGTCGGCGGGAATCGGCACGTCCCCGTTCGCCCCGTTGCGGTTCTGCTGCCGGCCCGAGGCGACGCTGCTCACCTTGGTCGCGGCTCCCACCGGCGGATCGGACATCCAGACGCGGGAGGGACAGTCGCATCCGACCGTCTCCGCACGGTGAGCCGACCGGCCGCGTCGGCCTGCCGCCAGTCCCGGGCGTGGGTGGACAATGCGGTCCGGCTGATCGAGGCCGACGCGCGGCGCAGCGCTGACACCCATCTGCTGCGTTACCCGCTGCCGGCGCGCTGGGCCGCCGACGCCGACCTGGCGCTGTACCTGAAGGACGAATCGACGCACATCACCGGCAGCCTCAAACACCGGTTGGCGCGGTCGCTGTTCCTGTACGGGCTGTGCAACGGATGGATCAGCGAGGACACCACCGTCATCGAGGCCTCCTCGGGGTCGACGGCGGTGTCGGAGGCCTACTTCGCGGAGCTGATCGGGGTGCCGTTCATCGCGGTGATGCCCGAGTCCACCAGCGCAGCCAAGATCGCCTTGATCGAATCGCAGGGCGGGCGTTGCCATTTCGTCACCGAGGCGGCTCAGGTGTATGACGAGGCGCAACGGTTGGCCGATCAGACCGGCGGCCACTACCTGGACCAGTTCACCAACGCTGAGCGCGCCACCGACTGGCGGGGCAACAACAACATCGCCGAGTCGATCTACGAGCAACTCGGTCAGGAGACCCACCCCGTGCCGGAGTGGATAGTCGTCGGCGCGGGCACCGGCGGGACGAGCGCGACGATCGGGCGCTACATCCGGTACCGTCGCCATCCCACCCGGTTGTGCGTGGTGGACCCGGAGAATTCGGCGTTCTTCCCCGCCTATGCCTCCGGTGACCGCAATGTCGTGACCGGCATGTCGTCGCGGATCGAAGGGATCGGGCGGCCGCGCGTCGAGCCGTCGTTTCTCCCCGAGGTGGTCGACCGGATGATGACGGTGCCCGACGCGGGTTCGGTGGCGGCGGCCCACCATGTCAGCCGGGTGCTGAACCGCCGGGTCGGCCCGTCCACGGGCACCAACATCTGGGGCGCGTTCGGCCTGCTGGCCGAGATGGCCGCAACGGGCTGCAGCGGATCAGTGGTCACGCTGCTGGCCGACAGCGGGGACCGCTACACCGAGACCTACTTCTGCGCCGAGTGGCTGACCAGCCACGGACTCGACCCGTCGGAGTCGGCGGCGGTGCTGGCCGAGTTCGAGCGGTCCGGCCGCTGGCTCTGATCACGCGAGCCGCGGGTCAGCGGTCCGTCGGAGGTCAGGTACAGCCACAGTGCAGCCAGTGCGAAGAAGCCCAGGTACAGCGATGCGCCCAGCCCGGTCATGGCACACCTCGTTTCTTTGGTTCGTGTTTGTCAGTGTGCACAACGCCACCGACAGCCCCGTTCCTTCCCGCGGCGTGTCGGCGTCGGTGATACGCGTTTGGCTTCAACCTCGGGCAGTGCGATACGCTGTCGAGGCTTCACGCGGGGTGTGGCGCAGCTTGGTAGCGCGCTTCGTTCGGGACGAAGAGGTCGTGGGTTCGAATCCCGCCACCCCGACTCGTGTGTCTGCAGGTGAGAGGCCCTGACCGGTTCTTCTGGTCGGGGCTTTCCTGCTGCTGTGAGCCGGGTGCCGCGTTGGAAATTGGTGCATAGCCGGCTCACGGGGCTCCACTAACGTGGGCGCTGTGGAGGTCGATCCAGAGGTGCTGCGCGCGTTCGCCGGCCAGGTCGACCTCGCGTCGGCGCTGATCCGCGAAGCCCACGTCGGGACCAAGGTGGCCACCGCAGCCGACGGACTGGACGGATCCACCACTCAGTGGGCGGCGCGACTTGTCGGCGCCCACGTCATGGAGATCGCCGACCAGATCGCCACCCACGTCGACGACATTGGCGTCGCAGTGCGCGGGGCGGGCAACAGCTACGAGGTGACCGACTCGGACCTTGCCGGCAGCTTCGAGGGGATCTTCTGACCCGTGCTGCCTTCTCGTTCCCGATTGGAGCGCTGGAACCCCGACTCTCTGGCCTTCACCGGACAGTCGATCCAGGACAGCGGCCGAGCGGTCGCCGATGCGGTCACCACGATGAGCGACAACATCGACACCATGCCCGAGACCAGGGCGTGGTCGGGTGATGCACACACCGCGGCCACCAGAATGTTCGATCGAGCACAAGACCAAGCCAACGCATTCGCGGCGTACACACGCGATGTCGGCGCTGCCCTGCGCGACGGCGCCGGCACCATCGGCGCAGCCCGGACAGCGCTGCTGGACAAGGCCGACGAGATCGACATGGGCGGCCAGCTGCACGTCAGCGATCAATGGGTGGTCCTGATTACCGGCGCCGCCATGACCGCCGAACAGGCCGCTGCCCTGGAACGGCGCGCACAAGCAGAGCAGGTCACTGTCAACGCACTACTGTTGGCGGTCGGCCGCGCGGACGACGCCACCGCCGCAGCGGTGACCGCGGCAGCCACCGCACACGGATACGACCCCCCTGACCCGACGGGCTGGGACAACTTGACGCCCGGACTTCAGCAACCCGGCGACGAGGTGCCAAACCCGGCGGGGGCGGCCGGACTGATGCAGCAGGCAATGCTCCGTGACATCGACATGTCACGAACGATCAGGGACACCAGCATTGAAGTAGACGGTGACATCACAACCACCACGCACACCATGCAGGATGGCAGTAAACAAGTGGTGACCGAAGACAACGAATACCAGTGGGACCGTGGCCCCACCCTGCGGGTCACCCATTACGACAAAGATGGCAACTTCTTGTCCCAGACCAGCACTGTCACGTGGAAGGACACGACGACGTACTCGCTTCGAGGTGCCACGACGACCAGTACGCGACTCGCGGACGGCACACTCCTGGAAAGGCATCAGTGGCCCAACGGCAGAGTCGAAGCCAAGGTCTACACACCAGACGGTCGCGAAGGCGACATCCCCATCGAGATTCTCAGCAACCCTCCTACGGCGATCGCGGGCGGCGCTCTGACCGGATTCGAGCGATATGTCGACCAGGGTGGGTCCGTCCCTAGGCTGAGTGCGGATGCTCTCAAAGGGGTCGGCGTCGGTGCGAAATTCGCCGGACCCGCCGTGGGCGTGGCCGAGATGTTGTTCAACGTCGCCGGCGCCCAGAGTGCCTTCGAGAGATGTGTCGACACCTATACCGGAGCCGGCTCGGTCGTGGGAGGTTTCGCGCCTTTGGCATTCCCCGGAGTGGGATGGATCGGCGCCGGTTTCATCTCCATCGCGGGATCGCAGGGTGTCGGCGCTCTCGGTACCTTCTTGGGAAATCAGTTCTGCTCGCGATGAAATCAGTCAGCAACTTCGCAGCGTTCGTCCTCGTCCCTGCCTGCGGAGTCTTTTTTCTCTGGTGGGGTCTCGCGAAGATCGTTGATGGAGGAGCTCTTTCAGGAGCGATCGCATCGATTTTCGCCTTGGCCGCCTTCGGCTTTTCCGCCCAGTGGGCGGTCATGCGGTTCATGGCCGACCCACGGGGTGACTTCTCCTCAGAGGGCACCACCATTCGGCCACGCAAGCTGTTTGACGTACTCTCACTCTTTTGGATGGGTTCCGCCGTGCTCGCAGCCGGGCTCTTTGTCACCTTCGCGCCGTTCGGTTATGTCGACATTCCTACCTACCGCTCATCTACGCCGTGGATGATGGTCTTCATCCTGGTGACAGGTGTTGCAACGCTGTGGCGAATGATCGCTCACGGCGGCGACTGCTACCTGCGCTTGACCCCAGATCGTTGCGAAGTGTGGAACGGCCCGTGGCTGGCCTTTCGGCGCGCCAACTGGGAGGACATCGAACAGATTCAGGACCATCCGTTGCGGCGCAAACTCCGCGGGCGGGAACTGGTCGTGCTGGCGTTGCCCGAGGGCAGAAGTGCCACCCTTCTTTCGGATTGTGTCACCGACAACAGCGAAGCGCTTCGGGATTGGGTGCGGTTCTATTGGCAGCACCCCGAATACCGTGACGAACTCGTCGACGGTCGTGGCCTGCAACGGTTTGATGACCAAAAGTTCACCGTCGAATGACATTGACAAAGAACATCTCTGGAGGATCACTACCCGGTTGGCGCCGAGCTTCCTATCCCGACATCGGGCCACGACCCCTGCGCGCCGTCTCCATGTCGTCGGCGATGAATCCCTCAATGAAGCCGCGCAACATGTCTGCAGTGACGGGCTCGGCGTATCCGGCATCGGCCGCATATAGGTAGTCCCCGTCGCCGCTGACGTTCACCCACTGCAGGATTCTCCGCTGCGGATCAGTTCCCCACCACCGCGCCGGCTCGTAGCGCGTCTGCACCGTGCCGCTGGCCGTGACGTCCTGGATATCGACCACAGAGATGGCCGGCTCGTCGACATCGGTCGGCGGCAGCGGGAAGCCGAGGTCGTCGTGCTCCTCGATGGATTCCGGCGGCTCTGGAAGGTGGTTCCCGCCTCGCGCCACCGCAATCCGGGGGTGCGCACCTGCGCCGATCAGCCCGACCGATTCTGTGATCACGGCAGCCAACGCGCTCGGCGCCACCGCGAACACGTCGACGACGTCGACCCCGTCAGAGTCGATTCCTTGGGCCGCGACGAACCCGAGCGCGCCCGCGCGAACCGCATGCAGACGTAGATCGTCCTGGCCGAGTTGGCGCACCCGGCATTCGACGCAGACATGGGCTCGCACAAGCGCTTCCACCCATGCTCGAACGCGGTAGAGGTCGCCATCGGCGAGCCGCTGAGCGATCGGTCGCACCTGCCTGGTGACGAGCCAGACAGATCCGACCGGTCGGCGGCGGCCGAGCGGATACGGCAGTGCGTTCCGTCCGTAGAGTTCGCAGGCCGTCTCCAGATCGACCACCGCGATGGTCCCTGTGTGTTCAGCGGAAATCGCCGTAGCAAGACTCGGCCTGAACGTCATACATGCCATTCTGCGTCGCCCACGCGGCGTCTTCACCGACTGGTCGTCCGTGCGCCGACGGTAGGCTCGGTGCAACGCTGGGGGCGTCATCCGTGCCATGTCGGAACGAATGCAGAACGGGGGCTTTGCGTGGCAACGAGGATCGACAGGCGGGTGGCGCTCGACGGCGATCAGCGCCTGCGCCGCGCCCGGCACCGCTGGACCGCGGTGTTGATCGGCGCGCTGTTGTTCGGCGTGGCGGTCTACCTGCTGGCCGTCCACACGCGGACCGGGCAGCGCCTCGAGGACGCCGCGCTGCGCGGCGCCACCCAGGTCGACGCCGACCTCCGCCAGACCGCGCTGGACATGTTCCACACCATCACGGTCACCTCACAGCTGGCCGCGGCGTTCCTCGTCGGCCTGATCGGGTTGCTGCGCCGACAGGTGTGGCTGGCCGTCGCCGGCGTCGGCGTGATCCTCGGCGGGCAGGCCGTCACCCAAGTGCTGAAGTACCACGTGCTGTCGCGCCCCGACCTCGTCTCCATCAACGGCACGTTCGCCGACAACACCCTGCCCAGCGGTCACACCACCGCGGCGATGTCGCTGTTGTTCGCGACATTGATCGTGATGCCGTACCGGTTCCGCGGGGTGGCGATGTTCGTGACGCTGACGTGGGCGGTGGGAATCGGCGCCTACACCGTCATCATCAGGGCGCACCGACTCTCCGACACGCTGGCCGCCGACGCCGTCGCCCTCGTCGTGGCGTGCGCGGCGTCGCACTTCCTGGCGCGCACCGGCCGGATCCGGGCGGTGATCTCACCGAGCGCCGCGCGGTTCACGTTGCGCACGGTGTTCGTCGTTCTCGTCGGTGCGGTCGGCGCGGCGAGCCTGACCCTCGGACTGGTGCAGGTGCTCAACGCGGCCTCGGCTCATCTCAACGACCGGCCCGCCGAGTGGCACCTGTTCCTGGGTTCGCAATGGCTGGCCGCCGCGGGCTCGATCGGGGCGGCCCTGCTGTTCTGGTGGACGTGGCACCGCCTGGAGACCAAGCGCAGCGGCGACCCGGTCAGCACCCGCTAGAAGTCAGGCCGTCGGCTCGCCGGCGTCCTTATCGACGTCGGGGGTGTCTTCGCGGTGCTTGCCCTCTTCCTCGGCTTCGCGCTTGGCGCGCGACGCAGCGGAGCCCTCTTCGTCGTCGTAGATCCCTTTTCCTCGAGTCATCGAGCCTCCTTTCAGCGTGAAGCGTCGCGGAGCTTGTCCAGCAGCGGACCCGCCGCCTCCTTGAGGAACAGGTCCTGATTCTCGTCACCGATCTGGACGAGCGCAATGTCGGTGAACCCAGCCTCCCAGTACGCGCGCACTGCCTCGACGATTCCGTCGAGATCGGGTCCGCACGGAATGGACTCGGCGACGTCCTCGGGCCGGACGTACTGGGTCGCCGCGGCGAAGCCCGCCGTCGTGGGGATGTCGGCGTTGACGGCCCACCCGCCGGAGAACCAGCGGAACTGGTCGTGCGCGCGCGTGACGGCGGCGTCGCGGTCGGGATCCCAGCAGACGGGGATCTGGCCGATCACCCGGGAATCTTCGGGCAGTCCGGTCGCGCGACGCCGGTCATGCCACCCGGTGACGAGCTCCTTGTCCGGTTCGGTGGTGATGAGGTGGTCGGCCAGCGCAGTGAACTGCTCCACCGAGCGCTCACCGGACACCGCGGCCGCGATGGCCACCGGAACCTCGGGCACGTCCCAGATCCGCGCGGAGTCGACCTCGAAGTAGTCGCCCTTCCAGTCGACGAGCTCACCGGTGAGCAGCTCCCGGATGATCCGGATCGCTTCGGCCAGCATTTCCTGTCGGCGCGCCACGGTCGGCCAGCGGTGACCCACGACGTGCTCGTTGAGGTTCTCCCCGCTGCCCACGCCGAGGGTGAACCGGCCGTCGGCGAGGATTTGCATCGTGGCCGCCTTCTGCGCGACGACGGCGGGGTGGTAGCGCATGGTCGGGCAGGTGATGTAGGTCATCAACTCGACGCGCTCGGTGGCGTGGGCGACGGCACCCAACATGGACCAGGCGTAGCACGCGTGGCCCTGCGAGGAGAGCCACGGAAAGTAGTGGTCGCTGCTCACCTCGAAGTCGAATCCGGCCTGTTCAGCCGAAACGGCATAACGGACAAGGTCTTTGGGTCCACTCTGCTCAGTCATCAGGGTGTAGCCGAATCGGGTCATGCGCAGCGGGGTACCCCGTTGACCAACACCAAAACGGTGGCTGCCCGTCGCTGCGCGGACGGTGTCGACGTTGTCAATCGTTGCCGGCGTCGACAAGATGGTGATCATGACCCATGACGCCGGCGGCTACGGCTCACCTCAGGGCCCACCGCCCGGGTACGGTCCACCCCCGGGCTACGCCCCGCCGCCCGGGTACGGACCGCCACCGGGTTACGGACCACCCCCGGGTTACGGACCACCGCCTGGCTACGGCCCACCGCCGGGTTACGGGCCACCTCCCGGCTACGGACCGCCGGTACTCAAACCGGGCGTCGTTCCGCTGCGACCGCTGACCCTGTCGGACATGTTCAACGGTGCAGTCGCCTACATCCGCGCGAATCCCAAGGCCACGCTGGGTCTGACGACGATCGTGGTGGTGGTGGCGCAGGTCATCGCGCTGCTGTTGTCGCTGTGGCCGTTCGCCTTCAGCGGCGACCTGACGCAGTCTCTGGACGGGGACGACCCCTCCACCGGGGCGATGGTCAGCTGGATCGCCTCCAGCCTGGGCTCGTCGCTGACCACCGCGCTCTCGACGATCCTGCTCAGCGGCCTGCTCACCGTGGTCATCGGCCGGTCGATCTTCGGTGCCGGCATCACCATCGGCGAGGCGTGGCGCCGGTTGCGGCCGCGACTGTGGGCGCTGATCGCCTTCACCGTGCTGCAGGCGCTCGGCGCACTGCTGCTGATCGGGGTCGTGGTCGGGATCATCGTCGGCGTGGCGGTCGCCGGGAACGGGTGGGCCGCGTTCTTCATCGGCGCGCCGCTGGTGTTCGCCCTGATCATCGGGTTGGTCTACCTCGCCGTGATGCTGGCGTTCACGCCGTCGGCGATCGTGCTCGAGCGCCGGGACATCATCTCGGCCATCAAACGCTCGTTCAGCCTGATCAAGGGCGATTTCTGGCGGGTCCTCGGCATCCGGCTGCTCGCGGTGCTGGTGGCGCAACTGGTGGCGGCGGCGGTCGCGATCCCGTTCACCATCGGCGGGCAGCTCATGCTGGGCGCCTCGGCGGCGCTGGCCACCGAGATCCTCGCTCTGGTGATGCTGTCGGTGGGCGCTGTGGTCGGCCAGATCATCACCGGACCGTTCAGTGCCGGGGTGATCGTGCTGCAGTACACCGACCGCAGGATCCGAGCCGAAGCGTTCGACCTGGTGTTGCAGACCGGTGCCGCCGCGGGCCCCGGGGCCGCGCCGGAGTCCACCGACGACCTGTGGCTGACCGGCCCGCGCTGACGTGGCCCAGATCGACATCGACCGTGATGCGGCGCACGACGCCGCCCAGAGCGAGCTCGCCAAGGCGATCTATCCCAAGCCCTCCCTCGGTGATCAGATCATGAGCTGGATCGAAGACCTGCTCTACCGGGCCGTGACCTACGGGGCCGAGCTGCCGGGCGGCTGGTTCACCGTGGCGGTGCTGGTGCTGCTGGTGGTGATCGCGGTCATCGTCGCGGTGCGCATCGCCCGCCGTGCGATGAAGACCAGCCGGTCGGCAACGGTCACCCTGTTCGACGACCACGAGCTCAGCGCCGCCGAGCACCGCACGACCGCCGAGACGTTCGCCTCCTCACAGCAGTGGGCGCCCGCCATCCGGCACCGCGTCCGCGCCGTCGCCCGCCAACTCGAGGAAGACGGAATTCTCGACCGCGTCCCCGGCCGCACCGCCACCGAGCTCGCCCGCGTGGCCGGGCGCGCGTTGCCCACACTCGCCGACGAACTGGGTTTGGCCGCAACGACGTTCAACGACGTGACCTACGGTGAGCGACCCGGCACCGAGGCGAGCTACCGACAGGTCGTGGCGCTTGACGGCAGGCTCGGCGACCGGGCGACCTCCGGCCCGGGGTCGCCTCAGCAGCCCGTCGCGCCGAGCTGGGCCGAGGTGCGATGACGCCCACGTCGACGGCGGTCGGCCCGACCATGACCGCACGGTGGCGCGGCGTGCGCTGGGTACTGGTGGCCGTCGTGGTCATCGTCGCGGTCGCTGTCGCCGGCGCCTACCTGTCCGGGCCGCGCTCCGGTGGCCCGATGGATCCTGACTCGACCGCCGAGGACGGTGCGCACGCCCTGGTCGCGTTGCTGCGCGACCGCGGCGTCACCGTCGTCGAAGCGGCCGACCTCGCCAGCGTGGAGCGCGCGGCGCGGCCGGACACCTTGCTGATCGTGGCGCAGACCCCTGACCTCCACGGCGAGGAACTGCTGGGCCGGCTGGCCGCCCTTCCGGGTGATCGCCTGCTGGTGCAACCCTCGGGCGCCACCCGGGAAGCGCTGGCGCCCCGACTCGACGCGGGCGAGCCCACCGATTTCGGCGGTCTGCGGCCGGACTGCGACCTGCGGGAGGCCACCCGGGCCGGTGCGGTGCGGTTCGACGGCGCCGACACCTTCGACGCTGCGGGCGCGGTGCCGGTGACCCGGTGCTACGACGGGGCGCTGGCCCGCTACACGGTCGGCGAGCGCACCGTCACCGCAGTGGGCAGCGCCCACGTCATGGCCAACGGCGGATTGCTGCAGGAAGGCAACGCCGCGTTGGCCATGAACCTCGCCGGCACCCGGCAGCGGGCGATCTGGTATGCGCCGCAGTTCGCCCAGTTCGACGATTTCGGCGGGGACGCAACACTTTCCGACCTCGTTCCAGAGCAGGTTGGTTGGCTGGTCTTCCAGTTGGTGCTGGTGGTGGCACTGCTGGCGCTGTGGAAGATCCGCCGCGTCGGTCCGCTGGTCGCCGAGCAGCTGCCCGTGGTGGTGCGCGCGTCGGAAACCGTGGAGGGCCGCGGGCGCATGTACCGCGCGCACCGGGCCCGCGATCGTTCCGCCGAGGCGCTGCGCACAGCGACGCTGCACAGGATGCTGCCGCGGCTGGGACTCGGGCCGGCGGCGTCGCCCGATTCCGTCGCCCACGCGGTGCACCAGCGGTGCGGGCTGGATCCGCACCACGTGGCCCGTACTCTCTACGGACCGCCACCGGTCACCGACGACGAGTTGGTGGGCCTGGCCGGCGCGCTCGACGACATCGAAAGGCAGGTCGCACGTTCGTGACACAACCCGCCCCGCACGAGGATGCCCGCACCGCACTGATGGCGCTACGCGCCGAGATCGCCAAGGTGGTCGTGGGCCAGGACGCCGTCGTCAGCGGCCTGGTGATCGCGCTGCTGTGCCGCGGCCACGTGCTGCTCGAGGGTGTGCCCGGGGTGGCGAAGACGCTGCTGGTGCGCACGCTGGCCGCGGCTCTGCAGCTGGAGTTCAAGCGGGTTCAGTTCACCCCGGACCTGATGCCGGGTGACGTCACCGGGTCTCTGGTCTATGACACCCGCACCGCTGAGTTCGAGTTCCGCGCGGGACCGGTGTTCACCAACCTGATGCTGGCCGACGAGATCAACCGCACCCCGCCCAAGACGCAGGCCGCCCTGCTGGAGGCGATGGAGGAACGTCAGGTCAGCGTCGAGGGACAGCCGCGGACATTGCCCGATCCGTTCATCGTCGCCGCCACCCAGAACCCGATCGAGTACGAGGGCACCTACCAGCTTCCCGAGGCACAGCTGGACCGGTTCCTGCTCAAACTCAACGTCGGTCTGCCGCCCCGCGAGCAAGAGATCGCGATCCTGCAGCGGCACGCGCGCGGCTTCGACCCGCGCGACCTGTCCTCGGTGCGCCCGGTCGCCGGGCCGGCCGAGCTGGCCGCAGGCCGCGAAGCGGTCAAGCAGGTGCTGGTCGGCGACGAGGTCCTCGGCTACATCGTCGACATCGTCGCCGCCACACGCCATTCGCCGTCCCTGCAACTCGGCGTATCGCCACGCGGCGCCACCGCGCTGCTGTCGACGTCGCGGTCCTGGGCCTGGTTGTCCGGGCGCAACTACGTCACTCCCGACGACGTCAAGGCCATGGCCAGGTCGACGCTGCGCCACCGGGTGGCGCTGCGCCCCGAGGCCGAGCTGGAGGGCGCGAGCGCCGACGGGGTCATCGACGGCATCCTGGCCGCCGTGCCGGTGCCACGTTAGATCCGTGGTTCTCACCGGACGGGTCGGGCTGATCGCACTGCTGTGCGCGGTGCCGATCACGCTGTCGTCACGCCCGGCTCTGGTGTTCGGCGTGACGCTGGCCGCGCTGACCGTCGCCGTCGTGGCCGACGCCCTCCTGGCGGGCAGCCCTCGCAAGCTCGAACTGGTCAGGGACGGAGCACAATCCGCACGACTGGGTCAGCCGGTCGAAACCACCCTGAGCCTCACGAATCGGGGGCGGCGGCGCTTTCGCGGAGTGGTGCGCGACGCCTGGGCCCCCAGCGCGCGAGCGCAGCCGCGCACACATCCGGTGAACATCGCTGCCGGCCAACAGGTTCGGGTGCAGACCCGGCTGCAGCCGGTGCGCCGCGGCGATCAGGTGTCCGCACTGGTCACGGCGCGCTCGATAGGGCCGCTCGGCCTGGCCGGGCGTCAGGGTTCGCACCGGGTGCCGTGGCGGATCCGGATCCTGCCTCCATTCCTGTCCCGCAAGCACCTGCCGTCGCGGCTGGCCCGGCTGCGCGAACTGGAAGGCATGACGCCGGTGCTGATCCGCGGCCAGGGCACCGAATTCGATTCGCTGCGCGAATATGTCGTCGGGGACGACATCCGCTCGATCGACTGGCGGGCGACGGCTCGACGCGCGGACGTGGTGGTGCGCACATGGCGGCCCGAGCGGGACCGCCGGGTGGTGATCGTGCTGGACACCGGAAGAACGTCGGCCGGGCGCGTCGGCGTGGACCCCACCGGGGCCGATCTGAGCGGCTGGCCGCGACTGGACTGGTCGATGGACGCCGCGTTGCTGCTTGCCGCGCTGGCGGCCCGCGCCGGTGACCACGTCGACTTCCTCGCCCACGATCGGGTCACCCGCGCCGGGGTTCTCAACGCCTCGCGCACCGAGTTGCTCGCCCAGCTGGTCGACGCGATGGCGCCGTTGGAGCCCGCACTGGTCGAATCGGATGCGCGGTCGATGGTCGCCGCCGTGCAGCGCCGCGAGCGACGCAGCGCGCTGGTGGTGCTGCTGACCGACCTGAACGCGTCGGCGATCGACGAGGGCCTGATCGGAGTGATTCCGCAGCTCACCGCCAAGCACCGGGTGATGCTGGCCGCGGTGGCGGACCCGCGGGTCGACAGCCTCGCCGCGGGACGCTCCGACGCGGTGGCCGTCTACGACGCCGCAGCCGCCGAGCGGGCCCGCAACGACCGCCGCGAGGTGGCGGCGCGGCTGCGTGGCCTCGGTGTCGACGTCGTCGACGCGCCACCGGACGAACTCGCCCCCGCCCTGGCCGATCACTACCTCGCGATGAAGGCCGCGGGCCGCCTGTAGGTCGTTGGTTAACGAAATCTGACGGTTCCCCGCCCCGGCTTGAGAACGAAATTGCCGGGTATTGAGATTTCCACGTGGACGCGTCGCACTGTTGCAGAATCACTGAGGTGGCCTGCCTGTCGACGGCGACCCACCCAGCGCGCACCCGCGGGCTGCGGAACCGAGTGCGGGGTGACGATGCTGGGACAGCTCTACGAGCGGGCGCTGGGCGGTGAAGGATGCTGGATCCGCGACGCACGCGGCGGGGTGTCCGACCTGCCGGTCGCCCAGTGGTTGGGCGGCCACGGCGCCGACGAGCCGTTCGACACCGCGGTGATCGCCATGTGTGACGGGCCGACGATCGAGCTGGGCTGCGGGCCCGCCCGCCTGGTGGCCGGGCTGGTCCGGCGCGGCGTTCCGGCGCTGGGGGTGGACCAGTCGGCCGCGGCGGTACGACTGGCGCGTGGGCGCGGCACCCCGGTTCTGCACGGTGATGTCTTCGGACCGCTGCCGGGGGTGGGTCAGTGGGCGACCGTGCTGCTGGCCGACGGGACGGTGGGGTTGGGCGGTGACCCCCAGCGGCTCCTGGGCGTCGCGGCGCACTTGCTGCGCCGCGGTGGACGCTGCCTCGTCGAGGTCGACCCGACGCTCACCGGCGTGGTGACCAGCCGGATCAGGCTGGAATCCTCCGATGCGATCGGCGAGTGGTTCCCCTGGGCGCGGGTCGGCGCCGACAGTGCCGCCCTGCTGGCCGAACAGGCCGGCCTCACCCTGGCCGGCCTGCACCGGCTGGGTACGCGGGTGGTCGCCAACCTCGCAGCGGTGCCGTGACCGACGACGACCGGGACGGCTACGGGTTCCCGAAGGCGGCGTGGCGCACGCTGGACCGCCATCCGCCGCCGGGAGTGAAACGAGTGCAGCGCTGGCGCAGCCCGCTGCGCGGACCGTGGCTGACATCGGTGTTCGGGGCGGTGCTGCTGGTGACCCTGCCGGTGGTGACGATCACCGGGCTGCTGTCCTACATCGCCTACGCGCCGCAACTGGGGCAGGCCATCCCCGGCGATGTCGGGTGGCTGAAGCTGCCGACCTTCGACTGGCCCACCGACCCGTCCTGGCTGTACCGTCTCAACCAGGGTCTGCACGTCGGGTTGGGGTTGATCCTGATCCCGGTGGTGCTGGCGAAGCTGTGGTCGGTGATTCCGCGGCTGTTCGTCTGGCCCCCGTCGCGCTCGATCGCCCAGGTCCTCGAGCGGGTGTCGCTGCTGATGCTGGTCGGCGGCATCCTGTTCGAGATCGTCACCGGGGTGCTCAACATCCAGTACGACTACATCTTCGGGTTCAGCTTCTACACCGCGCACTACTACGGCGCCTGGGTGTTCATCGCCGGCTTCGTGGTTCATGTCGCCATCAAGCTGCCCACGATGTGGTCGAGTCTGCGGTCACGGTCGATGCGCGAGGTGCTGCGCACCAGTCGCGAGGACACGGTCGCGGAGCCCCTCGAGCCGGACGGGCTGGTCAGCTCCGACCCGGCACCGGCGACCCTGAGCAGGCGAGGCGCGCTGGCCCTCGTCGGCGGGGGCG
The DNA here is from genome assembly GCF_010728325.1 of Mycolicibacterium poriferae. The sequence goes on from NZ_AP022570.1 coordinate 89,684, forward strand.
CGACCCTGGTCGCCGTGCTCACTCTCGGTCAGACCATCGGCGGCTGGACCCGCCACGCGGCGCTGCTGCTGCCGCGGGGCCGCAGCCTCGGTGACGGCCCCAACGACTTCCAGGTCAACCGGACCGCGGTCGCGGCCGGGATCAACCCCCAGAACACCGGCGACAGCTGGCGGCTCACCCTCACCGGCGGCGCGGAACCGGTCGTGCTGGATCGCGCCGCGCTCAGCGCCATGCCCCAGCACACCGCGGTACTACCGATCGCCTGCGTCGAGGGATGGTCGACCACGCAGACGTGGACAGGCGTGCGGCTGCGCGACCTCGCGCAGCGGGCCGGGGTGGCCGAACCTGGATGGGCGCAGGTGACGTCCATCGAACGGTTCGGCGCGTTCAACAGCGCCAGGCTGCAGGCCAACCAGGTGCGTCATGCCGATTCGCTGCTGGCGTTGCAGGTCAACGGCGTCGACCTGTCGCTGGATCACGGCTTCCCCGCGCGCATCATCGTCCCTGCGCTACCCGGCGTGCACAACACCAAGTGGGTGCGCGGCATCGAGTTCCGGACGGACACCCGGTGAGCACGCTCACCGGCGGGTTCCGCACGGTCTACGGGTCGCACCCGTTGCACCTGCTGGTGCTCATCGCCGGGTTCGCCCTGTTCGGCGCGGTGATCGCCACGCTCGGGGTGAGCGCGCTGTGGAATCCGACGACGTGGTGGCAGTCGATCGCAGTGTGGTTCGCTGCGGCGATCATCGTGCACGATCTGGTGCTGTTCCCGGTCTACGCGCTGGCCGACCGGGTGCTGCTGCGGGTCACCCGACCGCGTGCGGGTCACCGATCCGCCGTGCCGGTGGTGAACCACATCCGGATTCCCGCGCTGGCGGCGGGATTGACGCTGCTGATGTTCCTGCCGGGCATCATCGAACAGGGCTCGCGCACCTACCTGGCCGCCACCGGGCAGACCCAGGAACCCTTCCTCGGGCGGTGGCTGTGGTTGACGGCCGCGCTGTTCGGCGTGAGCGCCGTGATCTACGCCGTGCGACTCATCGGGGCCCGCCGCAGCGGTACCGCCGAGGTCACCCAGTAGGCAGCACGTCGGGTGCGTCGGCGACGTCGCCGGTCTCCCCGGCGCGCGCCGCTCGCGCACCGAAATAGACGACATAGCCCAGAAACGCCGCCTCGACCGCGACGCCGATCGCGATACGCGCGACGGTCGGCAGCGGGGACGGCGAGACGAACGCCTCGACGAGGCCGGCCACCACCAGCACCGCCACCAGGCCGACGGCGACGGCGATCACCGCGCGGCCCTGCTCGGCCAGCACCTGCCCCCGGGGCCGGTCGCCGGGCGAGATGGCCGACCAGCCCAGCCGCATTCCCGCGCCCGCGGCCAGGAACACCGCCGTCAACTCGATCAACCCGTGCGGGGTGATCAGACCCAGGAACACATCGCCCTTGCCCGCGCCGAACATCAGGCCGGCGCTCAGGCCCAGATTCAGCGCGTTGTTGTACAGCACCCACGGAATCGGGATGCCCAGCAGTATCGCCGAGGCGATGCACTGCACCGCGATCCACGCGTTGTTCACCCAGACGCTCAGCGCGAACGAGCCGGCCGGGTTCTCGCTGTAGTAGGCGGCGAAGTCGTTGTTGACCAGCTGGTCGATCTCTTCGGGTGTGGCGATGGCGGCTTGCACCTCGGGGTTGTTCGCGATCCATGCGGCGATCACGATCGCCACCACGAAGAAGCCGACCGCCGAACCCAGCCACCACCGCCAGGACCGGTAGGCGACCACCGGGAAGGACACCGTCCAGAACCGGATGAACTCCTGCCGCAGCGGCGCATGGGCGCCGGTCACCACCGAGCGGGCGCGCGCCACCAGACCCGACAGCCGGCCCACGAGCACCGCATCCGACGACGACGACCGCACGATGGACAGATGGGTCGACACCCGCTGATAGAGCTCGACCAGCTCGTCGACCTCGGCGCCGCTGAGCCGGCGGCGTTTCTTCACGAGGTGCTCGAGGCGATCCCACGACGCCCGGTTGGCCATCACGAACGCGTCGACATCCACGCCGGCCATGCTAGTAGCGTGAGCGGTTATGGTCGGTTCGCAGCAGCCCGTCGTCACCGGGGACGCGGTGGTGCTCGACGTCCAGGTCGCTCAGCTGCCGGTGCGGGCACTGTCGATCCTCATCGACATCGTCGTCATCTTCGTGCTCTACGTCGTCGGTGTGATGCTGTGGGCGACCACGTTGGCCCAGTTCGATTCGGCGTTCTCAGCCGCGGTGCTGATCATCTTCACCGTGCTCGCACTGGTCGGCTATCCCGTGATCTTCGAAACCGCCACCCGCGGTAGGACCTTGGGCAAGATGGCGCTGGGGCTTCGGGTGGTCTCCGACGACGGTGGCCCGGAACGGTTCCGCCAGGCGCTGTTCCGCGCGTTGGCCGGGGTGATCGAGATCTGGATGCTGACCGGAGGACCGGCCGTCATCTGCAGCCTGATCTCGCCGAAAGGCAAACGCATCGGTGACATCTTCGCCGGGACGCTGGTGATCACCGAACGGGCGCCGCGTCTTTCGCCGCCACCGACCATGCCGCCACACCTGGCGTGGTGGGCGGCCACGCTGGAGCTGTCCGGGCTGGACGGCGAGCAGGCCGAGCTGGCCCGGCAGTTCCTTTCCCGGGCACCGCAATTGCATCCCCAGGTGCGCGATCAGATGGCCTACCGGATCGGCTCGGATGTCCTGTCGCGAATCTCTCCCCCGCCACCCGCGGGCACCCCGCCGGCGATGGCGCTGGCCGCCGTCCTCGCCGAGCGGCACCGGCGCGAGATGATCCGTCTGCAGCCGTCCGCGCCCCCGGGCTGGTCCGGCCCCGTCTACCCGCCGTCATATCCGATGTCACCAGCGCCCCCATCGCCGCCCGCGCCACCCGGGCCGCCCGCGCCGCCCCGCACGGACGGCTTCGCGCCACCGTCCTGAGCTCTCAGTCCGCGATCCAGTTCCCGTGGAAACCATAGGGAACCCGTTGCGGCAACGAGATTCTGGCGACCGGCGGGCCGGTGAAGTCGGAGGCATCGATGATGACGAGGTCGCTGCCGTTGCGGGCGGGATCGTAGACGTAGGCGAGATACCAGCCGCTGCTCTCGTCGGCGGGCCCCACCGTGGACGGCACGAACACCGCCTCTCCCGGCCCCCCGGGCGCGTCGACGGTGCCGAATCGGTGTTCGACGGTGCTGCCGGTGCGCAGGTCGTGTCGGATCAGCCGGGCGTCGCCGACGGTGACCGCGTAACGTGCCGGCAGCGTCGCGAGACGATCGTCGATGCGTGGGAATTCCACGACCCGGTCGTCGTGCTGACGTTCCGACACGGTGCCCCGCTGCATGTCGATCGTCCACGTCCACATCACTGCCTGGGCGTCGAATCCGGCGTCGTCGCGCCACAGTTCCGGGTACCGGACCGCCTGTAACACAATGGTGTTGCCATCGTCGTGGGCGTTGGCGACGTGGAAGACGTAGCACGGATCGATGTCGAACCAGCGCACCTCCCCGAACGGGTCGTCGCGCCGCAGCACACCGAGCCGGGCCCCGTAGCCGTCGTCCCAGCGGTAGGGCATGTCCCCTGTTCCGTTGCGGGCGAAGTCGACGTCGAACACGATCGGCAGGTCGAGGAACACCACGAAGTTCGCCGTCAACGCGAAGTCGTGCATCATCGTCAGCGCGGGCACGTCGACTGGACGGTCGATGACCAGGTTTCCGTCCGCGTCGGCGCGGTGATAGGTCACATGCGGCGCGAAGACGCTGCCGTATCCGAAGAAGTGCAGTTCACCGGTGACGGGACAGATCTTCGGGTGGGCGGTCATCGCGTCGACGAGCTTGCCGTCGAAGTCATACGCACCGACGGTCTCGAGTTCGTCGGTGATCTGGTAGGGCAGCGACGATTCCACCAGCGCCAGCGTCTTGCCGGCATGGTTGACCACGTGGGTGTTGGCCACGCTGACGCGGAGGTTCCGGGTTCCGTCGGCGTTGTAGAAGGGTCTGGGGTCATCGAAGCTGTCGGTGCGCACCCAGCGGTTGCGGTACCACTTGGCCTGCCCCGCTTCGAGCCGGACGCCGTGGATCATGCCGTCGCCGGTGAACCAGTGCCCTGTCGACGAGCGGGGGTTCGGTCCGTTGCGCAGGTACCACCCGCTCAATTCGGGCGGGATGGTACCGGTGACCGGCAGGTCGTATTCGGTCAGCTCGTCGGCGACGGGGGCGTAGTTGCCGCGCTGGAAGAAGTCCCCGGTACCGAACAGCGTCGGGTCGTCGTGGTCGGTGGCGGTTTCGGTCATGGTCTGCAACCTCCTGTGAGATGTCTACCACACTCACATATCACTGCTGACATGTCAATACTGGAATGTGCTTCTCGCTGGGCAGACCCGCCGTACGATGCTGGCCGTGAGCCTGCGCTACGCCACCCTCGGCCTGTTGGCCCAGCAGCCCGGCAGTGGATACGACCTGCTGAAACGGTTCGAGGTGTCGATGGCCAACGTATGGCCGGCGACTCAGAGCCAGCTCTACGGTGAGTTGAACAAGCTCGCCGCCGACGGGCTCATCGAGGTCACCAACGTCGGCCCGCGCGGGCGCAAGGAGTACGGCATCACCGAATCGGGGCGGGTCGACCTGCTGGCCTGGATCACCCGGCCGCACGACGACACGCCGGTGCGCCGGCCCGAGGTGCTGCGGGTGTTCCTGCTCGGCGAGATCCCTGCCAGCCAGGCGCGCAACTACGTCACCCGCATGGCCGACTCCGCAGACCATGCATTGGCCCGCTACGAGCACATCCGCGACTCCGTCGAGTGGGGCGACTCGGACACCGCCTTCTTCGCCCGCGCCGCGCTCGAGTTCGGGTTGCGCACCGCGGCCATGGAAGCCGACTGGGCGCGCTGGCTGGCCGAGGCCATCGACCGCCGCAACGAACCGCAGCGGTAGCCCCGACCGGGCCCGGCCCCCACACCGTCCCGAGATCGAGATCGACTGCCGCAGCGCCGAATCGGTGTTGCGGCGTCCCGGCGCTGCCCCAGTGGTGAGGAGGCGCTGCGCTGCCTCGATGACGGCTGCGAGGCATCCCTCGCGTTCGACCACGACCACGCCGGGGCGACCTCCGCGGACGCAACCCAGCCCCGGATCGTTGCATCGCGATACTTTTCGATATATCGTCGAGCCATCGGAAGCGCGCAGTGCGTTTCCCCGAGTTCGTGAGGAACACAGAGATGAACCACCCATTCAACGCACCCGCCGGCGGCTTCGGCTTCGGTCCGATCGACCGCCGTGCACTGCACCACCAGCACCGTCAGGCTCGCCGCGAGTTTCGCGATCACCTGCGCGAGCACGCCGGTTCCGACGCCATGGGTCCGGGCTTCGGCCCCGGCTTCCGAGGCGGTCGAGGAGCCGGCTTCGATCCTCGAGGCGGCTTCGACTTCGGCTTCGATCCTCGAGGCGGCTTCGGCTTCGGACCGGGCCCCCGTGGGGGTCGCCGCGGCGGACGGCGCGGCAAGCGCGGCGACGTTCGTGCCGCGATTCTGTCGTTGCTGACCGAGCGCCCGATGCACGGCTACGAGATGATCCAGGAGATCGCCGAACGCAGCCAGAACGTGTGGAAGCCCAGCCCCGGCTCGGTGTACCCGACGCTTCAGCTCCTCGAAGACGAGGGCCTCATCGCCGCCGGTGACAGCGAGGGCAGCAGGAAGCTGTTCGAGCTGACCGAGGAGGGCCGAGCCGCTGCGGCCAAAGTCGAGACGCCCCCGTGGCACGGGCTCGCCGACGACATCGAGCCCGGGGAAGCCGACCTGCGCAACGCGGCGGCCCAGCTCCTCGGCGCGGTCCGGCAGGCGGCGTTCGCGGCGTCCGAGGACCAGCAGGAGCGCATCGTGGCGATCGTGAACAAGGCCCGCCGCGAGGTGTATGGCGTCCTCGGAGAGGACTAAAGCACCTGAGCCTCGGAGAGGACTAAAGCACCTGGCGGATCCGGCGCGGAAAAGCCCCGGGAGGGGACTAAAACGCGCCGGATCCGCGTCGGTATCCCATATGGACACCTTCACCATCGGCACCCACACGGTCGGTCGCGTCGGCTTCGGCGCCATGCAGCTGCCCGGACCCGGCGTCTTCGGTCCGCCGCGCGACCACGACGAGGCCGTCGCGGTGCTGCGGCGGGCGATCGAGCTGGGAATCGACCACATCGACACCGCGCAGTTCTACGGGCCGAATGTGTCCAACGAACTGATCCGTGAGGCCCTGCATCCCTACCCGGCCAACCTGACGCTGGTCAGCAAGGTGGGTGCCACCCGCGACGAGCAGGGCGGGTGGGTCGCCGCGCAGCAACCCGATGAACTGCGCCGCAGCATCGAGGAGAACCTCTCCGCCCTCGGCGTCGACCGGCTCGCCGCGGTGAATCTGCGGGTCTTCTCCGGTGGCGACCCGAACGCGCCCGCTGACGTCGATCCCGAGCTGTTTCCCCGCCAGCTCGAGGCGATGGTTGCCGCGCGTGACGAAGGGCTCATCGACGGCATCGGACTGAGCAGCGTCAGCGTCGACCATCTGCGGATGGCCCTGGATCACACCGAGGTCGTCTGCGTCCAGAACGCCTACAACCTCGTCGACCGCACCTCGCAGCCGCTCCTGGACCTGTGCACGGAGCACGGCATCGCGTTCGTGCCGTTCTTTCCGCTGGGATCGGGTTTCACCGCCGACAACCCCGTCCTCGGCCACCCTGCCGTCGTCCGCGAAGCCGGCCGGCTCGGCCGGACTCCGGCGCAGGTCGCGCTGGCCTGGACGCTGTCGTTGGCACCCAACGTGCTGCTCATCCCGGGCACGTCGTCGGTGGCTCATCTGGAGGAGAACACCGCGGTCGCCGACATCACCCTCGATGCCGATGTCAAGGCCGAGCTGGATGCCGCCGGCTGACCGCTCGGTCATGATGGAGGCCATGGTTACCACATCGGTGGACAGGAGCATCGCCGCGATGCCGCGCGGCGGGCCGGACGCCTCGTGTCTGGACCGACTGCTGCAGACCGACCGACCGGAGTACCTGGACCGGGATCCCGTCGACGTTGCGGACGAGGCACGTAAGCGCAGCGTGATCCGGGCCCTGGACTGGACCGGCGAGGTGTTCGGCAACCACGACAGGTTCGCCCAGATCGCGCTCGACGAGGTCGCCGACGTCGCCGATCCGCGCGTCCTGGAACTCGGGGCCGGACACGGCAAGCTGTCCCGCCGGCTGCTCGACTGGCATCCGACGGCGCGGTTGACCGTCACCGACGTCGACCAGGAATCCGTGCGCACGATCGCCGCCGGGGAGCTCGGCCAGCATCCCCGGGCGACGGTCCGGACCCTGGACGCCACGGCCATGGACGCCGGCGACGGCGAGTTCGACCTGGCGGTGTTCGTGCTGTCGTTCCACCATCTGGCACCCGAGGCAGCCGCCCGGGTGTTCGCCGAGGGCACCCGGGTGGCCACCCGGCTGCTCATCGTCGACCTGCCGCGGCCGCCGGCGCCGCTGCACCTGCTGCGGCTTGCCACGATGCTGCCGTTCGCACCGCTGGTGCCGTTCGTGCACGACGGCGTCATCAGTTCGTTGCGCGCCTACAGTCCGTCGGCACTGAGGGCACTGGCCGCGCACGCCGACCCCGCCATCGAGGTGACGTTGCGCGGAGGTCTGCTCAGCCCGCAGGTGGTGCTCGCGACGCGGCCACACTGAATCTGGGCACAACCCCGCACGAAGTCCCCGCCTCCCCGACAATGGCGGGGTGGGTGAGGAACTCAAGCACACCAGCTTCGGACCGGGGCACCGGCGCGACTACCGGCGCAAGGTTCAGCTGTGCCTCGACGTCTTCGAGACGATGCTCGCCAAGTCCAGCTTCGACTTCGAGAAGCCGCTGACCGGCATGGAGATCGAATGCAACCTGGTCGACGCGGAGTATCAGCCGGCAATGAGCAACTCCGAGGTGCTGGCCGCGATCGCCGATCCGGCCTATCAGACCGAATTGGGCGCCTACAACATCGAATTCAACGTGCCGCCGCGCCGGCTGCCCGGGCGGGCGGCGTTGGACCTGGAAGCCGACGTGCGGGCCAGCCTCAACGCCGCCGAGGCCAAGGCCAGCACGGACGGCGCGCACATCGTGATGATCGGGATCCTGCCGACGTTGATGCCCGAACACCTCACCGGCAGCTGGATGAGCGAGTCGGTGCGCTATCAGGCGCTCAACGACTCGATCTTCACCGCGCGCGGCGAGGACATCATGATCGACATCGCGGGCCCGGAGCGGCTCAGCCTGCAGACCGCCTCGATCGCCCCCGAATCAGCCTGCACCAGCATGCAATTGCACCTGCAGGTCTCACCCGCCGACTTCGCCGACAACTGGAACGCCGCGCAGGTGCTGGCCGGGCCCCAACTGGCGCTGGGGGCCAACTCGCCGTTCTTCTTCGGTCACCACCTGTGGGCCGAGACCCGGATCGAGCTGTTCGCCCAGGCCACCGACACCCGACCCGATGAGCTCAAGACCCAGGGGGTGCGCCCCCGGGTGTGGTTCGGTGAACGCTGGATCACGTCGATCTTCGATCTGTTCGAAGAGAACGTGCGCTACTTCCCGTCGCTGCTGCCGGAGATGTCCGACGAGGACCCGGTGGCCGAACTGGCCGACGGGCGCACCCCCAAGCTCTCGGAGTTGCGTCTGCACAACGGCACCATCTACCGGTGGAACCGTCCGGTCTACGACGTCGTCGAGGGCAGGCCGCATCTGCGGGTGGAGAACCGCGTCCTACCGGCCGGGCCGACCGTGTTGGACATGATGGCCAACTCGGCGTTCTACTACGGGGCGCTGCGCGCGCTGTCCGAAGAGGATCGGCCGTTGTGGACGAAGATGAGTTTTGCTGCGGCTCATGCCAATTTCCTGGAGGCGGCTCAGAACGGCATGCAGGCGCGACTGTACTGGCCCGAGCTCGGCGAGGTGACTCCCGACGAGCTGGTGCTGCGTCAGTTGCTCCCGCTGGCCGATGAGGGGCTGCGCAGGTGGGAGGTGGCCGCCGAGGTCCGCGACCGCTACCTCGGCGTCATCGAGGGTCGCGCGAAGTCCGGCCGCAACGGCGCAGCCTGGCAGTCCATGACGGTCGAAGCGCTGCAGGGCCGCGGGCTCAGCCGGCCCGACGCGCTGGCCGAGATGCTGCGGCTGTACTGCCAGGGCATGCACAGCAACGAGCCGGTGCACACCTGGGAGGTGCCGGCGTAGGTTGGTCTCATGGCACCGGAGAGCTCAGAGGTGATGGACTGGGACAGCGCCTACCGCGGCGAGAGCCCCGGATTCGAGGGGGCGCCGCCGTGGAACATCGGCGAGCCGCAGCCGGAGCTGGCGGCATTGGTCGCCGCCGGCCGGGTACGCGGTGAAGTGCTCGACGCCGGGTGTGGTTACGCCGAGCTGTCGTTGGCCTTGGCGGCGCAGGGTTTCACCGTCGTCGGTATCGAGCTGACTCCCACCGCCGTGGCGGCCGCGCGCCGTGCGGCCGAGGAGCGGGGACTGTCCACCGCGACGTTCGTGCAGGATGACATCACCAGCTTCACCGGATTCGACAACCGCTTCGACACGATCATCGACTCGACGCTGTTCCACTCGCTGCCGGTGGAGGCGCGGGACGCCTACCAGCAGGCGGTGTTCCGCGCAGCCGCGCCGGGGGCCACCTATTACGTGCTCGTCTTCGCCAAAGATGCGTTCCCCGCCGAGATGGAGACCAAGCCCAACGGTGTCGACGAGGACGAGCTGCGTGCCGCGGTGGGCCGATACTGGTCGATCGACGAGATCCGGCCGGCGTTCATCCATGCGAACATGCCCGACATCCCGGAGTTCTCGATGCCCGAACACGGACGCGACGACCGGGGCCGGATGATGATGCCGGCGTTCCTGCTCACCGCCCACAAACCCGCGTAGCCGTCAGGCGCCGAGGTCGCGGCGGAAGCCGTCGGGAACGACGAGGTCCGCGGCACTGAGCTCGTCGATCGACGACAGCCCCAGGCCCAGCAGCGCGGAATCGATTCCACCGCGCAGGATGTCGAGCACGTTCTCCACGCCGCTCTGGCCACCGGCGGCCAGTCCCCACAGATAGGCGCGGCCGATCATGACCGCTCGCGCGCCCAGCGCGACCGCCTTGACGACGTCGCTGCCGCGTCGGATCCCGCCGTCGAGGACGATCTCGATCTCATCACCGACCGCGTCGGCGATCGCCGGCAATGCCCTGATGGGTGCCGGTGTGCCGTCGAGGTTGTTGCCGCCGTGATTGGAGACCGAGATGGCGCTGACCCCGGCGTCGACGGCGCGCTTGGCGTCGTCGACACGCATCACGCCCTTGAGCATGAACGGTCCGCCCCACTGCTCCCGCAGCCACCCGATGTCCTCCCAGGTCGGCAGCGGAGTCTGCATCCACTCGCCGTAGGCTCCGAAGAACGTCGGCGCCTCACCCCCGTCGGCCAGGTTGGGGGCGGTCAGGTCGGGAACCTTTCCAGCCCTGGCGAAGTCGACGAGCCAGCGAGGCCGGCGCAGGCCCTCGGGCGCGAAGCGCAGCATCGCCCGCAGATCCATCTTCTCCGGGATCGCCGGGCTGCCCCAGTCCCGTCCGCTGGAGAACGACCAGTCCGTGGTGATGATCAGACCCACCGCTCCGGCCCGCCGAGCCCGTTCCATCCGAGCGAGCAGCCGATCCCGGCCGCCGGTCCAGTACATCTGGAAGAAGGTCTGCGGGTTCGCCGCCGCGACCTCCTCGACGGACTTGCTGGCGAACGAGGACAGACCGATGGCGGTGCCGCGTGCCGCAGCCGCGCGTGCCACCGCCACTTCACCGTCCGGGTGCACGGCCTGTACCCCTGTGGGCGACATGAGGACGGGCATCGACAGTGACTGGCCCATGACTGTGGTCGCCATATCGCGCTTGGCGGACAGGCCCGCGACGTGTGGGGCGAAGCCCAGTTCGCTGAACGCCGAGAGGTTGTCACCGACCGTGACACCTTTCTCCGACCCGGCCACCAGAGCGCTGTAGACACTGGGCGGCAACCGCTTCTGGGCACGCCGCTGGGCTTCGGCGACGGTTTCGAACCAACCGGTGGCAGCCATCTCAGTAGACCCCGCACATTCCGTCGATCGACACTTCCTCGACCAGGGTCTCGGTGACGATCTCGGCGTCCGGCTCTTCGTTGTCGACGTGCTCCATGGCGGCTCCTTCCCGACGTGGTGTGCCTCGACGTTATGGCACCCGGTGCCCACGGGGCACTCGCCAACCGGGCAGGACCTGCCCGCCCGGACGGGCTGAACGTTTCGCCCGTTCGGAGCGCGCGCGTCCAGGTCATCGGTCAATAGCGTTGGGGACTATGACGACCGCGCTGCTCGACCCGCTCGCCCCCAGCGAGGACGGCGTGTGGAGCTGCGCCGGTGTCCAGGTGCGGCGCCGCCGGAATCCTCATCACCGGCACGCCGCCCAGACTGCCACGTGCACAACGCGGTTCTGCGTGCAACGCTACGGGGAGGTTCTGCTCGTCGACCACGACCTGACCCCCGACGAGCTGTCCGACGATCTGGCCGTCTTGTTGGCCGACGAACTGGTCGACAGCGGCGCGGTGCGGGGGCAGGCCGAGTTCGAGTTGGTCTTCACCGGTGTCGTGCGCTCGACAGTCGTTGGGGGACTTGCCTCGTGGGCGCGGTTCTACCGCAACTCCGTCGCGCGCCTCGAGGAGGGTACCGCCGCGTTCGCGCCGATCCATGCCTTCGCCGCGGGCCAGGTGCGGGGCAGGCAGGTGGTCGACCTCGGTTCGTGTTTCGGCTTCTTCCCGTTACGGCTCACACAGCAGGGATTCGACGTGCTGGCCACCGATCTCAGCGCGCCGGTGATGCGCCTGCTGGCCGAGATGAGTACCGAGATGCGACGGCCTCTGCACACGCTGGTGTGTGACGCCGCCGATGTCCCGCTGCCCGACGGGTGCGCCGACACCGTCACCGTGCTGCATCTGATCGAGCATCTGCCCACCACGTCGATCACCGCGGTGCTGGACGAGGCGGTGCGACTCGCCCGCCGCCGCGTGATCGTCGCCGTCCCCTACGAAGCCGAGCCGCGCGCCTGTTACGGCCATGTGCAGCGGTTCGATCCGGCTGCGTTGCATGCTCTCGCGACGGCCACCTGCTCGGCGCATCCGGGGTTGACGGCGCGTGTCCACGATCATCACGGCGGCTGGCTGATCCTGGATCGCTAGATCAGGCCGCGCTTGCTGGCCGCATACACCGCCTCAGCCCGGCGGCTGACCTCGAGCTTGCGCATGATGTTGCTGACGTGGAACTTGGCGGTGGTCGCCGAGATGTAGAGCTTCTCGCCGATCTTGTTGTTGGACAAGCCCGCCGCGAGTAGACGCAACACCTCCAGCTCGCGGTCGGTGAGCTGCTGGCGCGCCTCGGCGCGACCGGACATCGAGCGCACCACGGCTGCGGCACTGCGTGAGTCGAACGCACTGTCGCCCGCCGAGATCGCGCGGATGGCCCGGACCAGTTCGGTGGTGTCGACGTCCTTGACGACGTAGCCGCGTGCGCCGGCGTGCACCGCCCGCACGACGAGGTCCTCGTCGAGGAAGGTGGTGAGCACCAGTAGTCCCAGGTCGGGGTAGGCAGCGGAAAGCTTGGCGCACAACGTCAGCCCCTCGAACTCCGAGCCGGCCGACAGCTTGAGGTCGAGAAGCACGACGTCTGGAGCGGTGGACCGCACCACCGCTTCGGCTTCCGCCTCGGAGGCGGCCTCGCCGACGACGACCAGATCGTCGGCGCGTTCCAGGACCGAGCGCAACCCCTGACGAAGGATCGCGTGGTCGTCGACGAGCACCAGCCGAATCTCACTCATGGGTGGCGGCTTTCTTCTGGATCCGGCTGCGGATAGGGGATGCGGGCCACCACCCGGACACCGCCGATGCGGGCGCGGTGGACCTCGAATGTGCCGCCGTGCTCGCCGGCGCGGGCACGCATGTTGGCCAGGCCGCGGTGCCGGCCGTCGACGTCGGTCGCCTCGGCCAGCTGCAGGATCAACCGCATCTTGGCCGGGTCGCCGGTACCGTCGTCGGCGATCGCCAGGCTGACGCCGAGGTCACTGTAGGTCAGGCGCAGCTGGGCTCGGGTGGCGTTGCCGTGCATGGCGGTGTTGAACAGTGCCTCCCCGGCGATGCGCAGCAGCGCGTGTTCGACCTCACCGGGCAGTTCGACGCGCGGACCCACGACCCGCAGGCTCACCCGCAGATCTTCGGGCATGTGCACGGTGGCCAGCTGGGCCAGCATCTCGGCCAGGCTGGACCGGTGGGCGTCGTCGCCGGGCTGGTTGAGCGCGTAGATCGCCGAGCGCAGCTGCTCGCTCGCCGAGCGGGTCAGGTCCTTGGCCAGGTCGAGCCGCTCCCCCAGATCCTCCCGGCCGGTGAGTCCGTCGATCTCACTGCGGCACACCTGGATCTGCATTCCTGCCGACAGCACGGTCTGCGCGACGCTGTCGTGCAGCTCGCGCGCGATGCGGTGACGTTCGGAGTCGAGCACCTGATGGCGTTGGGCGGCACCGAGTTCCCGCTGGGTCGCCAGCAGCTCGGCGTTGCGCGCCTCGGACTGCGCCAGCAGTGCCAGCGACTTGGTGAACAGCGCCGAGTTCTGCAACGCCACCGCGGTCTGCCCGGCCAGGATGCGCATCACCACCGCGTCGGTCTCGTCGAGGGTGCGGCGCGTGGGCGTCCACGCCGCGAACGCGCCGATCACGTCTCCGTCGAGCTCGATGGGCACGTGGGCGTGCCGGCTCTCGATGACCGGCGAGCGGAACTGCGCGAGTTGCCCGCGCAAGATGTCGTTGAGCCGGTTGAGCACCGCGTCGGGCAGGTGAGGACCGGGGTCGCGGGCTTCGGAGAGCCCTTCGAAGGCGTACACCACCCCGTCCGAGTCGACGATGAGGTGCCGGACACTGGCCTCGGGCAGCGCGCCGTCGGCCAGGGCGAGCAGCACCCACTCCGCGTCGAGGTGGGCGCGGGCCGCCTCGGCGACCGCGCGCACCAGGTTCTCCGGCCCTTCGGTGGTCCGCACCAGCGCGCGCGAGATGGTGTCCAGCGCCGTCACCGTGCGGTGCAGACGCTGAGCCGTGACCCGCAATTCGGGATAGAAGCTGCCCTTGCCCGACCGTAGCCCGGTCAGCCGCGCCAGATCGGGGGCGGTCACGGGGCCGCCCCGGCGGGCGTCACATCGCCGCCTGGAACAGCGCGCGCATCTGCTCTTCGTCGGCGGGGCGCGGATTGGTGCTCATGCAGGCGTCCTGCAACGCGGAGCGGGCCAGCCGCGGCAGGTCTTCGTGACGCACCCCGAGCGCGGCGAGCCCCCGCGGCACCCCGACGTCGCGGGCCAGCCGATCGATGCGGTCGGCGAGCGCCAACGCGGCCTCGGCCGCCGGGGACCGCGGATCGGCCACCCCGAGGCAGGTGGCGATGACGGCGTAGGGCTGCGGGTCGGCTTCGGCGTTGAACCGCACCACGTGCGGCAGCAACACCCCGTTGATCACCCCGTGCGGCAGGTCTAGCAGGCCCCCGACCTGGTGACTCATCGCGTGCGCGGCGCCGAGGATCGCGTTGGTGAACGCCAGCCCGGCTTCGAGGGCAGCCTGGGCCATCAGCACGCGTGCCGACATCTCGGCGGGCCGCTCCATGGTGCAGACCAGGTTGTCGGTCACCATCTGCACGGCCCGCAGCGCATGGTGGTCGGTCAGCTGGTTGTGGCCCAGCGACACGAACGCCTCGATGCCGTGCGTGAGGGCGTCCAGACCGGTGGCCGCGTTGAGCCAATCCGGCATCGTGGTCAGCAGACGAGGGTCGATGACGGTGGTGTCGGGCACCAGCGCGCGGCCCAGGATCGTGATCTTGGTGTTGCGGGTGGTGTCGGTGACGATGCAGAACTGCGACACGTCGGCCCCGGTCCCCGACGTCGAGGGGACCACCACCAGCGGCGGGATGGGCACCTGCGCCTTGTCGACGCCCTCGTAGTCGAGGATGTCGCCACCGTTGGCGGCCAGGATGGCAATTCCCTTGGCGGCGTCGATGACCGATCCGCCGCCGACGGCCACGAGCACGTCGCAGCCCTGCTCGGCGTAACGCTGATAGCCGGCGGCGATCTCGTGATCTTTCGGGTTGGGCGTGAGGTCGTTCCAGACGACCGCCCGCACACCCTGCTCACGCAGATGCGCGACCATCTCGTCGACCCAGCCCGCCGCGATCAGCCCGGGGTCGGTCACCAGCATGGGACGCAGCGCACCGAGGCGCAGCGCGGCATGCGCGGCCTCGGCCATCGAGTCGACGCCGAACACGATCTCCGGCGCGTGGAACTTCAGCAGCCGCGGAGCGACCGCCGCGTGGGCCCGATCGGTTTCGGCCGTCAGCGTCGGGTAACGCGTGTCTGCCGAGGTGGGTCCTCTCATGTCCAGCTTCGCCACGGTCTCGCCTCGTCCTGCCCGTCCCGGACGCACCGAATGTGACCCGGGCAACATTGCATGCTCCAGGGTACGACCCGGTCTGGTCGCCTCGACGCGGTTCGTGGCGTGCGCCTTCCTCACCGCCCGACCGCCTCGGCCGCGAAGTCGTGCGCCGCGCGCTCGAGACCGGTCAGGTCGGCCACCACGCGCACCCGGTCGCAGTATTCGGCGTACGCCGGCAGATCGCAGCTGCCCAGGCCCCACGAGTATCGCGGTTCGGGGGTCAGCCAGACGGTTTCGCGGGCGCGGCGGGTGATCTCCTCGAACGCCGCCAGGTTCGGGTCCTTGGCGTTGTTACGGCCGTCGCCGAGCACCAACACGGTCGTGCGGCGGGTCACCGCCGAGGAGTGTTCGGCCAAAAAGTCCCCGAACACGGCGCCGTAGTCGGAATTGGCCGCCACATCGACGACGTCACCTCCGAAGATCAACCCCAGCGCCCGCTCGCCGGCATGGTCGCGAAACAGCTCGGTGGTCTCGGCGATCTCGTCGACGAACGCGAACGAGCGCACCTGGGTGAACAGGTCCTGCAGCCCGTGCACCAGGCTCAGCGTGAACCGCGAGGTCGCGCGCACCGACAGGCTGACGTCGGCGAGGACCACCAGCCGGGGCCGGTCCTCGGCGCGCCGGGTGGTGACCGGGACGAACGGCACGCCGTCGAAGCGCATGTTGCGCCGCATGGTCCGGCCGGAGTCGACCCTGCCTGCAGCGGTGACGCGGTGCCGGTGGGTCAGGGCACCGTGCAGCGTGCGCGCCAACCTGCGCAGTGAGTCCTCCAGATCCGCGCGTTCGCGCTCGGCGATACGGTCGACGGTTGCCTCCCGGCGCTCGGTCGTCTCGACGATCCTGGTCTCCAGCTCGAGCAGCGCCTCGAGGTGACGTTTGAGGGCCTGCGGCAGGTTCTCCAGCACCCCGGCCAGCCGGGCCCGCACCGCGGCGGCGTCGGTTTCGTCGCCGGACGCGTCGTCGAGTTGGCCGTCCAGCCAGCCCAACAGCACCTCCTGTTCGGCGATGGACAGCTCCGCGTCGACCGGGGTCCCGCTCGCCGTGGCCAGGCTGCCGGCGGTGCCTGCGCCGCGCAGCCGCTCGGTGCTGAGCTGCATGCGGTAGGACTCGTCGTTGCCGGTGCGACTGTCCTTGGAGAAGGCGATCTCGTCGGTCAGCGCAGCCAGGTCGATCTTGTTGGCCTCCTGATGCAGGTTGTAGCGCTGGGCCAGGTCCTCCTGCTTGAAGTAGTCCCGGATACTGGCAGGCTTGCCGTGTTCGTGGCCGGGTTGCGGTGTCTCGCTGGGCTCTTCGGAGAGCGTGAACGACTCCAGGTCCCCGGTGTCGGCGAGATCGTCGTGAGCATGGGAGTGACCGTGCCCCTGGTCATCCGGGCCGACACGCACCAACGAGAAGAACGCGTCGAAGATCTCGTCGAACACGGCCTCGTCGCGATGGTCCTTCACCAGCGCCACACGTAGCGCGGTGCGCAGCACCGTCCGCGACGACAGCACCCCGGGCTCGGCGGCGCAGCGCATCGCATCCAGCGCTTCAGGGATGGACACCCGCACTCCGGCCAGCCGCAGCAGCCGGATGAATCGGTGCAGGGTCGCCTCCATCGCTACGGGGTCCGCATCGCTACAGCGCCCGCCGGCGGCCCAGAGCCGCCGTCGGCCCGGACTGCCCGGCCTTCTTCGGGGTGCCGTAGTAGCCGTCGGTGAATCGGCCCGGCTTGTCCTTGGCGGCTCGCACCGCCCGGCCGTCACCACCGTGATCGTCATCCCCGTGATCGTGGGAGTGACCGTCATGATCGTGGGAGTGACCGTCATGGCTGTGGTCGTGGGAGTGACCACCGTGGGAATGACCGTGGGAATGACCGTTGTGCAACGAGGCCGGCACCGTGGCGTTCGGGTCCACCAGGCGCGGCAGCGCGTCGAGGGCCTTGCGTACGTCCTTGTCGTACTTGACCACGACCGAGACGGTGTCGGAGAGCACCTGGGCGGACAGTTCGTCGACGCCGAGAACGGCCAGAGTGCGGGCCCAGTCCAGGGTTTCGGAGATACTGGGCGACTTGCGCAGTTCCAGATCCCGCAGACCGCGGACGATGTCGACGAGCTGCGCGGCCAGCGCGTCGGGCAGTCCGGTCTTCTTCGACCGCACGATCTCGAGTTCGCGCTCGGCGGCCGGGTAGTCCAGGAACAGGTGCAGACAGCGCCGCTTCAGCGCGGCCGCCAGGTCCCGGGTGTTGTTCGAAGTCAGGACCACATACGGCGCGTGCTTGGCCGTGAAGGTGCCGATCTCGGGCACCGAGACCTGGTACTCGCCCAGCAATTCCAGCAGCACCGCCTCCAGCGCCTCGTCGGCCCGGTCGATCTCGTCGACCAGCAGCACGACCGGTTCCTCGGATCGCACCGCCTCCAGCAGCGGGCGCGGGGCCAGGAACCGGTCGGAGAAGAACACGCTCTCCTGCGCGCCGATCCGTTCCACCGCTTCGCCGAGATCGGCGGCGTCGGAGACGATCTGGCCGATCTTCTCCCGCAGGATCTGGGTGTAGAGCAGTTGCTTGCCGTAGTCCCACTCGTAGAGTGCTTTGGTCTCGTCCTGACCTTCGTAGCACTGCAGCCGCAGCAGTCGCCGACCGGTGGCGGCGGCGAGGACCTTGGCCAGTTCGGTCTTCCCGACCCCGGCCGGCCCCTCGATCAGCAGCGGCTTGTCCAGGCGGGTCTGCAGGAACACGGTGGTGGCCAGGCGCTCGTCGGCGATGTATCCCTCGCCGGCGAGCGCCTCGCGCACCTCCTCGACAGTCGAGAACATGTCAGGGCAGCAGCTCGTCGAGGTCGCCGTTCATGCAGTGCTCGACCACCGGGCGCACGGTGTCGAACGTGCACTCCTTGGCGTTACCCGGCGTGCAGGCGTCACCGAGGACGTGGTTGGTGATGCGGTCGACGTCGGCCTTGTCGCCTTTGATCACGGGAGCGTTCTCGTAGAACTTGGTGGGGCCCTGGCCCAGCCGGTTCTTCGAGTAGCTGTCCTGCTTGACGTCGGTGAACTTCTCGATGATGTTGACGTCGCGCAGCAACCGGATCGCGGCGGCCAGTGCGGCGTCGGCGGCCTGTACGTCGGTCATGCCGTAGGTGTCCACCCCCATGGCCGCAGCGATGTCGGCGAACCGCTTGTAGGCCACCGGCATGTTGAACGCCCACACCCGTGGCAGCGCGATCGCGTTGTTCAGGCCGTGGTGGGTGTCGTAGAACGCGCTGACCGCGTGCGAGATGGAGTGGATGATGCCCAGGCCGCCGGAGTTGAACGCCTGCGCGGCGATGTACTGCGCGTACATCATGCCCTCGCGGCCCTTGAGGTCGGTGCCGTTCCAGGTGGCCTCACGCAGGTTCTCGGCGGTCAGCTTGATCGCGCGGATCGCGTTGCCCAGTGACGGTTCGAAGTTCAGCCGGGACACATAGGGCTCGGAGGCGTGCGCGAGCACGTCGAAGCCGCACTGCGCGGTGTAGTCGACCGGGCACTCGTAGTAGAGCACCGGGTCGTCGACGGCCAGGGTGGCCACCGAGGCGTCGTCGAACGCGACGTACTTGTGGGGGTTGTCCGGGTCGGTGGTGGTGTCGGTGATGACGTAGGCCCACGACGTCTCCGAGCCGGTGCCCGCGGTGGTCGAGATCGCGATGTGTGGCGGGTTCTTGGGGTTCTCGCTCTTGTTGAAGCCCTCGAAGTCGTTGACGTTGCGCCCGTCGTGGGCGATCGAGATGCGGGCGCCCTTGCAGGCGTCGTGGGTGGAGCCGCCGCCGATGGAGACGAAGCTGTCGCATTCGTTCTCCTGGTAGAGCTTCACGGTGTCCATGACGTTGTAGTCCTTGGGGTTGGACTCCACCTGGTCGTAGACGACGACCTCGAGCCCGTGCCACTTCAGCGATTC
Organism: Mycolicibacterium poriferae; assembly: GCF_010728325.1. The sequence goes on from NZ_AP022570.1 coordinate 109,124, forward strand.
GGCCATGTTGTGCACGATGTCGGTGCCCCGTAGCCCGGAGGACATCAGCAGGGTGCGCTTGAAGCCCATCTTGAGCGCTTCGGGACCGACCATCTCGTGTGCGCCGGGACCCATCATGGCGCGGGGGAAGGGGTGGAATTCCTTGATGGGGAAGGGCTTGAGGAGATCTTCGACCTTCATGGTGTGGTCCTTTCCGGGCCGTGGCGACGATGCAGCAGGGATGAGTCGGTGCTCTGTGATGGCACGGTAGGCACGCGGATGTGAGCTACGGAACAGTTGTGCGGCAAGACCGAATCGTCGGGCAGCGCAAGTGCGCACGACCGGACAGTGGCGGACCTACCCGATCGGGCAGGTCGGCAGCGTCATGGCCGGTGGGTCAGGGGGTGACGGCGCGCAGTGCGCCCGCCACGGCGGCGAGCTCGGCGTCGGTGACGTCGACATGCGGCGACACACGCAGCGCCGGCTCCGTCATCTCCCGCGGGGCTCGCTCCAGCCCCAGGTAGGTCGTCACGATGGAGTGCTCGGCGATCAACCGGGCGCGCACGGTCGCGGGATCGACACCCGGCGGCGGGCGCAGTGTGGTGATCGCGCTGGGTTCGTCGACCGGTTCCACGACCGCCCAACCGGCGACACCGGCCAGTGCGGTGCGTGTGGCTGCCCCGACCTCTCGCAGCCGGGCCTGCATCTCGGCGGGCCCGGCCGCCACGTACTCCCCCAGGGACAGTGACAAGCCCACGTGCAGGCCGACATTGGTTTCGGCGTGGCCGAGCCACAGCACGGTCGGTTCGGACAGCAGACCGGGCCTGGTGGCCAGCACACCGACACCGCGCGGGCCCGCGACCCACTTTCGCGACGACGAGTAGAACGCGTCGGCGCCGATCCCGGCGCAGTCGAGATGGCCGAAACCCTGTGCGGCGTCGATGACGACGGGCACTCCGAGGTCGCGGCACACCGCGGCCACCTCGCGGGCAGGCTGCACCGTCCCGGTGTGGCTGCCCAGAATCGTGAAATGCACCAGTGGCGGCGGGTCGGCCGACAGCTCCCTGCCGGCCTCGTCGGCGTCGAGCCGGCCGACGCCGTCGACGGGCAGAGTCTGCACCTCGAACCCGCGCCGCGCCATGATGGCCAGATTCGGCCCGAACTCACCGGGCAGGCAGGCCAGCCGACGCGCGCCGCGCCAGTCGTCGAGCAGGATGTCCAGGGCGTGGTTGGAGCCGGTGGTGAAGTACACGTCGGCGTCGGTCATGCCGGTGAGCGCGCGAACGGCGGCCCGACCGGCATCCAGTGCGGGGCCGGCGGCCTGTGCGGCCTGGTATCCGCCGATCTCGGCTTCGTGACGGGCGTGGGCCGCCGACGCGTCGATGACCGCGAAACTCTGCCGTGAGCAGGCCGCGCTGTCGACATGGATGCCCGCCGCGGGCGGCCGGGCGGCCCGCCACTGGTCGGCGAGCGTCATGTCACCAGATGTGCTCACTTCACCGAGAGCGACAGCCCGAAGTCGCCGGCGTCGTCGGTCCACCAGTGGGTGCGCTCCAGTCCGGCGGCGGCCAGCTCGGCGTCCACCCCGGATCTACGGAACTTGCACGACACCTCGGTCAGCATCTCCTCGCCGTCGGCGAAGTCGACGTCGAGATCCAGCGCTGTGATGTGCACCCGCTGCGGACGCGTCGACCGCAGCCACATCTCGATGCGCTCCTCGTCGGCGTTCCACCTGGCGACGTGCTGGTAGGCGGGCACGTCGAAGTCCGCCCCGAGTTCGCGGTTGACCACCGTGAGCACGTTGCGGTTGAACTGCGCGGTCACCCCGGCGTTGTCGTCGTAGGCACGAACCAACCGGTCGACGTCCTTGACCAGGTCGGTGCCCAGCAGCAACGTGTCACCGGGCTGCATCATCTCCGAGACCGACGCGAGGAACTCGGCACGCGGTCCGGGCGTGAGGTTGCCGAGCGTGGAGCCCAGGAACGCCACCAACCGACGGCCGACGGCCGGGATCTTGCCCAGATGTTCCTCGAAATCACCGCACACCGCGTTGATCTCGACACCCGGGTACTCCTGTTGGATGGCCTGCCCCGCCAGCTGCAGCACGCTGGGGTCGACGTCGAACGGGATGAAGCGGCGCAGCGACCCCTGCTCGCGCAACGCGTTCAGCAGTGCCCGGGTCTTCTCCGACGTGCCGCTGCCCAACTCGACGAGGGTGTCCGCCCCGGAGGCGGTGGCGATCTCACCCGCGCGGGCCGCCAGGATCTGCGCCTCGGCGCGGGTCGGGTAGTACTCGGGCAGCCGGGTGATTTGGTCGAACAAGTCGCTGCCGACGGCGTCGTAGAACCACTTGGGCGGCAACGTTTTCGGTTGCTGCGTCAACCCATCGCGGACGTCGCGGCGCAGCGCCGCGTCGGCGGCGTCCGCGGCAAGGTAGTTGTCGAGCGACAGGTCGGTCATCACAATCCTCTCAGGGGCGTCAGCGTCACCTCTGTGCCGGTGACGTCGACGAGGTGGCGGTCCGGGACTTCCTGCCAGGACGGGTCGTCGTCGTAGGGTTCGCTGGCGATGACGACCCCATCGGGTCGGCGTAACACCGACAGGGTGTCCCCCCAGGTGGTGGCCAGCATCCGGGAGCCGTTGGCGGCCACGATGTTCAGCCGCGCATCGGGATCCCCGGCGGCCACCTCCACGATGGTGTCGCCGAGGTGGTCCAGACCGCGGTCGAAGATCAGCGCGGCGAGTAGCGCGCTGTCATTGGTGGACTCGGCTCGCCGCGACATCGGCAGCACCGCGCGGTCGACGATTCCGTTGTGCGACAACAACCAGGTGCCGTCGGTGAACGGCGCTGACGCCGAGGCTTCGACGGGCATGTTCACACTCGCCGAGCGGACGGCCGCCACCACGCACCCGCTGGACAGTGCCGGCGCCACCGACGCGAACGACGGGTCTCCCCACAGCGGCGAGGCGCTGCGCCACCGCCGGGGCACCGACCGATCGAAGAAGCCGACACCCCAGCCGTCGGCGTTCATCAGTCCGTGCTTCTGGCGGCGCGGCGCGTAGGACTGAACCAGTAGACCCGAGGGCGGCTCCAGCATCAGCGACGCGACCGACACCGGCTCTCCGAGCCAGCCCAGATGCCTACACATCCGCGTCCCAGGCCAGTCGCACACCGGAGAAGATCTGCCTGCGGATCGGATGGTCCCAGTTGCGGAAGCTGGGCCGCAGGATTCCCGGCGCGACGGCCCACGACCCGCCGCGCAGCACCCGGTAGTCGCCGGTCGTGACTCCGTCGAAGAACGGCTGGGAGTAGTTCTCGTAGACCATCGGGGTGAAGCCGGGCCACGGCCGCAGCGGTGAGGACGTCCATTCCCACATGTCGCCGAGCATCTGTTCGGCACCGTAGGCCGACGCCGCGGCCGGGTAGGCACCGACCGGCGCCGGCCGCAGCGCGTCCCCGCCGAGGTTGGCCAGCGCGGCCGTGGGTGCTGACGCCCCCCAGGGGTAGCGGCGCCGGCTTCGGGTGGCCGGGTCCCAGGCGCAGGCCTTCTCCCACTCGACCTCGGTGGGTAGCCGGGCCCCGGCCCACGCCGCGTACGCCTCGGCTTCGAAGTAGGTGATGTGCTGGACGGGCTCGTCGTCGGGGATGTCCTCCACGTGGCCGAACCGGGTGCGGGTGCCCGTGAGCGCTCCGTCGCCCCAGAACAGCGGAGCGGTCAACGCGGCCTGTCGGCAGTGGGCCCAGCCTTCTGCCGACCACCAGCGGGGCTCGCGGTAGCCGCCGTCGTCGATGAAACCGCGCCATTCGCCGTTGGTCACCGGCACCCGGCCGATGCGGAACGCGGGGACGTCGACGACGTGGGCGGGGCGTTCGTTGTCGAGCGAGAACGGCTCGGTGGTGGCGTCGACGCCCAGGACGAACTCCCCGGCGGGCACCAGCACCGACGTCCCGGCCACTCCCGCACGCCCCGGGGGTAGAGCCGCGCCGCGGTCGAGCAGCGGGGCGCCGGATCGCAGGCTCAACGCCTGCAGCATCGTCTCGTCGTGTTGGTTCTCATGGCTGACCACCATCGCGAACGTGAACGCGTCGGGGTGGTCGTCGGGCAGGGCCTCGAGCACGTCGAGGGCACGGCCGCGCACGGTGTCGCAGTAGGCACGAGCATCGGCCGGCGGCAGCAGCGGCAGCTCGCCGCGGCTGGCGCGCGAGTGCGTGAACGCATCATAGAGCTGGTCCACCTGCGGGCTCAGCAGCCCTGGGCGGTCGGCGTTGCCGCCGCGCAGCAGCCACCACTCCTCCTGCTGCCCGATGTGCGCCAGGTCCCAGACCAGCGGGCTCATCAGCGGGTCGTACTGGCGGCGCACCTCGGCGTCGTCGAAGTCGACGAGCCGCAGCGTGCGTTGCCGGGCCTTGGTCAGCTCGTCGGCGAGCACCTCGTGTGTGGTCACATCTCCCCTACATCTCGGCGTGGGCCAGCTGCCGCACCGCGCCCGCGATGCCGTGCTCGACGGCCCGGTCGGCGAAGTCGTCGGCTGGGCACCATCGTTGTTCGACCGAACGCACGAGCAGCTGTATGGATTCCTCGACCGCCGCGGGTGCCCTCTCGGAGGCGGCCTGCACACACCGTTTCGCCGCGTCGTGCAGCCGCCGGTCCTGCAGCCCGGTGCGGGCGGCACAGTCCCATGCCGTGGCCACCGGCTCGGTCGCCTCGGCGGCGATGGCGGCGGCCGACGGGTCGTCGAGCAGCGTGGTCAGGGTGAACACCACGGCGGGCCAGATCGCGTCCGGGGTGCTGTCGAGGTAGCGGATCTCCAGGAAGCCGCGCGGCCGCACCGGCGGGAACAAGGTGGTCAGGTGATAGTCGAGATCCGCCAGGGTCGGGCGCCGGTCATCGAGGAGCACCGTGCCGTCGGCCCAGTCGGCGAACGGGACCCACTGGGTGATCGGGGTCGGTTCGGAACCGTGCACGAGCATGACCGGCGCGCGGAGGGCGTAGCGCGCCCAGTCACTGGCCGGGTCGTCGCCGCTTTCCCCGAGGATCGGCCCGCAGCGCGCCGAGTCCAACCGGCTCCACACCCGCTGACGCGACGACCGCCAACCGGTGAAGCTGCCGTGCTGGATGGGTGAGTTCGCGGCGACCGCCACCATCACCGGGCCGAGCGCATGCGCCAGCCGAACCCGTTCACTCCACCCGGAGCGCGGCCCTGCGTCGAGATTGACCTGGACCGAGGCCGTCGACGTCATCATCGCCGCGCCCGCCTCACCGGTCCCGCTGGCCTCGAAGAACTGCTCCATCGCCTGATAGCGGCCTCCCGGATTCACGCGCCGGGCCGGCCGGATCGGATCCACGCCGAGCAGGACCAGACCCAGACCCGCCTGCGCGAAGCGGGTCTTCAGGACAGCCCGGTCCCGCGCGATCGCCGCGATCGCCGCGGGGGCGGCGTCGAACGGGGGCCCCGAGAGCTCGACCGCTCCGCCGGGCTCGACGGTGACGACACTGCCTCCGGGCAGCGGCGGCAACGCCGCGATCACCGCGGTCAACTCGTCCCAGCCGGGACGGCGCGTCGGATCGGCCAGGTCGTAGCAGTGCGCCTCGATCTCCAGCCCCACCTGCCCGACCGGACCGTCGGTCAGACATTGTTCGGCGACGTGCTGGGCGGCATCTTCAGCGCTGGTCAACGGCTCGGCGCAGCCGACAGCGGCGCCCTCACAGACGGTGGCGCGGGCCATGTCAGCCCCTTCCGGGTCGGGAACGGTCGCTGCCTTCTATGTCCATCTTCCAGACCGCACCGACAAAGTCCCGCGTTCGGCAAGTGACACGTGGGTGACGTGTACCCGAATTCACCCGCCGTTACGTGACCTGATCACGTGACCTACTGGCCCAAGGTGTTCTGCATCGCCCCGGCCAACACGTTGACCGCGGGTCCGCCGTTACCCGACTGGCACACCTTCGCCTGCAGCAACACGTTCTCCCGCAACCGGGTGGTGACGAAGCAGCGCCGGTCTGTCCCGGCTTCCTGCTTGACCCAGTCGGCCTCGGTCGCCGTCGTCACGCCACCGGTGAAGGTCCACACCTCGGTGGTGAAGTTGTCCAGGTGCATCACGGTGGTCTGGCCGTTGCATCCACTGGTGCGGTCGACGACGCGGTGGAAGGCGCGGTCGGCAGCGTCGGTGGTGGCGAACACTCCCACGGATTGCTTGACGAGGTGGGTCATGTCGGTCGGCGTTTCCTGCGCCACCGCACCGCTGAACGCGGCCAGGTCGGGATCGTTGTAGACCTCGGGCAGACCGATGTCGGCCCAGTTGTTGCAGGCCGGGTTGTCCACCCAGAAGGACTGGAACGGCTCGGTGAACGTCCACTCGTGGTTCAACCGGGCACCGACGATGTTGCTGACCGACCCCTTGGGCAGGACGGCGTAGTTGACCACGCCTGGAGCGGACGGACTCGCCGACGCCGCGACGGCCAACGGCACACCCATCAATGCGGCGGCGACACCGGCCAGAAGTCGGAGGCCGCGCACGTCAGACCTCGGTCGCTCGCGTCACGGCGTCGGGGTTCGCCTGGTCGTCGATGCTCATGCCACCGATCATGCCAGTCCGCCGGATCAGGCGTCCTCGGTCAGAAGCCGGTCGAGGTGCCAGTCCCCGAACGGATCGGGATAGTGGCGCCACGACTTCGGTCGGGCCATCTCGTCATCGGTGATCAGTGCCCCCCGCAGTCCGGCCAGGATCTCCTCCGGATCGGCACCGCACACCAGCACGGTCATCGACGTGTGCCGGTCACCGTGCCGGTCACTCCATGCCAGATCGGCCATCGCGCGCCGTTCGGGGTCGACATAGGCGCCCTCGCGCGACGTCATCGCCGCCAGCCACGGTCCCGCGTGGTCGACCCGCAGGCCACCGCCGGCCGATTCCAGCCACATGACCCGATCGGTCCTGTTGGCCAGCCAGAGCCGGCCCCGGCTGCGGACCACGCCTTCGAGCAGCAGGTCCACGGCGGCGTGGAGCCGCTCCGGATGGAAGGGGCGGCGTGCGGCGAACTCCACAAGCCTCACCGGGCCCATCGGCTCCAGGGGCGGCTGCCCGGCCAGCAGTGGCCCATGCGGGTTGTCGCTGCGGCCACGGCGCGCGTCCGGCCGCAGACCTGACAGCGCCCGTTCCAACCGCTCGGGCCCGACGGTGATGCGGGCCTTGGGCGCCAGCCGCCGGGTGACGGCGAGGGTGTCGGGATGCGGGTCGGACAGCACGACGACATCGGCGAACTCGACCTGCCCCACGAGCACCTGCGCCACCGTCCTGCCGTCGTCGAGTTCCTCCTCGCCGACCGCTCCGGGGAGCCAGGTCGGTGTGTGCACCGCAGTGACCACCGCGCTGAGCGCGACGTCGCGCGCACATGCCGACCGGGTCAGCGCGAAACACAATTGCTCGGGCTCGGTCCACGGCGAGAGGCGGACGACGATGCGCTCGACGCCGGGCCGACGGTGCAGCGCACGCAGGTGGTCGAGCAGGTCGTTGCGCACCGTGCAGGCCACACAACAGTTCATGAGCTCGAGCACCGTGTCGGCGCTGACATGCACCCCGTTCTGCACCGTGACCGTCCGGCGGTGCACGACGTGTCCGTCGAACCAGTGCTCGACCAGGGCGGTGCCGGGCACGAGGAGGGCGTGAGCGATCTCGTCGGTGTCGCACTGGCCAGCCACGACGATGACCGGGGTCCGCATACTTCCTCCTCTATCGGGAACGATTTTCATCAGGACGTTGTTCACGCTACAGTCGACGACACCAGTTGTCGAAAATCATTGTCATTAAGGAGGTCCCCGTGTCCGCTCACTGCCAGGTGACCGGTCGCTCCCCGAGCTTCGGAAACACGGTGTCGCACTCCCACCGCCGCACCCGCCGGCGCTGGGACCCCAACATCCAGCGCAAGACCTACTACCTGCCCTCCGAGGGGCGCCGGGTCACGCTGCGCGTCAGCGCCAAGGGCATCAAGGTCATCGACCGGGACGGCATCGAGGCCGTGGTTGCCCGGTTGCGCCGGGAAGGCCAGAAGATCTGATGGCGCGCAATGAGATCCGCCCGCTGATCAAGCTCAAGTCCACCGCGGGCACCGGCTACACCTACATCACCCGCAAGAACCGGCGCAACGATCCAGACCGCATCGTGCTGCGCAAGTACGACCCGGTGATCCGCAAGCACGTCGACTTCCGCGAGGAGCGCTGATGGCCAAGAAATCGAAGATCGCCGCCAACGACAAGCGGCGTGCGACCGTGGCCCGGTATGCCGGACGGCGGGCCGAACTCAAGGAGATCATCCGCCTGCCGTCCAGCTCGCCCGAAGCCCGCGCAGCCGCCCAGAGCGAGTTGAACCGTCAGCCCCGCGACGCCAGTCCGGTGCGGGTACGCAACCGCGATTCCGTCGACGGCCGCCCGCGCGGTCATCTGCGCAAGTTCGGGCTGTCCCGGGCGCGGGTGCGCGAACTGGCGCACGAAGGCCAGCTCCCCGGCGTGCGGAAGTCCAGCTGGTGAGGGGCAAGAAGCGCGACGCGCCGCCCGCCAAGAAGCGCCGCAATCTGCTCGACAGCCTGGACATCGAGCGCGTCGACTACAAGGACACCTCCACGCTGCGCCAGTTCATCTCCGAACGCGGCAAGATCCGCTCGCGCGCCGTCACGGGCGTGACGGTGCAGCAGCAGCGTCAGGTGGCCCTGGCGATCAAGACCGCCCGCGAGATGGCGCTGCTGCCCTACCCGGGCCAGGGGAACGGTCAGCGCTGAGCCTGACGGATCGGATCTTCGGCATTCTTCTGAAAAGTGCTTCTATGATCGCGATCTGAGCTGACTGTGCCGTCTCCCCGGGGAGAGCGTCAAAGGAGGACCACGCGTGCGCTCCACCCTGACCATTGGAGAGTTCGCCACCCTGACGCGCCTGAGCGTGCGGACGCTGCGCCGGTACCATGCCGCCGGCCTTCTCGAACCCGACACGGTGGATCCCTCGACCGGGTACCGGTACTACGCGCCCGAGCAGATCCCCACGGCCCAGGTCATCCACCAGTTACGCCAGCTCGACGTCCCGCTTGCCGAGATCGGGACCATCCTCGCCACCGGTGACGCGCAGCAGCGTGCTGCGGTGGTCGAAGGACATCTGAGACGCCTCGAAGACGAGATGGACAGAACCCGGATGGCCGTCGTCTCGCTGCGGCGACTGCTGCATCCCGAACCGGTGGGACTGCCGATCGACGTACGGACGCTGCCGCAGCGCACCGTTGCCGGCATCACCGGTCATGTACGGCTCGCCGACTCGTTGGCGTGGTACGACGCGGCCATGGCGGAGTTGGATGGCGTCTTCGCCCCTGAGGAGCGCACCGGCCCGCCGGGTGGCCAGTTTTCCAACGAGCTGTTCGTCCAGGGCGCCGGGGCTCTGACGGTCTTCCGCCCGGTCCGAAATCCGCGTGCATCCGGACGCATCGAGGTCGTCGAGTTACCGGAGGTCGAGCTCGCCGTCACGGTTCACCCAGGGCCCCATGACGACATCGACGTCACCTACGGAAAGCTGGGATCCTGGGTGGTCGATCACGCGTTGACCGTCGCCGGCCCCATTCACGAGACCTACGTGGTGGGGCCGCGCGACACGCCCGAGCCCAACCTGTGGCGCACCGAGATCGGCTGGCCTGTCTTCCCACTGGCCCCAGCGGCGAATGCTACTGCTGCGGAGTGAAATCTGCCCCGCGGGAAAGAGTTTCGTTGGCGCGAAGGTCGGCCAATGTCTTCTCGAACGTGGCGATCACGTCATCGAAGCCGGCGCCGCCGAGCACGAGCCGGTGCGGTGGTGGCTGCTGCGCCATCGCCGCGATCACCGCACGCGCGCCACGCCGAGGGTCCCCGGGTTGGTGCCCGTCCTGCTCGACCATGACGGCGCGGACGCTCTCGAGCAGTGGGCGGTAGTCACTGACCGCCTCGGTGACCGGCTCTTCGGCGAACCCCGCGTACGCCTGGGTGCGAAACGCTCCGGGTTCGACGGCCAGCACGTTGATGCCCAGCGGAGCGACCTCCTCACGGAGCACCTCGGTGACCGCCTCGACCGCGGCTTTCGTTGCGCTGTAGTAGCCGAAGCCGGCCACCCCCGTCAGCCCCGCCACCGAGGACATGTTGACGATCCATCCGTTGCCGCGGCGGCGCATTTCCGGCAGTACGGCCCGGGTGACGGCGAGCACCGCGAAGAAGTTCAGCTCGAACATCGCCCGTACCTGCGCGTCGGCCATGCCTTCGATCGAGCCGTACCAGCCCCGGCCGGCATTGTTGACGAGCACATCGATACCGCCGAAGCGCTGGTGCGCCGCGTCGACGGCCGCGTGGATCTGTGCGGCGTCGGTGACGTCGAGCTCGACGACGTGGACGCGGCCGCCGTAGCCCTGCGCCCACTCCCGCAGCTCGGCGGGCCGTCGGGCGGTGAGCACCACCCGGTCGCCGGCCTCGAGCGCCGCCTCGGCGAAGGCCATCCCGAATCCACCCGGGGTGCCGCCGGTGATGAACCATCGTCGTGTCATGGCTCGATCACCAGCCGGCTGATTCGACCGCCCTCGAGGGTGAATCGGTAATGCAGGTCGGCGACGCCCCCGGGAAAGTCACCTTCGAGATGCTGCACGACGTCGAACGACGCCGCGGCGAGGATGCTCGCACCGGTGAATTCCGTGGTGTAGGAGTAGGAGTCGCCCGAGCTCTTCAGCCACTCCTCGATCTCGGCGCCGCCGTGATGGTCACGGCCCTCATCGGTGACCACGGCGTCGGTGGTGAACGCCGCCAGAGCCGCGCCGGTGTCGCGGCGGGCGTGGGCGACGAGGTACGTGGTGATCGGTCCTGGCAGCTGATCCCAGCCGGTGACGGTCGCTTCGGTGCTGTCTGATGTCATGCCCCCAGGCTGGGGTCTCCCGCGGGGAGAGAGTCAAGCACGACTTCGGGGCGCCAATAGCACGGGCGGCCACCGCGTGGGTGGCCGCCCGTGTCAATCGATTCCGAACGCTGATCCAACCTAGCCCCCGTTGCGGACGCCTTCCTCGACCTTCTTGCCGAGTTCGGGGTCGACGTTCTTCCAGTACTCGAAGACCCGAGACAGCACGGGCTCCTTCACACCATCCGAGACGTGACCGATGATGTTGTGCGCCAACCGCTCCCGGGCCGCGTCATCGAGGACGTCACGGACCATGGTGCCGGCCTGGCCGAAGTCGTCGTCGTCCTGGCGCAGCGCGTAGGCGGTCCGCACCATCTCACCGTCGGCCGCCCAGTGCACCTCGGCCGCCCGCTTGGGGTCGACCTCGGGACCGCCCATCGAGTTCGGCGTGTACACCGGGTCGGTGGCGTTGCGGATCCGCATCGCGCCGTCCTTGCTGTAGGCACGCACCTCGGTGTGGGGTTCGTTGACCGGGATCTGCTTGTAGTTGACCCCGAGCCGCGCGCGGTGCGCGTCGGCGTAGGAGAACCCCCGCGCCAGCAGCATCTTGTCCGGGCTGAGCCCGGTGCCGGGCACGATGTTGTTCGGTTCGAACGCGGCCTGCTCGATCTGTGCGTGGTAGTCCACGACATTGCGGTTCAACGTCATCTTGCCGACCTCGTGCAGCGGATAGTCGCTGTGCGGCCACACCTTGGTCAGGTCGAAGGGATTGAACCGATACGTCTTGGCGTCCTCGAACGGCATGATCTGCACGTGCAGCGTCCAGGACGGGAAGTTGCCGTCCTCGATCGAGTTGTACAGATCGCGCTGGTGGTAGTCGGCGTCCTCGCCGGCCAGCCGGTCGGCGTCCTCCTGGGTGAGGAAGTCGATGCCCTGGTCGGTCTTGAAGTGGTACTTGACCCAGAACAGCTCGTCCTTGTCGTTGATCCAGCTGTAGGTGTGGCTGGAGTAGCCGTTCATGTGCCGCCAGGTCTTCGGGATACCGCGGTCACCCATCAGCCAGGTGACCTGGTGCGCGGACTCCGGCGACAGCGTCCAGAAGTCCCACTGCATGTTGTGGTCACGCAGATTGTTCGCGGCCATCCGCTTCTGGCTGCGGATGAAGTTCTGGAACTTCATCGGGTCACGCACGAAGAACACCGGGGTGTTGTTGCCGACCATGTCGAAGTTGCCGTCGTCGGTGTAGAACTTCAGCGAGAATCCGCGCGGGTCACGCCAGGTGTCTGGGCTGCCGCGCTCTCCGGCCACGGTCGAGAACCGGGCCACCATCTCCGTCTTGGCGCCGGGCTGCAGGAACCGCGCCTTGGTGTAGGCGCTGACGTCCTGGGTGACCTCGAACTGGCCGAAGGCACCACCACCCTTTGCGTGGGGTTGGCGTTCCGGAATGCGCTCCCGGTTGAAGTTGGCCATCTGCTCGATCAGGTAGTGGTCCTGCAGCAGGATGGGCCCATCGGATCCGACGGTCAGTGAGTGCTCGACGCTGGGCGCGGGCGCGCCGCTGTCGGTCGTCGTGTACTTCTCGGCCATGCTCCCTCTTCTCCTCGAGACGTCGCGGCTACGGGGCTGTGCCACCTTCACGTCCTGTGGGGCGGGTACCCCCGCGGCGGGGTGCCTTTAACCCGGTGGCGACACTAATTTCCCGGCCGGCCCGGCGACGGTGAATCGCCCTGCCCGCCCGGTCCCGGAATCTCGATCACGGGGCCACCGGGGGCGAACGGTCCGGGGAAGCCGGGGCCGCGCTGGACGTCGCCGCGCGGGCCCATCGGGAACATCGGAGCGGCGGGCCGCAGCATCATGTGGTGGCCGCCGTCGCCGCGGGGTCCCTCGCCGACCTCCTTGCCGACGAAGAAGCCGGTGCCGAAGATGACCGCGACGATGATCACCGAGCCGGCGACGATGCCCACCCAGGCCGCGACCTTGTTGAGCCGGTTGTTGTCCGGTGCGGGCGCGTACTGCGGCGGCGCAGAGTGATAAACGGGCGGCTGTGGTGCCGCCGGCGGCGATGGCGGTGTCAGAACGGGGCCGGTCGCGGGCTCGGACGATTCTGGCGGCGGAGTCGATTCGCTCATGCCGTCGATCCTGCGCCCCGTTTCACAGCTGCGGATAGGTGGCGGCTGTGAATCAGCTATGAGGGTTTGAGCGGGTTCACCGCGTACTGGATCACCCGGTAGGGGGTGCCGCCGCGCGGCATGGTGTTCCACTGGCTGACGAACACCCGCACCGCATCCAGCGTCGAGGTCGGGGCGATGTACCCGCCGTAGGGCTGGGCGAGGCGGTTGTCCTGCGGTGGCGGCAGCACCTCGGCCGGGTCGGGCCAGGGCGCTGCGACGACGACCGTGGTCACCGGCGCCGTGCCCAGCCCGGTCGGGTCGTCGGCCACCCGGATCTCCATGTTGCCCGTGGTGGCGTTGAAGTAGGACAGCACGGTGCGGCCGTCGAGTTGGCGCACGCTCATCTCCCCCACCATGTCGTCCCACAGCGGCGCGGGCTCACCACCCCACTGCGCGCCGCTCCAGGCCTGCCATGTGTCGCGATCGGTGAACGAATCGGGGCCGGCGCGGTAGAGCTCGACGGGCCCGCTGCGGTCGAAGTTGTTGGCCACCAGATACACCCAGCCCCGTTCGGACTCGGCGGTGGGGATCGGATCGTAGTAGCCGCTGATCTGAGTCTGTCGGCCCTGCGCGTAGCCGGCGTCGCGTTCCGAACCCGGCACCGTCGGCCAGTCACCCCGGCCCGGGAGCGCCTTGACCAGCCGGGAGCTCACCGGCCGCAGTGCCTCGGTGGTGGTCACCATGAGGTAGTTCTCGCGGTTGATCTCGATGACACCGGCGGGCAGCTGGGAGGTGCCCGCCGGGGTGGGGTCGGCCAGCAACGGGGTGGCGACCCCGGTGACACCGTCGTAGCGCACCCCGCCCCCGTCGTCGAGCGAGTCCCCCACCACATGCAGCGCGACCGGTGAATACCAGCCGCCGTACCCGACGCCCTGTCCGGCGAAGCTGTCCCCGCAGACCTGCAGGATCCCGCTCGGGAACTCCAGGAACTCGCACAGGTCGGTCGCACCGATGCCGTAGTCGGCGGTCAGCGTTCCGGTCCCGGCGGCGGGGCCGATCCGCAGCACCTGACCGGGCAGCAGCGGCGGTAGCTCGACCGGTGTCGCTCCCGCCGTGGGCGCCGCGTGCCACATCAGCAGGGCCGAGAGCATCCCGGCGGCGATGCGGTGGCGGCGCACGGCTGGATCAGAGCTTGGCGACCAGCAACTCGGCGATCTGAATGGTGTTCAGTGCAGCGCCTTTTCGCAGGTTGTCACCGGAGACGAACAAGGCCAGGCCGCGACCGTCGGGCACACCCGGATCTTGGCGGATCCGGCCGACCAGCGACTCGTCCACCCCGGCCGCGGCCAGCGGCGTCGGCACGTCCACCATCGTCACCCCGGGCGCGGCGGAGAGGATCTCCGTGGCTCGCGCCACCGACAACGGTTGCGAGAATTCGACGTTCATCGACAGCGAGTGCCCGGTGTAGACCGGAACCCGCACGCAGGTGCCGGACACCGCCAGTTCCGGGATACCCAGGATCTTGCGGCTCTCGTTACGGAGTTTCTGGTCCTCGTCGGTCTCCCCGGAGCCGTCGTCGACGAGCGACCCGGCCAGCGGCAGGACGTTGAACGCGATCGGCGCGACGTACTTGTCGGGCGCCGGGAAGTCCACCGCGCGACCGTCATGCACCAGCTCACGGCTGTCCGCGCCGACGGCGCTGACCTGACCGTACAGTTCTTCGACGCCGGCCAGACCGCTGCCCGAGACCGCCTGGTAGGTCGAGGCGATCATGCGGACCAGCCCGGCCTCGTCGTGCAGCGGCTTGAGCACCGGCATCGCGGCCATCGTGGTGCAGTTGGGGTTGGCGATGATGCCCTTGGGACGGTTTCCGGCATCGCGTTCGAAGTTGACCTCCGAGACGACCAGCGGCACGTCGGGATCCTTGCGCCACGCCGAGGAGTTGTCGACGACGACGGCTCCGGCGGCGGCGAACCGCGGTGCCTGCACGCGCGACATCGTCGCACCGGCGGAGAACAGCGCGACGTCCAGACCGGACGGATCAGCTGTCTCGGAATCCTCGACCACGATCTGCTCACCGCGGTACTCGAGTTTCTTGCCCGCCGAGCGCGCCGAGGCGAAGAAGCGCACCTCGTCGGCCGGGAAGTCGCGCTCCGCGAGCAGCGTGCGCATGACCTGGCCGACCTGGCCGGTCGCGCCGACCACACCTATCGAAACCATCTCAGACCTCCCGTCGCTTCGCTCGCCCCATGCCTACCGCCCCGTTCCCGCGTAGACGACCGCTTCTTCGTCGCCGCCGAGGCCGAACGCCTCGTGCAGCGCCGCCACCGCGCGGTCCAGCTCGGCGTCCTTGATCAGCACCGAGATCCGGATCTCGGAGGTGGAGATCAACTCGATGTTGATGCCGGCGTTGGCCAGCGCCTCGCAGAACGTGGCGGTGACGCCGGGGTGCGACCGCATGCCGGCGCCGATCAGCGACACCTTGCCGATGTGGTCGTCGTAGAGGACCTTGGTGAACCCGATCTCGTCCTGCAGCGCGGTCAGCTTGGCCACCGCGCCCGGGCCGCTTTCCCGCGAGCAGGTGAAGGTCACGTCGGTCTTGCCGTCCTCGACCTTGGAGATGTTCTGCAGCACCATGTCGATGTTGACGTCGGCGTCGGCGACGGCGCGGAACACCCTGGCGGCGTAGCCCGGGATGTCCGGCAACCCGACGACGGTCACCTTGGCCTCGCTGCGGTCGTGGGCGACTCCGGTCAGGATTGCGTCTTCCATGGGGATGTCCTCGATCGATCCTTTGACGATGGTGCCCGGCCGGTCGGTGTACGACGAGCGGACATGGATGGGCAGGTCGAAGCGGCGGGCGTACTCCACGCAGCGCAGCATCAGCACCTTGGCGCCGGCGGCGGCCATCTCCAGCATTTCCTCGAAGGAAACGGTGTCGAGCCGCCGGGCGTCGGACACGATGCGCGGGTCGGCGGTGAACACGCCATCGACATCGGTGTAGATCTCGCACACGTCGGCCTTCAGCGCCGCGGCAACGGCGACGGCCGTGGTGTCGGAACCGCCACGGCCCAGGGTGGTGACGTCCCGGGTGTCCTGGCTGACGCCCTGGAACCCGGCGACCAACACGATCTGACCGTCGTCGAGCGCGTCGCGCAACCGGCTCGGGGTGACGTCGATGATCTTGGCGTTGCCGTGCGTCCCGGTGGTGATGACGCCGGCCTGCGATCCGGTGAACGACCGGGCCTGCGCGCCGAGAGACTCGATCGCCATCGCCACCAGTGCGTTCGAGATGCGCTCACCGGCGGTCAGCAGCATGTCGAGTTCGCGGGCCGGCGGCGCCGGCGACACCTGCTTGGCCAGGTCGAGAAGTTCGTCGGTGGTGTCGCCCATCGCCGAGACGACCACGACAACGTCGTTGCCGGCCTTCTTCGTCTCGACGATGCGCTCGGCCACACGGCGGATGCGATCGGCGTCAGCGACCGAGGATCCGCCGTACTTCTGTACGACGAGCGCCACAAGAAAACCTTTCCAGTTCGGGGGGAGATCACATAAAGGATAGAGGCACCCCCCACCTGCATTTCCACCGCCGGTCGGGGCCGGTAGCCTCCGTGCGGTGCCTGACGCGCCCTCCGATCGCACGGCCGACACCTCGGTTCCGGTGCAGCCGGCCATCGCCGCGCGCTGGAGTCCCCGCGCCTTCGATCCCACCGCCGAGCTGGGAAAAGAGGACCTCGTCGGGGTGCTGGAGGCGGCGCGCTGGGCACCGACCTGGGGCCGGCGGCAACCGGTGCGGTTCCTGGTCGGCCGACGGGCAGACGAGGTGTTCACCACACTTGCCGGGCTGCTGCGGCGCGGCAACAGCTACGCCACGGCCGCCAGCGCGCTGATCCTGGTGTGCGCCGACGACGGCGAGGACGACCGCACCGAGCGCTACGCCGCCGTCGATGCCGGCGCTGCGCTGGCCAATCTGTCGGTGGAAGCGGTCTCGCGGGGATTGATCGTGCACCCGATGGCCGGGTTCGACACCGAGGGCGCCCGTGCGGCCTTCGGACTGTCCGGGCCGCTGCGTCCACTGGTGGTGATCGCGGTGGGCCGCCTCGGTGACTACGCCGACGTGGCCCCGGAGATCGCCGAGCGTGACGGCCAGCCCCGCCAGCGCCTGCCCCTGGAGGACGTCGTCCTGAACTGGGTGCAGCTCTGACAAGCACCACCCGCCCGCCGGCCTGATCCGGAAAACCACCGGCTCGACCTGCGGGCATCGCTCACACTGCGATATGTTTCCTTGAGTGATACTTTGATTCACAAAAAGAGACAAAGGGTGGTCGACATGCCGGAAGACCTGGCCACACTGGCCGAGTTGTGCACACAGTCTGAAACGAAATTCATCCTCGCGCTGTTCGTGGACCTGCGCGGGAAGCCCTGCGCCAAGCTGGTCCCGGTGGAGGCGGTCGACATGCTGGCCACCGAGGGCGTCGGGTTCGCCGGATACGCCGTGGGCGCGATGGGCCAGGAACCCAAGGACCCCGACCTGATGGCGATGCCCGACCCGGCATCGTTCACCCCGATCCCGTTCATCAAGGACGGCCTGGCGATCGTGCACTGCGACCCGTACGTCAACGGTGCGCCCTGGCCCTACGCCCCGCGGGTGATCCTCAAGTCGCTGATCGAGCAGTGCGCCGACGCCGGGTTCGAGCCGTGGGTGGGCGCCGAGGTCGAGTACTTCCTGCTGCGACGCGGCCAGGACGGCAGCGTGTCGGTCGCCGACGCGGCCGACACCGCCGCCCAGCCCTGCTACGACGCCCGGGGCGTGACCCGGATGTACGAGCACCTCACCGCGGTGTCGGCCGCGATGAACACCCTCGGCTGGTCGAACTACGCCAACGACCACGAGGACGGCAACGGCCAGTTCGAGCAGAACTTCAAGTTCGCCGAGGCGCTCACCACCGCTGACCGGGTCGTCACGCTGCGCTACCTGCTGTCGATGATCGCCGCCGAGCGCGGCATGATCGCCACCTTCATGCCCAAGCCGTTCGCCGACAAGACCGGCAGCGGGCTGCACCTGCACCTGTCACTGACCAGCGGCGGCAACCCCGTCTTCCCGGCCGACCCCGCCGCTGAAGACCGCCGCGGGCTCGGGCTGTCGGAAACGGCCTACGGCTTCATCGGCGGCGTCCTCGACCACGCCTGCGCGTTGCAGGCCGTCGTCGCGCCCACCGTGAACTCCTACAAGCGCACCGGCGCCACGTCCACCTCGTCGGGCGCCTCCTGGGCACCGCGACTGCCCACCTACGGCGGCAACGACCGTACCCACTACATCCGGGTGCCCGACTGCGAACGCATCGAGCTGCGCGGCGGCGACGGGTCGGCCAACCCCTATCTGGCGATCGCGGCGGCGCTGGGCGCCGGCATCGACGGCATCAAACGCAGCACCGATCCCGGCCCGGTGGGTGGCGGGAACGGCACCAAGGCACTTCCGCCGACCCTGCTGCACGCCGTGGAGGAATTCGAGGCCGACCCGGTGGTGACCGGTGCGCTCGACGCCGCGGGAGACGGCGTCGCCGGTTACTTCGCCGGGGTCAAACGCGACGAATTCTTCGCCTACCACAGCGCGGTCAGCCCGTGGGAGATCGACAACTACCTGACCGCGTTCTGAGCGGCCCGAAATCAGAAGGGAACCACCACATGTGCGGGATCGTCGGGTTGCACCTGCGCAACCCCGAGCTCACCCCCCGACTCGGGGAACTGCTCACCGGCATGCTCTGCGAGATGGGTGAGCGCGGCAGCGACTCGGCCGGCGTCGCCGTCTACGGCGACCCGACCTGGTCGCCGCCGGGCCGGGGCTGCGTCTCGATCGCCGAGCTGGCCCCCGGAACCACCGCCGACATCGCCGCGGTCACCGCTGCGGTCGCGGCCGAACTGGGTTCCGACGTCGACGGAGTAGCCGTTGACGACAGCTTCCAGCTGTCGGCTGCCGTGGAGTCCGAACGGCTGCTGGCCGCTGTGCGGTCGGCCTACCCGCGGGCGCTGATCGCCGGGTTCGGCGCAGACATGGCGGTGCTCAAGGGGGTCGGTCATCCCCGCGCCCTGACCGACGCCTGGGGCCTGGCGAAGGCGCAGGGCTGGCAGGGCGTCGGGCACACCCGCATGGCCACCGAGTCTGCGGTGACCCCGGCCGGCTGCCACCCCTACGCCGTCGGCCCCGGCCAATGCCTGGTGCACAACGGGTCATTCGCCAACCACGCCACCATCCGGCGCGAACTGCGCTCGGCGGGGATCTTTTTCGACAGCGAGAACGACACCGAGGTCGGTGCCAGGTTCATCGCCAAACAGCTCGCCGACGGACTCGACGTCCAGACCGCCCTGAAGGCGCTGTGTGCGACGTTCGATGGTTTCTACACGCTGCTGGTGTCCAACCGCGACTCCTTCGCCGTGGTGCGCGACGCCATCGCCTGCAAACCCGCGGTGATCGCCGAGACCGACGACTGGGTGGCGATGGGCAGCGAATACCGGGCACTGGCCGGGCTGCCGGGCGTCGAGAAGGCCCGCATCTGGGAACCCGAGCCGGAGGTGGTGTACGCGTGGAGCAGATAGTGCCCGCAACACAATTCGATCTGCGCGACACGCCGCTTCGCGACGTCAACGCCGCGCTGCACGCCCCCGATCTGACCGGCGACTTCGTCGTCAGGCACCCGGCCGGTGCGCACAACGTCGCCGTCGGCCTCGACGCGCCCGTGACCGTCACCGTCGACGGGCACGTCGGCTACTACGCGGCCGGCATGAACCAGCGCGCCGACGTGGTGATCCACGGCAACGCCGGCACCGGGGTTGCCGAGAACATGATGAGCGGCACCGTGTGGGTCAAGGGCGACGCCTCGCAGTCCGCCGGCGCCACCGCGCACGGCGGCCTGCTGGTCATCGAGGGCAATGCTGCCGCGCGCTGCGGCATCTCGATGAAAGGGGTCGACATCGTGGTCGGGGGCAGCGTCGGGCACATGAGCGCGTTCATGGCCCAGGCCGGGCGCCTCGTCGTCCGCGGCGACGCCGGCGAGGCGCTGGGCGACTCGATCTACGAGGCACGCCTCTACGTGCGCGGCGACGTCGCCTCCCTCGGCGCCGACTGCATCGCCAAACCCATGGATCCCGAACATCATCGAGAACTCGGTGAGCTGCTCAAGGCCGCCGGGTTCGACGACGACGACACCGCCGCCTACACCCGCTACGGGTCCGCGCGCACCCTGTATCACTTCCACGCCGACAACACGAGTGCCTACTGATGACGCCACAGAACCCGGATTACCGCGCCCGGCTCGGATTGCGCGAGTCGGCCACGTTCGACCGCACCACCATCGCCGCCATCCAGCGCGCCGCCGACACGGGCATCTACGACATCCGCGGCTGGGGCGCCAAGCGGGCGCTGCCCCATTTCGACGACCTGCTCTTCCTCGGCGCGTCGATGTCTCGCTACCCGCTGGAGGGCTACCGCGAACGCTGCGCCACCGACGTGGTGCTCGGCGATCGGTTCGCCAAACACCCACTGCACCTGGACATCCCGGTCACGATCGCCGGCATGAGCTTCGGCGCACTGTCCGGGCCGGCCAAGGAGGCGCTCGGACGCGGCGCCAGCGAGGTCCGCACGTCCACCACGACCGGGGACGGCGGGATGACCCCCGAGGAACGCGGGCAGTCCAAGACGCTGGTCTACCAGTATCTGCCGTCCCGTTACGGGATGAACCCCGACGACCTGCGCAAAGCCGATGCCATCGAGATCGTACTGGGCCAGGGCGCCAAACCCGGCGGCGGCGGAATGCTACTGGGCCAGAAGATCTCCGAGCGCGTCGCGGCGATGCGCACCCTGCCGCAGGGCATCGACCAGCGCTCGGCCTGCCGGCACCCCGACTGGACCGGTCCTGACGACCTCACCATCAAGATCAACGAGCTGCGCGAGATCACCGACTGGGAGAAGCCCATCTACGTCAAGGTCGGCGCGTCACGCGTCTACTACGACGTCAAGCTCGCCGTGCACGCCGGCGCCGACGTCGTCGTCGTCGACGGTATGCAGGGCGGCACCGCTGCCACCCAGGAGGTGTTCATCGAGCACGTCGGCATCCCGACGCTGGCCGCCATCCCCCAGGCCGTGCAGGCACTGCAGGAACTCGGGGTGCACCGCCCCGCGGCCGGGGGCGCCGCAGACCGGAAAGGCGTGCAGCTCATCGTCTCCGGAGGAATCCGCAACGGCGCCGACGTCGCCAAGGCGCTGGCGCTGGGCGCCGACGCGGTGGCCATCGGCACCGCGGCGCTGATCGCGCTCGGCGACAACCACCCGCGCTACGCCGCCGACTACGAGAAGATCGGCAGCGCAGCCGGTTTCTACGACGACTACCAGGACGGCAACGATCCCGCGGGCATCAGCACGCAGGACCCCGAGCTGGCGGCCCGGCTGGACCCGGTCGCCGGCGGTCACCGGCTGGCGAACTATCTGCGGGTGCTGACCATGGAGGCGCAGACCATCGCGCGGGCCTGCGGCAAAGCCCACGTGTGCCACCTCGAACCCGACGACCTGGTCGCGGTCAACGTGGAGGCCGCCGCGATGGCCCGGGTTCCGCTGGCCGGAACCGACTGGATACCGGGGGCGCGGCAGTGAGCGAGACCGCGGACGTCGTCGTCGTCGGCGGCGGTCTGGAAGGTTGCGCCGCGGCGTGGGCGCTGGCCCGGCGCGGCGTCACCGATGTGGTGGTCGCCGAACGCGGCACGGTCGGCTCCGGGATGACGGGCAAGTCCAGCGGAATCGTGCGCTGCCACTACGGCGTCAGCTCGCTGGCCGCGATGGCCGCCGTCGGCCTGGAGGTGTTCGAGAACGCTGAGGATCTGTTCGGCGCCGACATCGGCTTCCGGCAGACCGGTTACGTCGTCGGGGTCGCCGACGCCAACGTGGACGCGCTGCGCAAAAGCCTGGCCGCGCAACGGTCCGTGGGAGTCGACACCGAGGAGATCGACCACGCCGAGGTGGCCCGCCTGTGGCCCTACGCCGACCTGACCCCGTTCGCGGCGTTCGGGTGGGAGCCCCGCGGCGGCTACGGCGACGCCTACCAGACCGCGCAGGCGTTCTCCGCCTCGGCGCGCGCCGCGGGGGCGCGGGTGCGCCAGGGCAGCCCGGTCGCCGGGCTACTGCTCGACGGCGACCGCGTCACCGGCGTGCGCCTGGCCGACGGCAGCGAGATCTCGGCCGGCACCGTGGTCGTCGCGACCGGGGTGTGGACCCGGCCGCTCCTGGCGCCCTACGGCATCGACATGCCGATCCGGGTGGTCCGCGAACAGATCGTGCTGATCGATCCCGGTATCGACAGCGCCGCCGTGAGCCGGCTTCCGGTGTTCTCCGATCTGGTGTCGTTGCAGTACGTGCGCCCGGAGGTGGGTGGGGAGATCCTGTTCGGCAACAGCGACCTCGCGCACACCGAAGACGCCGACCCCGACAGCTATCTCAACCGGGCCACCGAGGCGTTCGTCGACGTCACCGTCGACAAGGTCGGCACCCGCTTTCCCGGCTTCCCCGACGCGGCGATCTCGAGCAGCTACGCCGGCTGTTACGACGTCACGCCGGACTGGAACCCGGTGATCTCCCCCGGCCCGCTGGACGGCCTGGTGATCGCTGCCGGCTTCAGCGGACACGGCTTCAAGATCGCACCTGCGGTCGGCCAACTGGTCGCCGACCTCGTGATCGACGGCCACAGCAGCGACCCGCGCATCCCGGAATCGGACTTCCGCTTCTCCCGCTTCGCCGACGGCGAGCTGCTCACCACCCCCTACCCCTACGTCGGAGCGGGTGAGATGCGCTAGACATCTAGCTGTGGACTCCTCCGACGGCAACGAGCCGCTCCGCGCAGAATCCGATTCGTTGCTCCGCAACAGGTCGGGCACGGCCCGGGACCGCGACCCCGCCGCCCCCGTCGACGAACTCGAGATCGAAGCGGCGATCGGACACAACGTGCGTCAGCTGCGGTTGCAGCAGGGCTTGACCGTCGCCGAGACCGCCGCGCGGGTCGGCATCTCCAAGGCGATGATGAGCAAGATCGAGAACGCGCAGACCTCGTGCAGCCTGTCCACCCTCGCGCTGCTGGCGAAGGGGTTCGATGTACCGGTGACCAGCCTGTTCCGCGGCGCCGACGTCGAGCGGCCCGCCGCCTTCACCAAGTCCGGCACCGGCGCGCGCATCGTGCGCGAAGGCACCCGCGAGGGCCACGAGTACCAGCTGCTGGGCTCGCTGCGCGGGGAACACAAGCGCCTCGAGTGCCTGCATGTCACGCTCTCGGAGAAGAGCCAGACCTACCCGCTGTTCCAGCACCCGGGCACGGAGTTCATCTACATGCTCGAAGGTGTCATGGACTACAGCCACAGCCGCACGGTCTACCGGCTGCATGCCGGCGACTCGCTGCAGCTCGACGGCGAGGGCGCCCACGGCCCCGTCGACCTGGTCGAGGTGCCGATCAGGTTTCTGTCGGTGATCGCGTTCCCCGACTCCCAGGTCTGACATTCCCCGTTCAGACTGCAGCCAGCGCGGGAAAGTGCGAGTGGAGAGCGCGCTGACCGCAGTCTCAACGGGGGTGGGGACGCATTTGGGCATCTCGCAGCCCCGGAGTACAGTGAATCGCGTGCAGCGGGTGCTCCTTCTCGGACGCCGCGACGGGGTCTGATCAGACCGGCTTCCCGTCGCGGGTGTTTCGCGATGCGCCGGTCGAAGTCCCCCAGACCCTGAGAGCGCAACATCATGACCGAGAATTTCACCAGCACCGACGCGTTCGCGTCCGTCCGCACCATCAGCACCCCTGCCGGTGCACCCCATCCCGGCCAGCCCGCCTGGAACACGCAGCGCGGCTCGCAGATGCCCGTCGGCCGCTACCGCAGCTTCGACGAAGAAGTGGAGCCCATCCGGCTGCCCGATCGCACCTGGCCCGACAAGGTCATCGACACCGCGCCGATGTGGTGTGCGGTGGACCTGCGTGACGGCAACCAGGCGCTGATCGACCCGATGAGCCCGGCCCGCAAGCGCCGCATGTTCGACCTGCTGGTGCGGATGGGTTACAAGGAGATCGAGGTCGGTTTCCCGTCGGCCAGCCAGACCGACTACGACTTCGTCCGCGAGATCATCACCGACGGCGCCATCCCCGACGACGTCACCATCCAGGTACTGACCCAGTGCCGCCCCGAGCTGATCGAGCGCACCTTCCAGGCCTGCGCCGGCGCACCCCGGGCGATCGTGCACTTCTACAACTCGACGTCGATCCTGCAGCGCCGGGTGGTGTTCCGCGCCGACCGCGACGCGGTGAAGAAGATCGCGACCGACGGCGCACGGCTGTGCGTCGAGGAAGCCGAGAAGTATCCCGACACCGCCTGGCGCTTCGAGTACTCCCCGGAGTCCTACACCGGCACCGAACTGGAGTACGCCGTCGAGGTCTGCAACGCGGTGGCCGACATCGTGGCACCGACGCCCGAGGTGCCGCTGATCGTCAATCTGCCTGCCACGGTGGAGATGGCCACGCCGAACGTCTACGCCGACTCGATCGAATGGATGAACCGGCACCTGACCCCGCGGGATTCGATCATCCTGAGCCTGCACCCGCACAACGACCGCGGCACCGCCGTCGCGGCGGCCGAACTGGGTTACGCCGCGGGCGCCGACCGCATCGAGGGCTGCCTGTTCGGCAACGGTGAGCGCACCGGCAACGTCTGCCTGGTCACCTTGGGTCTGAACCTGTTCAGCCGCGGCGTGGACCCGCAGATCGACTTCTCCAACATCGACGAGATCCGCCGCACCGTCGAGTACTGCAACCAGCTGGGCGTGCACGAACGTCACCCCTACGGCGGCGACCTGGTGTACACCGCGTTCTCCGGCAGCCACCAGGATGCGATCAACAAGGGCCTGGACGCGATGAAAGTGTCTGCCGACGAACAGGATTCGGATGTCGACGACATCCTGTGGCAGGTTCCCTACCTGCCGATCGACCCGAAGGACGTCGGGCGTACCTACGAGGCCGTGATCCGGGTCAACTCGCAGTCCGGCAAGGGCGGTGTCGCCTACATCATGAAGGCCGACCACGGGTTGGCGCTGCCGCGGCGGCTGCAGATCGAGTTCAGCCAGGCGATCCAGCAGATCACCGACGGGGAGGGCGGCGAGGTGTCGCCCAAGGTGATGTGGGACGCCTTCTACGAGGAGTACCTGGCGCCCATCACCCCGCTGGAGCGGATGCGCCAGAAGGTCGACGCCGCCGAGGTCGACGGCGGCACCGACACCATCACCGCGGTGGTCAAGATCGACGGAGTCGAGCGCGAGATCATCGGCGCCGGCAACGGGCCGCTGGCCGCGTTCTGCGACGCGCTCGGCGCGGTCGGCTTCGACATCAACGTGCTGGACTACTCCGAGCATGCGATGTCCTCGGGCGAGGAGGCGCAGGCCGCCGCCTACGTGGAGGCCTCGATCGGCGGCCGGACCGTGTGGGGCGTGGGCATCGCGACGTCCATCACGACGGCGTCGCTGCGCGCTGTGGTGTCGGCGGTCAACCGCGCCGCGCGGCTCGCGCAGGGCTGAGTGACACGGCAGCGGTGAGCACAACCGTCCTGCCGTTGGCACGGTCGCACTGGCTGTTCCAGTTGGCCGGCTCCAGCGTCGCGATCACCGCCGCGCTCCTGCTCGGCGCAGCGGTGGTCGCGAACGTCGCATCCCTGGTCTATCTGCCGCTGGCGGTGGTCGCGCTGGCGCTGTTCGGCGCCGTGTTCACCGCCGCCGTGCAGGCGCTGGCCACCGATGGCCTGCTGCTGGGTGAGCAGGGGTTCACCCACGCCGGACGTGACTACCGCTGGGCGGACGTCGCCGAGTTCACGCCGGTCGGGTTCCTGGCGAAGTCGCATGTGCGGATCGTGTTCCGGCCCGATGTGGAGCCGGGCTTCCGCTGCCGGCTGGCGCACCAGCTCGGCAGGGTCGGTGTCTTCGACCCGGCGACACACATCCCGCTCAGGGGTTACCGCACCGGCGGCGAATCACTGGCCGCGGTGCTGCACCAGCGTCTGAACACCCGATGACCCTCATCACAACGCCGTCACAACCCGGCGAACCCTGCTCCGTCCCTCCCCCGGCCCGTGTTTAACTGACGCCGGCGCAGACAGCACCGACACGGTTAAGGAGTAGCCGTCATGTGGAATACGTTCTGGGACTTCCTCTGGACCACGCTGGTCATCTTCGCGTTCATCGCGTATCTGATGATCCTGTTCAACATCCTGGTCGACCTGTTCTGGCGCGACCACAAGACCTCCGGCTGGGTCAAGGCGATCTGGGTGATCTTCCTGATCGTGCTCCCCTACCTGACGGCGCTGGTCTACCTGATCGCCCGCGGCAAGGGCATGGCCGAGCGGGCCCGCGACCAGGCGATGGCGGCCAAGCGCGAGACCGACGACTACATCAAGCAGGCCGCGGGCAGGTCACCGGCTCAGGAGATCGCCGACGCCAAGAACCTGCTGGAGACCGGCACGATCTCGCAGGCCGAATTCGACACGCTGAAGGCCAAGGCGCTGAGCTGAGAGCGGCACTCAGAAGAGCGTGAACTGGTCGTCGACGGTGGTGGTGTCGGTGAACGCCTCGATGTCGGCGCCACCGACCACCGTGTCCAGCAGGTCGATGAAATCGGCGGTGCAGACCAGCGGCACACCGAGACCGGCGGCCTGATAGCCCTTGCCCTGCTCGGGGCTCGTCTCGTCACAGACGATCAGCGAGGTGTGCTGGTCGACCGTCTCGGTGTAGGCCAGGCCGGCGTGCAGGATGCGTTCGAGGACCTCCTCGTAGGTGCGGCCGTGCACCCCGGCGAGGCCGACGCGCATGCCCTGCACCAGCGGCCGTTGGGGCACGAAACGGCCCGGATTGGCGTACGGGCACGGCCGTCGCGCCGCCACCACCTTCAACGGATGCAGCTCGTCATGGGTCACCCGGCCGTTGGGCCACGATCGGCGCGTGACCGGGTGCACCGGTAGCCACACCCTGCGTTCCCGGGCGCGGACCAGCACCGGTTTGAGTATCTGCGCCAGCACCATCGCGTCGTCGAGGGCGTCATGGGGGCGCATCTGGCTGATTCCCCAGTGTCCCGCCAGCGTCTCCAGGCGCAGGTTGGCCAGGCCGAGATCGAGCCGTCGGGCCAACTCGACGGTGCACATCACGTTCTCGACAGGCAGTTCGACGTCCACCAGCTCGGCCTCGGCGGCCAGAAACGAGTAGTCGAACCCGACGTTGTGGGCGACCAGCGTGCGCCCCCGCAGCACCTCGACGAGGTCGGCCGCCACGTCACCGAAGGTCGGCTGACCGGCCAGCATCTCGGCGGTCAAGCCGTGCACATGGGTGGGACCGGGGTCGACGCCGGGGTTCAGCAGGCTGTACAGGCTCTTCTCGACGTTGCCGTCGTCGCTGAGAGCCAGTGCCGCGACGCTGACGATGCGCGCCTGACCGGGCCGGAAACCCGACGTCTCGACGTCCACCACAGCCCAGCCGGTTCCGGGCTGGTCGGCGGGTCTTCCCCACTCGCATCCACCGGTTGAGCTCACGTTTCGAGCATGGCACGCACCCCTGACAAGGCCTGCTCCATCAGCCGCGTGTCGGCGCTTCTTCTAAACTCCCCGGAATGGTCACCCCACGCGGTCGCGTCGCGCTGTCGGCCGGTGCCGCCGCGCGGTGGGCGTCGCGGGTCACCGGCCGGGGCGCCGGCGCGATGATCGGCGGGTTGGTCGCGATGACGCTGGACCCATCCATCCTGGGTCAGCTCGGCCAGGGCCGGCGCACCGTCGTCATCACCGGCACCAACGGCAAGTCCACGACCACGCGGATGACGGCCGCCGCGCTGGCCACGATGGGCGACGTCGCCACCAACGCCGAGGGCGCGAACATGGACGCTGGGCTGGTCGCCGCGCTCGCCGCGGCCCCGACGGCGTCGCTGGCCGCGCTCGAGGTCGACGAGATGCACGTCCCGCACGTGTCGCATGCGGTGTCCCCCGCGGTGCTGGTGCTGCTGAACCTGTCGCGCGACCAACTCGACCGGGTGGGCGAGATCAACCACATCGAACGCACGCTGCGCGCCGGGCTGGCCCGCCACCCCGGCGCAGTCGTCGTCGCCAACTGCGACGACGTGCTGATGACCTCGGCCGCCTACGACAGTCCCAACGTGGTGTGGGTGGCCGCCGGCGGCGGATGGGCGGGTGACTCGGTGAGCTGTCCCCGCTCCGGGGAGATCATCGTCCGCGAGCAGGCGCACTGGTATTCCACCGGGTGCGACTTCAAGCGGCCCACCCCGCACTGGTGGTTCGACGACACCCACATCCACGGCCCCGATGGCCTGTCCTTGCCGATGACGCTGACGCTGCCGGGCGCGGTGAACCGCGGCAACGCCACCCAGGCGGTCGCCGCGGCGGTCGCCCTGGGCGCCGATCCCGCCGCCGCGGTGGCCGCCGCGTCCGCCGTCGACGAAGTCGCGGGCCGGTACCGGACGGTGCGCGTCGGCGCACACACGGCCCGGGTGCTGCTGGCCAAGAACCCCGCCGGCTGGCAGGAGGCGCTGTCGATGGTCGACCGCGACGCGGCGGGCGTGGTGATCGCGGTCAACGGCCAGGTCCCCGACGGGGAGGACCTGTCGTGGCTGTGGGACGTGCGGTTCGAGCATTTCGAGTCGACGGCGGTGGTGGCCGCCGGCGAGCGCGGCACCGACCTGGCGGTGCGGCTCGGTTACGCCGGCGTCGAGCACACCCTGGTACACGACACGATGCGGGCCATCGAGTCGTGCCCGCCCGGCCACGTCGAGGTGTTGGCCAACTACACGGCGTTCCTCCAGTTGAACCGGCGGCTGCCATGACCGAGTCGGCGGTGCGGATCGGGCTGGTGCTGCCCGACGTGATGGGCACCTACGGGGACAGCGGCAACTCGGTGGTGCTGCGGGAACGCCTGCGGCTGCGCGGAATCCCCGCCGAGATCGTGGAGATCACCCTCGACGACCCGGTGCCTGCTGAGCTGGACCTCTACACCCTCGGCGGCGCCGAGGACTACGCCCAGCGGCTGGCCACCAAGCATCTGATCCGCTATCCGGGCCTGCAGCAAGCGGTTTCACGCGGTGCGCCGGTGCTGGCGATCTGCGCGGCGATCCAGGTGCTGGGCCACTGGTACGAGACGTCGGCCGGCGAACGCGTCGACGGGGTGGGCGTGCTGGACGTCACCACCTCCCCGCAGCCCGAGCGCACCATCGGAGAGGTGGCCGCGACGCCACTGATCGACGGACTCACCGAGCCGCTCACCGGTTTCGAGAACCACCGGGGCGGAACAATTCTCGGCACTGATGCACACCCACTCGGCGCCGTCACCAAGGGCGCGGGCAATCGTGCCGGCGACGGCATCGACGGTGCGGTGCAGGGCAGCGTGGTAGCCACCTATCTGCACGGCTGCTGTCTGGCGCGCAACCCCGAACTCGCAGATCACCTGCTGCGCAAGGTGGTCGGTCCGCTCACGCCGTTGGAGCTACCCGAGGTCGACCAGCTGCGTCGGGAACGCCTCGCCGCACCCCGGCGGGTGTAGCGGCGGATCAGGCCGCTGTCAGCCGGACGAACCTCTGCAGGTCGGTGACGTCGAACCGGCAGCCCCGATTCAGCAACGCCTTCTCGACCCGGTCGAGCCACTCTTTCGGCCGCTGCTCGGCGATCACCCGGATGACGATCCAGCCCAGTTCGTCGAGCATGCGCAACCGCTCGATGTCCTTGACGTATTGCCTGCGGTCCTTGCGGTGATGGTCCCCGTCGTATTCGACAGCCATCCCGTAGTCGGGCCAAGCCAAATCCAGGAACGCGACCGGCCGTGATCCGACCACCACGGGGTGTTGGGTGTGCGGCCGGGGAAAGCCACAGTCCGCCAACCAGAGTCGAATCCGGCTCTCGCGCGGCGAGGCGGCTCCGCCGTCGACGAGCGGCAGCAGTTGCCGCAGCTGGGTCAACCCGCGGGCGCGCGGTCTGCGCTCGGCCAGCTCCAGCACCTCGGCGACGTCGAACCGCTGATTCCACATCAGTGCGTCGAGGCGGGCCAAGGCCTCCGTTCGGTAGAGGTGCCGCCCGAGGTCATAGGCGGTGCGTATCCGCGTGGTGACCGGCAGGCCGGCGCGGTGAGTGGTCTCGTGATCGGCGATCTGCTCGGCGCGGGGAACGAGACCGGGCTGGGGCAGGCACTTGACGCCGGAGATCTCGACCGGCTGTTCCGCGTCCACCCATGGCGCGCCATGCAAAGCCGAGGCGGCGACGCCGGCCACGACACCCCTGCGTCCCGTGGCCAGCCAGGCCCCGATGGCGCGGTCGCGCAGTGTCACCTCCGCACCCCTGCGGACATACACGCCGCGATACAAGGTCGCGTAGGACCGCTGCAGTTCGTGGCGCGTGACCACCCCGGCCTTGACGGCTTCGCCGCCGAGGATGATTTTCCCCATGGACAGAGGGTGGCAAGCCCCACCGACAAGCCCACGAGATCCCAGTTTTGCAGGCATCGCCCGAGTGGGCCTCTGCAAAAGTCGGATCTCGTGGAATACCGCGGCGAGCCGCGAATCAGGCAAGCGCGGCGAGCCGCGAATCAGGCAAGCGCGGCGAGCCGCGGATCAGGCAAGCGCGGCGAGCCGCGGATCAGGCAAGCGCGGCGAGCCGCGGATCAGGCAAGCGCGCGGCGGCCGGCCAGCGCGCGTCCCAGCGTGAGCTCGTCGGCGAACTCCAGGTCTCCGCCCATGGGTAGTCCCGACGCGATACGCGTGACGGCCAGTCCGGGAATGTCGCGCAACATCCGCACCAGGTAGGTCGCCGTGGCCTCCCCCTCGGTGTTCGGATCGGTCGCGATGATCACCTCGGCGACGTCGACACCGTCGACACGCTCACCGAGGCGGTTGAGCAGCTCGCGGATCCGCAGCTGATCGGGTCCGACGCCCGACAGCGGATCCAGCGCCCCGCCCAGCACGTGGTAGCGCCCGCGGAACTCCCGGGTGCGTTCCACCGCCTGCACGTCCTTGGGCTCCTCGACGACGCACACCAGCGACGCGTCACGGCGCGGATCGCTGCAGATTCGACACCGTTCCTCGTCGCTGACGTTGCCGCACACCTCGCAGAACGTCACCCCGTCGCGGATCTTGCCGAGCACCGCGGTGAGCCGGTCGATGTCAGGCGGTTCGACCGACAGCAGATGAAACGCGATCCGCTGGGCGCTCTTGGGCCCGATACCGGGCAGTTTGCCCAGCTCGTCGATCAGATCCTGGACGGGTCCTTCGAACATCTACGGGGACGTCACATGCCTGGCAGGCCGAGCCCGCCCATCCCGCCGGCCAACGGTCCGAGCCGGTCGTGGGCGAGGATCGTCACCTGCTTGGCGGCGTCGCCGATCGCCCCGACGATCAGGTCCTGCAGCGTGTCGACGTCGGAGGGGTCGACGACCTTGGGATCGATGGACACGGCCACCACCTCGCCGCTGCCGCGCATGGTGACCTGGACCAGACCGCCGCCGGCCTGGCCGTGGACCTCGGCGGTGGCGAGTGCCTCCTGGGCCTCCATCAGCTGCTGCTGCACCTGCTGCGCCTGCGCGAGGAGTGCGGACATATCGGGTTGGCCCTGGCCCTCAGGTTGCATGGTTCATCCTCTTGGTCCTGTTGCACAGTTGCACGTTTGATTGCATAACTGTCTCGACTTGGTTGCGCTCGCCCAGAAGCGACGCTTCGGCCTTTCAGCCTAGTCTCCATGCGGGCTACCGTGGCGCGGTGCACGTACCAGCAACTCTGCGTGTCGGTGCGCGGATGGCCTCGGCTCTGGCGGCCGCACTACTCGTCGCCGCGTCGACGCTGGCCAGCCCCGCGCAAGCCGCACCCACCAGCATCGCCGGCATGATCGTCTTCCTCGATCCGGGCCACCAGGGCACCAACGACGCGGCCACGCTCAGCAGACAGGTTCCCACCGGACGTGGCGGCACGAAGGACTGCCAGGCCAGCGGCAGCGCGACCGACGACGGCTATCCCGAGCACACCTTCAATTGGGACACCACGCTGCGGATCCGCCAGGCGCTGACCGCGCTGGGCGTGCGCACCGCGATGTCCCGCGGCGACGACAGCGGTCCGGGCCCGTGCGTCGACGAGCGGGCGGCGCTGGCCAACTCCATCCAGCCCAACGCCATCGTGTCGATCCACGCCGACGGCGGTCCGGCGACCGGCCGCGGGTTCCACGTGCTGTACTCGTCGCCGCCACTGAACCAGGCGCAGGCAGGGCCCGCGGTGCAGTTCGCGCGCACGATGCGCGACACCTTGGCCGGCTCGGGCATTCCCCCGGCGACCTACATCGGATCCTCGGGGCTGAACCCGCGTTCCGACATCGCCGGGCTCAACCTGGCCCAGTACCCGTCGATCCTCGTCGAACTCGGCAACATGAAGAACCCCGCCGACTCGGCGCTGATGAAGACACCCGAGGGGCGGCAGAAGTACGCCGAGGCGGTCGTGCGCGGCATCGCCGCGTTCCTGGCCGCCCAGCGGGGCTGAGCCGGACCCGGGTCACTCGGCGTCGACGCCGGTGCCCTCCAGGCCCACGGTGCCCTCGACCTCACGTTTGAGGTTGCCGAGCACCTCGGCCTGGATCCGGCGCAACCCGATCGGCGCGAAGATCTTCTCGAAGAAGCCGCCGATGCCACCCGCCCCGGTCCAGGACGTCTTCACCGTGACCGACGAGCCGGGACCGGCCGGGGCGACGGTCCAGTTGGTCACCATCGACGAGTTGGCGTCTTTCTCGATGACGGTGCGGCCGGCGACGTCGACGGTGGCCTTCACCTGGCGGGACCGCGACTTGGTGGCCTGCAGCGTCCACTCCGCGACGGTGCCCGCTCCCTGGCCGCCCTCGAGTACCCGGTAGCCGCTGTAGTGCGAGGACAGGATCTTCGGACGCATCGCCTCGTAGTCGGCGACAGCGCCGAGCACCGTCGCCGGGTCGGCGTCGATCAAGTCCGTGCTGGTCGCGCTGACCTGTGCCATCAGTGAGAACTCCTTGTCAAAGCCCGGTGCGGTCGCATCGGTTGCCACCGCGGACTAGCGTATATGTGTGTCTGTTGCCCCGACCGACGCACGGGCTGCTCACGCGCTCGGCGTGCAGCGGCTCCTCGAGAGCTATCGCGCCATCCCCGCCGACGCGACGGTGCGGCTCGCCAAACCGACCTCAAACCTGTTCCGCACCCGCGCCAAGACCTCCGCGCCGGGCCTGGACACCTCCGGGTTGACCGGCGTCATCTCCGTCGACCCCGAGCAGCGCACCGCCGACGTCGAGGGCATGTGCACCTACGAGGATCTCGTCGCCGCCACACTGCCGCACGGGCTGTCACCACTGGTGGTGCCGCAGCTCAAGACCATCACGCTCGGTGGCGCAGTCACCGGTCTGGGCATCGAGTCGGCATCGTTCCGCAACGGCCTGCCGCACGAGTCGGTGCTCGAGATGGACATCCTCACCGGCACCGGCGAGGTGGTGCGCGCATCTGCCGACGAGAACCCCGACCTGTTCCGTTCGTTCCCCAATTCTTATGGCACGTTGGGCTATTCGGTGCGATTGAGGATCGAGCTGGAACCGGTCAAACCGTTTGTCGCGCTGCGCCATCTGCGGTTCGACTCGCTGGATGCGCTCATCGAGACCATGGACCGGATCGTCGACACCGGCGGACTGGACGGCGAGCGGGTGGATTACCTCGACGCGGTGGTGTTCAGCGCGGAGGAAAGCTATCTGTGCCTGGGTGCGCAGACCGCGACGCCCGGCCCCGTCAGTGACTACACCGGCGCCCACATCTACTACCGGTCCATCCAGCACGCCACAGGCGAGAAGCATGACCGGCTCACCATTCACGACTATCTGTGGCGCTGGGACACCGACTGGTTCTGGTGCTCAAGGGCGTTCGGTGCGCAGAACCCGCGGATCCGCCGCTGGTGGCCGCGCCGGTTCCGGCGGAGCAGCTTCTACTGGAAGCTGATCGGCTACGACCAGCGCTTCGACATTGCCGATCGGATCGAGAAACGAAACGGCAGGCCGCCTCGCGAACGGGTGGTCCAGGACGTCGAGGTGCCCATCGAGCGCACCGTGGAGTTCCTGAGGTGGTTCCTCGAGACCGTGCCGATCGAGCCGATCTGGCTGTGCCCGTTGCGGCTTCGTGACGATCGCAGCTGGCCGCTGTACCCGATCCGGCCTCACCAGACCTACGTCAATGTCGGATTCTGGTCCTCGGTGCCTATCGGGCCGGAACCCGGGTACACCAACAAGATGATCGAACGCAAGGTCAGCGACCTCGACGGCCACAAGTCGCTGTATTCCGACGCGTTCTATGCCGCCGACGAGTTCGCCGCTCTCTACGGTGGTGAGACCTACGCGACGGTGAAGAAGGCCTACGACCCGGATTCTCGGTTTCTCGATCTGTACGCGAAGGCGGTGCGAAGACAATGACCACGTTTCGGGAACACACCACGGCCGGCCACGACGACGACCGAAAGCTCACCCTGGCCGAGATCCTCGAGATCTTCGCCGCGGGTCGGCTGCCGCTGAGGTTCACCGCGTATGACGGGAGCAGCGCCGGACCCGAGGACGCGTCCGTGGGGCTGGATCTGCGCACGCCGCGCGGCACCACCTACCTGGCGACCGCCCCGGGTGACCTGGGTCTGGCCCGCGCCTACATCTCGGGTGACCTGGAGTTGCACGGTGTGCATCCCGGCGATCCCTACGAGCTTCTCACCGCACTGGTGCAGAAGCTGGCCTTCAAGCGGCCGCCGGCCCGCGTGCTGGCGCAGATCATCCGTTCGGTCGGCATCGAGCATCTGCGGCCCATCTCCCCGCCGCCGCAAGAGGCGCTGCCGCGCTGGCGTCGCATCGCAGAAGGGCTGCGACACAGCAAGACCCGCGATGCCGATGCCATCCACCATCACTACGACGTGTCCAACAGGTTCTACGAGATGGTGTTGGGCCCGTCGATGACCTACACGTGCGCCTGCTACCCGCGTCCGGACGCATCGCTGGAGGAGGCGCAGGACAACAAGTACCGGCTGGTATTCGAGAAGCTGCGGCTGAAGCCCGGCGACCGCCTGCTCGATGTCGGCTGCGGCTGGGGCGGCATGGTGCGCTACGCCGCCCGCCACGGTGTGAGGGCCATCGGGGTGACGCTGTCGGCCCAGCAGGCGGAGTGGGCTCAGAAGGCCATCGCCGAAGAAGGCCTGGGCGATCTGGCCGAGGTGCGCCACAGCGACTACCGCGACGTGCACGAGTCGCAGTTCGACGCGGTGTCCTCGATCGGCCTGACCGAGCACATCGGGGTGGCCAACTACCCGAGCTACTTCCGGTTCCTGCAGTCCAAGCTGCGTACCGGCGGATTGCTGCTCAACCACTGCATCACGCGCCACGACAACCGGCACGGCCCCGCCGCCGGCAGCTTCATCGACCGCTATGTGTTCCCCGACGGGGAGCTCACCGGATCCGGGCGCATCATCACCGAGATGCAGGACGTCGGGATGGAGGTGGTGCACGAGGAGAACCTGCGTCACCACTACGCGATGACGCTGCGTGACTGGTGCGCCAACCTGGTGACGAACTGGGACGACGCGGTCGCCGAGGTCGGGATCGCCACGGCGAAGGTGTGGGGTCTCTACATGGCGGGCTCGCGGGTGGGATTCGAGCAGAACGCGATTCAGCTGCACCAGGTCCTGGCGGTGAAGCTCGACGCGCACGGTCACGACGGTGGTCTTCCGTTGCGCCCCTGGTGGACGGCCTGACGTTCTAGGCTAGCCCGTGATCCGCTTCCTGCTGCGTGTCGCAGTGTTCCTGGGTTCGTCGGCGATCGGGTTGTTGGTGGCCTCCCTGGTGGTTCCGGGGGTGAGGCTGTCGGCGTGGGGGTTCATCGCCGCGGTGGTGGTCTTCACGGTCGCGCAGGCGCTGCTGTCCCCGTTCTTCCTGAAGATGGCCACCAAGTACGCCTCGGCGTTCCTCGGGGGCATCGGCCTGGTCTCGACGTTCGTTGCGTTGCTGCTCGCGTCGCTGCTGTCGAATGGCCTGAGCATCAGCGGCATCGGTTCGTGGGTCGGAGCCACGGTGGTGGTGTGGCTGGTCACCGCGGTTGCCACGCTGGTGCTGCCGATGCTGGTGCTGCGCGAAAAGAAGGGCAACACCCCCGGCGCGTGAGGCCGAGCGGTTCAGGCGCCGTCGATGCGCCGGGCGCCCAGTTCGCTCTGCAGTAGCTCCAGCGCCGCTTCCTCCGGATCTCGGCGCGGAGCCTGCGGGTCGGTGTTGCCCGCCTCGGCGAGCATGCTTTCTTCGTCCTCCTCGGGGACGGGTTCGGGCGGCAGAGGTTCGGGGACGCGCCGCCGGGGTGCCGTCGGCGCAGGTGCGGCCGCCGGAGCCGCAGGAGCCGCCGCCGCGGCAGGACCGGCTGAGGCTGCGGGGGCAGCGCCGGCTTCGCAGACAACGCGCCAGTTCACGCCGAGTGCGTCGCGCAGTGCTTCGGCGATGACGTCGGCGTTGCGCTGCTCGCAGAGTCGTTTGGCCAGTGGCGCGGACTCGTGGCTGAGAATCAGAGTGTTGTCTTCGACCGCCCTGACGATGGCCCCGGCGAGCATCACCTCGGTGGTGCGGCTGCGTTCACGCACCTTCTCCCGCACCGTGGTCCACATGCTGCGCACCGCCGCAGCATTGGGTTGCGCGGCAGCGGCCGGCGCAGCGGGTTGGGGCTGGGCCGGTTGAGGCTCGGGCACCCGGGCGGGCGCGGGCGCCGCGGCGGGTGCGGGGGGCGGGGCTGGCTGGGCCGGTTGAGGCTGAGGCGCCCGGGCCGCAGGGGATGCGGGAGGCTGAGGCGCCGGTGCGGCGGGTGCCGGAGCAACTGGAGCCGGCGCCGCCGGCTCGGCCGCCTCCTGGGCGTCGCGGACGGTTTTGCGGACGAACTGTTTCGGTGGCGCGACGGCGGCCGCCGCCTCTTCGCCGGCGGGGATCGACATCTCGAGTCGCTTCTCGATGCGCTCGACGCGCTGCAGCACCGCCGCCTCGGTGTCGCTGGCCGAGGGCAGCAGCAGCCGGGCACACGCCACCTCGAGCAGTAGGCGCGGCGCGGTGGCACCCCGCATCTCACCGAGCCCCGCGTGCATCACCTCGGCGTAGCGGGTCAGCGTGGCGGTGCCGAGCTTCGAGGCCTGTTCCCGCATCCGCTCCAGCACGTCCTCGGGACCGTCGACGACCCCGCGGGTGACCGCGTCGGGCACCAGCTGCATGACGATCAGGTCCCGGAATCTCTCCAGCAGGTCGGTGGCGAAGCGACGCGGATCGTGGCCGGCGTCGACGACACCTTCGACCGCGCTGAACAGGGCCGCACCGTCGCCGGCGGCCAGCGCGTCGATCGCGTCGTCGATCAGTGCGATGTCGGTGGCGCCGAGCAGCGCCAGCGCGCGCTGATAGCCGATGCGGTTGCTCTCGGCGCCGGCAAGCAGCTGGTCAAGCACACTCAACGTGTCACGGGGTGATCCTCCGCCGGCCCGGATGACCAGCGGGTACACCGCGTCGTCGACCTCGACCTGCTCGGAGGCGACGATCTTCTCGATCAGCGTGCGCATGGTGCGTGGGGCCAGCAGGCGGAACGGGTAGTGGTGGGTGCGCGACCGGATGGTCGGCAGCACCTTCTCCGGTTCGGTCGTGGCGAACACGAAGATCAGGTGCTCGGGCGGCTCCTCGACGATCTTGAGCAGGGCGTTGAACCCCGCCGTGGTGACCATGTGGGCCTCGTCGACGATGAAGATGCGGTAGCGCGACTGGGCCGGCGCGTAGAACGCGCGGTCACGCAGTTCGCGGGTGTCGTCGACACCGCCGTGGCTGGCGGCGTCGAGCTCGACGACGTCGACGTTGCCGGGGCCGTTCGGTGCCAGCGCGACGCACGAGTCGCACACACCGCAGGGACTGGCCGTCGGGCCCTGTACGCAGTTCAGCGACCGGGCCAGGATCCGCGCCGAGGAGGTCTTGCCGCAGCCCCGCGGACCGGAGAACAGGTAGGCGTGGTTGATGCGGCCGGAGTCGAGCGCGGTCGACAGCGGCTCGGTGACGTGTTCCTGGCCGATGACTTCCGCGAAAGTCGCCGGACGGTACTTGCGGTAGAGAGCCACGCCGAAGAGGCTACCGACCCCGACCGACTACGTGTCGGCCAGCAGTGACTCCGTCGCCGACAGCAACGCGCACGTCGCGAGACCGTCGATGGCGGTGCGCAGATCCGAGGTGCTCGGGAACGTGGGCGCGATGCGGATGTTCTTGTCGTGCGGGTCTTTTCGGTACGGGAACGATGCACCGGCCTCGGTGACTGCGATGCCGGCGTCCTTGGCCAGGGCCACCGTGCGTTTGGCCGTCCCGGGCAACACGTCGAGGCTGACGAAGTAGCCGCCCTTGGGTTCGGTCCACGACGCGATCTTCGCGTCGCCGAGCCGGTCCTCGAGGATCTCCAGGACCAGCGCGAACTTGGGGGCCAGCAGTTCCTGGTGCCGTTGCATGTGCAGCCGCACCCCGTCGGCGTCGCCGAAGAACCGAAGGTGTCGCAGCTGGTTGACCTTGTCGGGCCCGATGGTCTGCTTGGCGGCGTGCTGCAGGTACCACGCGATGTTGCCCAGCGAGCCGCCCAGGAAGCTGACCCCGGCGCCGGCGAAGGTGATCTTGGACGTGGAGGCGAACACCAGCGGCCGGTTGGCGTGGTTGGCCGCCGCCGCCAGCCCGAGCACGTCGACCTGCTTGACGAACTCGTGGGTGAGCGTGTGCACCGCGTAGGCGTTGTCCCACATCAGACGGAAATCGCTTGCCGCGGTGTCCATCTGGACCAGCCGGCGCACCGTCTCCCATGAGTACGTGGTACCTGTCGGGTTCGCGTACACCGGCACGCACCACATGCCTTTGATGGCCGGATCCGCCGCGACGAGCTCCTCGACCAGGTCGACGTCCGGACCGTCGTCGCGCAACGGAACCGGGATCATCTCGATACCGAGGCTCTCGGTGATCGCGAAGTGGCGGTCGTAGCCGGGCGCCGGGCACAGGAACTTCACGCCGGGGCCGTCGCGCAGCTCGTCGATCCAGGGGCGCGGCGAGTCCACACCGCCGTGCAGCAGCGAGAAGACCACCACGTCATGCATAAGCTCGAGGCTGGCGTTGTTGCCGGCGATCAGGTTGGGCACGGGGATGCCGAGCAATTCGCCGAAGATGGCCCGCAGCTCGGGCAGGCCGTGCAGCCCGCCGTAGTTGCGGGTGTCGGTGCCGTCACCGTCGCGGTAGACGTCGGGGCCGTCGCCGGGAAGGCTCAACAGCGCGTTGGACAGATCCAGCTGCGCCGGGGACGGTTTGCCGCGGGTCAGGTCCAGGGTCAGGCGCTTGGCCTGCAGTTCGGCGTAGTTGCGCTGCTGCAGTTCATGCTGGGCGAGCAGTTCGTCGCGGCCCAGGGACTCAAACGACACCGCTGGCCTTTCGCTGTATGGACTCTCGAAACGTCAGGGGACCCCGCGCACCCGCCAGAGCCCGTTGACCCTTGCTGCCTTCCGGCCCTGGGGGAGTTCACAGGATGGACGCCGCGCGGGGTCCGCCCCGAGTCTATAACCCGCGTCCGGGCGGGCTGCGGCGAGGAGGACGTGACGTGGTTTTGGTGGCCGGCCGGGGCAGTCGGTTACCATGGCCGGCGGAGGATTCGCCTAGTGGCCTATGGCGCTCGCCTGGAACGCGGGTTGGGTTAACAGCCCTCGCGGGTTCAAATCCCGCATCCTCCGCACTCAGCCCGGGGTGCGGCCCACCCGGCCGCATCCCGGGCACCACGATCGAGGAGGCTTATGGGCCGCACCGTTGCGGTGATCTGGCACGCGTCGTTCTCCCTTGCCGCCGGTGTCCTCTACTTCTTCTTCGTGCTGCCCCGAACTCCGGAACTGATGGGGCAGACGTCTCACACGCTGGGCACGGCGATGCGCATCGTCACCGGTGCCCTGATCGGTCTGGCCGCGCTTCCGGTGGTGTTCACGCTGCTGCGCACCCGCAAGCCCGAGTTCGGCACCCCGGCGCTGGCGCTGAAGCTGCGCACCCTCTCGATCGTCCTGCATGTGCTGGCCGGCGCCCTGATCATCGGCGCGGCAGTCAGCGAGATCTGGCTGTCCCTGAACACGGCCGGGCAATGGCTCTTTGGTATCTACGGCGCCGCGGCCGCCGTCGCCCTGCTCGGGATTCTCGGTTTCTACCTGGCCTACGTGGCCGAACTGCCCCCGCCGCCGCCCAAACCGGTGAAGGTCAAGCAGCGCACGTCACGTCGCGGCTCGAAGGACGAGACCGAGCAATCTGAGGACGCCGAGCAATCTGAGGACGCCGAGGCCGAGGCGACTGATGACCCAGTTGTGACGGCCGAGTCCGAAACCGCCCCGGAGCCCGCCACCACCGACAGCGACGCCACCTTGCAGAATCGGCGTCCCACCGGCAAAGGAACACTGCTGGGCCGACGCAAGAAGGCCCGCGGCAATGTCGCGGTCGAGGACTGAGCAAAGCAGGCCACATCGACAGCGGCGGCATACGCAGCCACTATTGATGGGTATGGGCCTGTTTCCCCGCGTTCGACTGCTACCGATTCTGTTGGCAGCGGTCCTCACACTGGTCGCGCCGGTCGCCCCGGCCGCGGCCGCGCCCGGCGACCCGATCGCTGCGGCCGCCGCCGCTGAGCCGTCGGTGGTGCGCCTCGACACCGCCGTGGAGTACCAGGGCGTCATCGGCGCGGGCACCGGCATCGTGCTGGAACCCAACGGTCAGGTGTTGACCAACTTCCACGTCGTCCAGGGGGCCGACCGCGTCACCGGCACCGTCGGCGGGCGCACCTACCCGGCTCGGATGGTGGGCTACAACCGCGACCGCGACATCGCCGTCATCCAGCTGATCGGTGCCGGCGGACTGACTCCGGCGGTCATCGGTGACGCCAACGTTCTGGTCCCCGGCGAGCCGGTCGTCGCGCTGGGCAACGCCATGGGCAGCGAGGCACCGCTGACCCGTGAGGTCGGCACCGTGACCGGGTTCGGCCGGACCGTGCAGGCCGAGGACACCCTGACCGGCACCTCCGACGAGTTGACCGGGCTCATCGAGTTCGCCGCGCCGGTGCGTGCCGGTGACTCCGGCGGACCGGTCGTCAACGGCGCCGGACAGGTCGTCGGCATCACGACGGCGGCGTCGGTGAACTTCCGGATGGGTCCGGGCGGCAAGGGGTTCGCGATCCCGATCAACGACGCAATCGGCATCGCCGGACAGATCCAGGCGGGTATGGCCTCCGACGAGGTGCACATCGGCCCGCCGGTGCTGCTCGGCGTCGGGGTGCGCACCACACCGCGCGACCAACCGGGCGTGTTGATCCAGGAGGTCATGGTCGGCGGACCGGCCGACCTGGCGGGCCTGCGCGCCGGCGATGTGCTGCTGGCCCTCGACGGAGTCACCCTGGACTCGACCAACACGTTGACCCGCGTGCTCGACCGGCACTACCCCGGCGACGTACTCGACGTGACATGGGTCGACAGCACCGGGGTGCCGCGGGACGGCAAGGCCGTACTGACGCCCTGAATCACCGGAAACGGCCTGGGCCGCCGACCGCATGACCCTATGCTGAGCGAGTGCCCAACACTGCTTCCTATCGGGTTGTCCAATGGACGACGGGAAATGTCGGTAAGAGTTCGGTCGCGGCGATAGCCCGCAACCCGACCCTGGAACTGATCGGCTGTTATGCCTGGTCAGAGGACAAGGTCGGCCGCGACGTCGGGGAGCTGGCGGGTATCGGTCCGCTCGGCGTCTCCGCCACCGCCGACGTGGACGCGCTACTGGCCCTCAAGCCCGACGCGGTGGTCTACAACCCGATGTGGATCGACGTCGACGAGCTCGTCCGCATCCTGGAGGCCGGCGTGAACGTGGTCGCCTCGGCGTCGTTCATCACCGGCGGCAACCTCGGCGACGGCCGGGACAGACTCGCCGAGGCGTGCCAGCGCGGCGGAGCCACGCTGTTCGGCTCCGGGGTGAGCCCCGGATTCGCCGAACTGCTGGCCATCGTGGCGGGTACCGCGTGCGATCGCATCGACAAGGTGACCATCGCCGAATCCGCCGACACCACCCTCTACGACTCCCCCGACACCGAGCGGCCCGTCGGCTTCGACATGGCCATCGACGATCCGGCCCTCGAGCCGATGGCCGCCCAGGGCACCGCCGTGTTCGCCGAGGCGGTGCAGCTGGTCGCCGACGCGCTGGGCATCGAGCTCGACGAGATCACCTGTGTCTCCGAATACGCCCAGACCACCGAGGACCTCCCGATGGCGTCGTGGACCATCAAGGCCGGGCATGTCGCCGGCGTGTTCGCCAGCTGGCAGGGCCGAATCGACGGACGCACCGTCATCGACATCAACGTGCGCTGGAAGAAGGGCCAGACGCTGGAACCGGACTGGCAACTCGACGGCGACGGCTGGAAGATCACCATCGACGGACGGCCGACGGTGAACATGCAGGTCGGCTTCCTGCCCCCGCCGGACATGATCGAGAACGCCAAGACGCTCGAGGACTTCTTCGTGCTCGGCCACATCATGACGGCGATGCCGCCCATCCACGCGATCCCGGCCGTCGTCGCTGCGGCCCCGGGCATCGCCACCTACAACGACCTGCCGCTGCCCCAGCCACGCGGAGTGGTGCCCCGCTAGCGCCGTCAGCCGGTCGCGCGCAGCGCCTCGGTGACGACCTCGATGACGCGTTGCGGCTGCTTCTCGAGGAAGAAATGGCCGCCGGTGAAGGTGTGTACGTCGCCGCCACCCGCCGTGTGCTCATGCCAGGCGCGGGCGTCGGTGAGGCTGGTCTTCGGATCGTCGGTGGCCGTCAGCACCACGATCGGCGCGCCGATCGCGACCGTGGGCGCCTGTCGGTAGGCCTGCAGTGCCCGGTAGTCGTTGCGGAAGGCGGGCAGGAACGTGGCCAGCATGTCGGGGTTGTTCAGCACCCGGGGGTCGGTGCCGCCCAGGTCGCGCATCACCTGGATCAGGTCGGTGTCGTTCTTGTGGTCCTGCTCGTCGCCGTAGCGACTCGGGGCGCGCGACCCGGACGCGAACACGACGGCCGGCCGTCGACCGCCGCGGGCCTCGAGCCGGTGGGCGACCTCGAAGGCCAGCACCGCGCCCATGCTGTGCCCGAACAGCGCCACCGGCGCGTCCAGGACCGGTTGCAGCTCGGCCACCACCTGATCGGCGAGCTCGGCGATCGACTCGACGAACGGCTCACTGTGGCGGTCCTGGCGGCCGGGGTACTGCACCGCATAGACGTCGAACTCGGGCGACAGCGCGGTGGCCATCGGGAAGTAGTAGCTGGCCGACCCACCCGCATGGGGGAAACAGACCAGCCGCATGCCGGCCTCCGGGGCGGGACGGAAGTTGCGGATCCAGCGACTGCGCTCTGCTGGTGTCGTCATGGCGGCGGCACTCCCTCCGGCCGCCCTTCGA
Organism: Mycolicibacterium poriferae; assembly: GCF_010728325.1. Next base: position 152,622 of record NZ_AP022570.1, read on the forward strand.
AGACGCGCAGGACCCTGGCCTGCAGTTGCGCGCCGGGCGGCCCCTCTACCTTGACGTCCTTGAGGATCTGGGCCTTCTCCCCCTCGACGGTGAAGCTGCCGGGCTGCGGCTGGTGTCCCCCGGCGACCTCGTACTCGACGGTGAACGGGGTGTCCGGGAACGGATGCAGCCCGACGTACTGCGGATCGATGGTGTAGGTGTACACGCACGCCTCGGGCGGGTCGCAGTTCTGCGCGGTGACCACCACCCCGATCAGGAACTCGTCGGTGGTCGGTATCGACGGGGGCGGCGGCTTCGGCGGTGTCCGCACCGGCGCGCCGGCCTGCTGGTCGGGACTGTTGAAGATGACGTACGAGGCCAGGCCGATACCGGAGGCCAGCATCCCGAAGATGGCCAGCGCGGCGAGCAGCTTACGAACGACGGTCCACCGCATGCACAGCAGGGTATCGGGCGGGCTTGCGCTAGTCGCTCACCCGGTTGCCGTGTTCGTCCCAGTGTTCGGCCACCTTCTTGCTCGGCTGCACCCGCGGCGGTTCGCCCGGCATCTTCGGATAGCTCGGCGGGTAGGGCAGGTCACCGAGCCCGCGTTCCTCGTCGGCGGCCACCATGTCCAACAGCGGTGCGATCGATTGGGCGTCGTCGTCGATGCCGGCCCACGGGTCGGCCCGGGAGGCGACGAGGTCGGGCACGGTGCGGATGGTGTAGTCGTCGGGTTCGGCGTCGCCGAGGTCCGCCCAGCTCAGCGGCGTCGACACGGTCGCGATCGGTGTCTTGCGCGCTGAATAGGCCGATGCGAAGGTGCGATCCCGCGCGTTCTGGTTGTAGTCGACGAAGATCCGCGTGCCCCGTTCCTCCTTCCACCACGACGTCGTCACCGCATCCGGTGCGCGCCGCTCGATCTCGCGGGCCAGCGCGATGCCGGCGCGGCGCACCGCGATGAAGTCCCAGTCCGTGGCGATCCGCACGAACACGTGCACTCCCCGTCCGCCGGAGGTCTTCGGGTAGCCGACCAGGCCGAGCTCGTCGAGCAGCGGCTTGAGCACCCCGGTGGCGACCTCGGCGGCCTCGGCGAATCCCGTGCCGGGTTGGGGGTCGAGGTCGATGCGCAGCTCGTCGGGATGTTCGGTGTCCGGGCACCGCACCTGCCAGGGGTGCAGCGTGACGGTGCCCATCTGCGCCGCCCAGATGATCGCCGACGGGTGGGTGATCTTCAGCGCGTCGGCGGTACGCCCGGACGGGAACGTCACCGTGCATGTCTCGAGGTAGTCGGGATGCTTCTGCGGCACCCGCTTCTGGTAGATCTCCTCGCCGTCGATCCCGTCGGGGAACCGCTGCAGATGCACCGGCCGGTCCCGCAGCAGGGTCACCATCGGTTCGGCCACCGCGAGGTAGTAGTCGACGAGCTTGCCTTTCGTCCCGTCCTTGCCGAGTTTCGGAAAGTAGGGCTTGTCGGGGTTGGTCAGCCGGACGGCGACCCCGTCGACATCCACTTCGGTTGCAGCGCTTGCCATCATTTCTCCAGCACGTCGTAGAGGTCGTAGTTCAGCGGCACGTCGAGCTGGTCGAAGGTGCAGCTGGACGGATCCCGGTCGGGCCGCCAGCGCAGGAACTTCACCGCGTGCCGGAATCGCAGGCCCTCCATCTGGTCGTAGGCCACCTCGCAGACCCGCTCGGGCCGCACCGGGATCCAGCGCTTGTCCGCTGCGGAGTTCCACCGGCTGGGTTCGCCGTCGCGCATGTCGTCACCGATGCGCAGCGGCTCGAGGTCGGCCAGCAGCGCCAGCCGGGCTTTGGCGGTGAACGAGGCAGCGCCGCCGACCATCTGCAGTTCGCCGTCGTCGCTGTACAGGCCGAGCAGAATCGAGCCCACCCCTTCGCCGCTCTTGTGGACGCGGTAGCCGATGGCCACACAGTCGGCGTCGCGGTGGTGCTTGATCTTCACCATCTCCCGTTTGCCGGGTAGGTATGCGCCGTCGAGCCGTTTGGCGATGACGCCGTCGAGCCCGGCGCCTTCGAACTCCGCGAGCCACCGGGTGGCGAGCTCGGGGTCCTCGGTGGTGCGGGTGACGTGGCACCACTGTTTCTCCGCGACGGATTGCCGCAGCGCCTCCCGGCGGTCCCGGAACGGGGCGCGCAGCAGCGAGTCGTCGCCGACGGCGAGGGCGTCGAAACCGATGAAGTGTGCCGGGGTCTGTTCGGCCAGCATCGAGATCCGCGACTCGGCGGGGTGGATGCGCTGGCTCAGCGACTCCCAGTCCAGCCGTGTCCGGCCGGCGATCTTTCTGGGCACGACGATCTCACCGTCCAGGACGCAACGCGGCGCGAGCTCGTCGCGGACCGCGTCGATGACCTCGGGGAAGTAGCGGCCCAGGTCCTTGCCGCTGCGGGACAGCAGCACCACGTCGTCGCCGTCCCGGAAGGCCAGCGCCCGAAACCCGTCCCACTTGGGTTCGTAGGACCAGACGCCCTCGTCGGCCGGCACCGTGGCCTGAGCTTTGGCGAGCATCGGCTCCAGCGGGGGCTGCACGGGGAGGTCCACACCCCCCATTCTTACGTCCACGCTCTGACAGACTCGGGTGTCCGGACCAAATCATCGGGGGGTCGTCGTGCAGTTGCCCGTCATGCCGCCCGTGTCCCCGATGCTGGCCAAGTCGGCCGGCACGATCCCACCGGACGCGTCCTACGAGCCGAAGTGGGACGGATTCCGCTCGATCCTGTTCCGCGACGGCGACGAGGTCGAGTTCGGCAGCCGCAACGAACGGCCCATGACGCGCTACTTTCCCGAACTGGCCGACGCCGCCCGCGCCGAATTGCCCGACCGCTGCGTGGTGGACGGCGAGATCGTGATCGCCACCGGCAACGCGCTGGACTTCGAGGCGTTGCAGTTGCGGCTGCATCCTGCCGCATCGCGGGTGCGGATGCTGGCCGGGCAGACCCCCGCGTCGTTCATCGCGTTCGACCTGCTGGCGCTCGGTGATGTCGACTACACCCCGCGTCCGTTCGCCGAGCGCCGCGCCGCGCTGGTCGACGCGCTGTCGGGATGCGGTCCGGTCATCCACGTGACACCGGCGACCACCGATCTGCACGTCGCGAACCGCTGGTTCGACGAGTTCGAGGGTGCCGGGCTCGACGGCATCATCGCCAAGCCGCTCGACGGCCGATACGTGCCCGACAAGCGGGTGATGTTCAAGATCAAGCACGCCCGGACCGCCGATTGCGTGGTCGCGGGGTACCGGCTGCACAAGTCGGGCGCCGATGCGGTCGGCTCGCTGCTGCTCGGGCTCTACCGCGAGGACGGGGCACTGGCCTCGGTCGGGGTGATCGGCGCGTTCCCAATGGCGCGTCGGCGAGAGTTGTTCACCGAACTGCAGCCACTGGTCACGACCTTCGACGAACATCCATGGAATTGGGCTGCGCAGATGGACCCGGAGACCGTGCGCCGTTACGGCGGCGGCTCACGGTGGAACGCCGGCAAGGATCTGTCGTTCGTCCCGCTGCGCCCCGAGCTGGTAGTCGAAGTGCGCTACGACCACATGGAAGGCGAGCGGTTCCGCCACACCGCCCAGTTCAACCGCTGGCGTCCGGACCGCGAACCGCGCTCGTGCACCTACGAGCAACTCGACCACCCGGTGACGTTCCGGCTTGATGACATCGTGCCGGGACTGGGTGCATCCGACGGTCCTTCGGCTTAGGGTCGGCGTTGGTCAAGATCATTTGTTCCGGCCGCGACACGAAGCGAGGACCTCGACATGCAGCGGACGCATCTTCCGATCCCGGCTGAGCCCCGCCAGGGACTGATCACCTTCGACGCCAAGGATCCCGATACCAGTTATCCGCCGATCCAGCCGGTGCTGCCGCCGGACGGCGCCCCCAACGTGCTCGTCGTGCTGCTCGACGACGTGGGGTTCGGCGCGTCCAGCGCGTTCGGCGGGCCCTGTCGCACGCCTACCGCGGAGCGGCTCGCTGACGACGGCCTGCGCTACAACCGTTTCCACACCACGGCGCTGTGCTCGCCGACGCGACAGGCGCTGCTCACAGGCCGTAACCACCATTCGGTCGGCATGGGCGGCATCACCGAGATCGCCACCGGCGCGCCGGGATACAACTCGATCCTGCCCAACACCATGTCGCCGATCGCGCGCACGCTGAAGCTCAACGGCTACAACACCGCTCAGTTCGGCAAGTGCCATGAGGTACCGGTGTGGGAGACCAGCCCGGTGGGACCGTTCGACGCGTGGCCGACCGGCGGCGGCGGTTTCGAGTACTTCTACGGATTCGTCGGCGGTGAAGCCAACCAGTGGTACCCCACGCTGTTCGAGGGCACCAACCCGGTCGAGGTGGACCAGACCCCGGGCTACCACTTAATGGAGGACATGACCGACAAGGCGATCGGCTGGATCGGCCGGCAGAAGGCCTTGGCTCCGGACCGACCGTTCTTCGTCTACTTCGCGCCCGGCGCCACCCACGCCCCGCATCACGTCCCCGCGGAGTGGGCGGACAGATACCGCGGCGAGTTCGACGACGGCTGGGACTCGTTGCGGGAGCGAACCTTCGCCCGTCAGAAGGAGCTCGGTGTCATACCGCCGGAGTGTGAGCTGACACCACGTCACGCCGAGATTCCGGCCTGGGACGAGATGCCGGAGGATCTCAAGCCCGTGCTGCGTCGGCAGATGGAGGTGTACGCCGGTTTCCTGGAGTACACCGATCACCACGTCGGTCGCCTCGTCGAGAGCCTGCAGCAGCTCGGTGTGCTCGACGACACCTTGATCTACTACATCGTCGGCGACAACGGCGCGTCTGCCGAGGGCACGATCAACGGCACGTACAACGAGATGCTCAACTTCAACGGGATGGCCGCCCTCGAGACGCCCGAGTTCCTCGCCGAGCACCTCGAGGACTTCGGCGGGCCCGACTCCTACAACCACTATGCGGTCGGCTGGGCGCATGCGATGGACACGCCCTATCAGTGGACCAAGCAGGTGGCGTCGCACTGGGGTGGCACCCGCAACGGCACGGTCGTGCACTGGCCGGCGGGGATCGAGTCCGGCGGCGAGATGCGCTGGCAGTTCCACCATGTCATCGATGTGGCGCCGACCTTGCTGGAGGCCGCCGGTCTGCCGGAGCCGCTGTTCGTCAACGGTGTGCAGCAGTCCCCCATCGAGGGGACCAGCATGCTGTACTCGTTCAACGACGCCACGGCCCCGGACCGCCACGAGACGCAGTACTTCGAGATGTTCGGCAATCGTGGGATCTACCACAAGGGTTGGACCGCGGTGACGCGACACAAGACCCCTTGGTTGCTGATCGGCGAGGACGTTCCGTCGTTCGACGACGACGTCTGGGAGCTCTACGACACGACCACCGACTGGAGCCAGGCCCGCGACCTCGCCCGGGAGATGCCCGACAAGCTGCACGAGCTGCAGCGGTTGTGGCTCATCGAGGCGACCCGCTACAACGTGCTACCCCTCGACGACGACCTGGCGCGGCGGATGAATCCCGACGTTGCGGGGCGGCCGGTCCTGGTCCGTGGCAACACCCAGGTCTTGTTCGGCGGCATGGGGCACCTGTCCGAACACAGCGTGCTGAACATGAAGAACAGGTCACACTCGGTGACCGCCGAGATCGTGGTGCCGGAGTCCGGGGTCCAGGGCGTCATCATCGCGCAGGGCGCGAACATCGGCGGGTGGAGTCTGTATGCCCACGAAGGGAAGCTGAAGTACTGCTACAACCTCGGCGGCATCAGGCATTTCTACGCCCAGTCAGCGGATCCCCTGCCCGCGGGTGATCATCAGGTCCGGATGGAGTTCGACTATCACGGCGGCGACACCCCGGGTGGCGGCGGGACGGTCACGCTGTACGTGGACGGAAAACAGGTCGGCAGCGGGGAAGTCGAGGCCACGCTGCCGATCATCTTCTCCGCCGACGACGGCTGCGACGTCGGCCTCGACTCCGGGTCGGCGGTGTCGCCCGACTACCGCGCAGGCGCCACCCGGTTCACCGGGCGGGTGAAGGGTGTCCAGCTTGCCATCGCCGACGCCGCGGTCGCGGACAACCACCTCGTGTCGCCACAGGAGGCGCTGAGGGTGGCCATGGCCCGCCAGTAGCCCGTCAGAACGGGGGCGGATCGTCGCTGCGGCCGTACACGATTGGGCGGTTCATGGAGCTCTGGATGGCGTCGACGGCCTCCTGGCGGGCGTGCCATCCGGGGTCCCGCGGGTTGTGGGGGATGGCCTCGCGCTGGGCGCGGCGCTCTTGCGCGGCTTTCTCCGCGGCGGCGCGGTCGAGTTCCCGCGCAATGGCGTTGTGCGTGCGGGCCCGCACGATGTACGCCGCGCGGTTCTGCGCGCGGGTCCGCCTGCGTAGCGGCATCATCAGTCCCCGCCCCGGGCTCGGGGGCGGTGCGGTCGGCGCTGGCGGGGGCGGTGCCGCGTCGCTACGGCCGGTGGTGATCCAGGACGGAAACAGCAACGCCGAAAACGGTTTTGTGGTGTAGATGTGCCCGGTGGGGGTGGTGATCGTCAACGTGCCGTCGGGACGTTGCTGTTCGCGCCAGCCGTCCCAGAAGGTCTTGAGCAGATGGTGCAGACGGCATTTGCCGTTGAGGTTGTCCGGGTGGGTCGGCCCAGCGGGCCAGGGGTCGCTGTGGTCGAGGTCGATGTCCATCGCGGGCCGGTCGCAACCTGGGACACGGCAGGTCAGGTCGCGGCAGCGGACGAACTCGTCCTGAGCTGTGGTCGGCCGATAGCCCGGGTTGACAGGGAGATCGCGGGGGTCGGCCACCGTACGAACTCTGGCGCCGCGCGCGATGACCTCGGTCAGCAGAGCCACGGGCAGCACGGCCCCGCGCAGCCCGAGGATCACCGCCGGACGCGGAGCGCTGGCCGTCACGGCCCGCCCAGTAGTTGGCGCCCGCTCCGGTCGCGGGTCGGGGTCCGGTTCGGCTGGGAGTGGTGGAGTGGGTCGCAGTTCGGTGGAGACCGGCGACGTGGCTGTACTCAAGTGCTCGGCCCCAGGCTCGGGGACAGCTTCGGCGTCAGATCCGGCGCCGTGCTCGGCCGGAGATTCAGGGGCAGCGTCGAGGGACGCCTGGTCGGCGACGACGTGAACGACGACGCTGTTGGCGCGCGCGTCGGGAACAGTGGCGGCCAGGCATTCGGGCCTGCCGCACTGGCAACTCAAGTGAAATGCCCCTGCGAACACGGCGCCGAACGCGTCGGCGCGTTTTTGGGCCAGGGTTCTCGGGTCGTCGGGGCACACACTGTTGACCATGGCCTTGAGCCGTCGGGCGGCGATGGCCGCATCAATGGAGTTGACGCGGCCGAACACGCTGGTGGTGCCGGTTGCGTCGTCACGGCGCCCGACGCGGAAGTCCCGGTCGCGGTGCTGATCGCGTGCACGGCGGACCGCATCGGGATCCAGGGTGTGCAGCCACACCGTGATCGCGGCATCGAGTTTGTCACCGGACAGCACGCCCCACGAGGCAGCGGCCTCAGCGAACTGTTCGTCCAGCCCGGCCCACACCTGATCGTCGACGACCAGCCCGCACAGCCAGACGATGCGGGCCACCACCCGCTCGCTCACCTGGCCGGAAAGGAACCGGCTGTTGACGCGGGGCAGCTTGTCGCGCAGCAGAACCCCGGTGTCCATCAGGGTGAGCGCCCGGCCGTGGGAGACGCCCAAGGCGCACGCCACCTGCGCAGCTGCGTCATCGACCGGGTCGCAGGCCCACCGCCGGCGTCGCGGGTCCGCGGTACCGGTGCGGCCCTGCCATTCGGCCAGGGCGGCGAACTTGCGGGCTTCGGCGGCTGCCGCGGCACTCGACCAGCCGGCGATCGCGTCGATCAGCTCACGGTTCGAGGCCTGCGCCAGCGCGGGCGGACCGGGGAGCGAACCATCGAACATATGAGCGAGTCTACTTTCGCCGCGGCTGCCGAGAAGCCGCCTGACCGGCACCAGGGCCGCCCCTGTGGATGAATCCGCGATTGGGGATAACCACCCCTTGACCTGAACAATTGTTGAGGTTGCAGGCTGGCGTCATGAGACAAGTACTCAAAGACATCTGGGAAACCCGACCCGACAACCCCTTTCCCGGGCTGACCACCCACGCCTACCTGTGGACACCCGCCCAGGCCCTGTTCTACTCGCCGGCCACTGACACCGAGTTCGACGAACTGTCCGACCTCGGCGGCGTCGCCCATCACTACCTGTCGCACCGCGACGAAGCCGGACCGATGCTGAAAGCCGTTGCCCGACAGTTCGGTTCAACTCTTCACGCGCCGCTGGCCGAGCTCGACGACATCGCCAAGCTCCATCGCGTCGACGTCCCACTCGGCAGCCGTCACATCGACACCAACGGGGTCGAGGTCATCCCCACCCCCGGCCACACCCCGGGCAGCACCTGCTACCTCGTCCCGGGCGCCGAGGGTCGCTACCTGTTCACCGGGGACACCGTCATCCGCACCCCGCGCGGCGACTGGTGGGCCGGCTACCTCGAGGGGATGAGCGACCGGCACACGCTGGCCGAGAGCCTGCGCCTGCTGGCAACGCTGAGCCCGGACGTCGTCATCTCCAGCGCTTTCCAGGGGGACACCGCGGTGCACCGCATCGAACCCGGACAGTGGCAGGATCACGTCGCACAAGCGCTCGACGGCCTTTTCTCCGCCACGAGGAATGTGCGCGGGAGCTGACGCATTGCAGCGGGCATGGACCTCGGATTTCACATTCCCGTCTTCGACATCGACGGCGGCCCCACCGCGATCGCCGGCGAGCTCGCCGCCGTCGGCAAGGCCGCTGAGGCAGCCGGCGCGACGTGGCTGTCCTTCATGGATCACTTCTTCCAGATCGAACCCACCGGCCTGCCCGCCGAGGCCAACATGCTCGAGGGCTACACCTCGCTGGGCTACCTGGCCGCGCACACCACGTCGGTCGACCTCGGACTGCTCGTCACCGGCGTCACCTACCGCCACCCGGGTCTGCTCGCCAAGATCGTCACGACCCTCGACATCCTCTCCAGCGGTCGCGCGGTGCTCGGTATCGGCGCCGCGTGGTTCGAACGCGAGCACCGCGGCCTCGGGGTGCCGTATCCCGCGCTGGCCGAACGCTTCGAACGCCTCGAAGAAACCCTGCAGATCTGCAATCAGATGTGGGATCCGGCCGACAACGGGCCGTTCGAGGGCACGCACTACCAACTCGCCGAGACCCTGTGCTCCCCACAACCGATCAACCGCCCCAAGGTGTTGATCGGCGGCGGTGGCGAACGCAAGACGCTGCGACTGGTGGCCCAGTACGGCGATGCCTGCAATCTATTCGGAAGCTCCCCCGACGATGTCGCCCACAAGCTCGACGTGCTGCGCCGGCACTGCGACGACCTCGGCCGAGACTACGACACCATCCGAAAGACCATCCTGGCCAACAACCCTCGCCCGGAACCCGACACTCTCGACGAGTTCGTCACCCATATGGCCGACTACGCCGAGCTCGGCATCGACACCGCGATCATCACACCGACCACGGGCGCACCGGCTTCCTGGATCGACGCCATGTCCCCCGCGGTGCCCAAGCTGGCCGAACTGGGACGCTAGCGACCCGCCGCGTACATCTCCACCAGCCCGGCCGCCACTGCGAACCGTGGACCGTGCACACCGAGGACGTTCGCGCGTCCGACGACGACCGGCACGCTCCGCAACGCCTCGGAGACAGAGCGCATCAGCTCGTCGTCGAGCGCACCTCCCCCGGCCAACACCAGCACCGAGGGTGGGCGGTCGAACCCACGGAGGGCTCGGGCGATGTTAGCCGCCACTGTTTCCTGCTTGATGGCCAGCCGCAGACTGCGCCACTCTTCGGCGGCAAGGCGGCTCGAGAAGGGAACCAGGCCGGCCGGTCCCCTCGTGCACAATCGACCGATCGCATCGGACTGGGCCGGCGCGTCCAGGAACACGCGCCGCCCGTCTTCCTCGTGCGCGACGTGGGGACCCTCCACGCGCACGGCCGGGGACCTCTTGACCTGCTCGGCCAGCGCACGGGGCACGCCCAGCACGTCAGCAACCGCCACGGTGACGGCCTCACCCGCGCCCGCGGCCACGACCGAGCGCGAGGACCCGATGAGATCGATTGTGCCGCCGCCGATATCGCAGACCATCGTGTCGGCAGGCAGGCCCGGTGTGCTGCGGGCACCCCGCGCCGCCGCCTCGGGCTCGGTGGCCAGGGTTCGCGCGGGTCGGCCGGTGAGTTCCGTCAGAGTCGCGGCCGCGTCATCGACCTCGTCGGCCGCCAGAAGCGCCACCACGGTGCCCGACGCCTCGACCAGACCGCGTCGCAGCCATGCCCCGTTGTCCACCGCGCCGAGGTCGGTGAAGAACGCATCATGCACCGCCAGGCCTTGTTTGGCCGTGGGCACCTTCCCGAGTCTGATGAACTCGACGCAGCCGGGCGGAGCCTGCCGCAACACCGCGTGCGCGTGGGCCAGCGAGTAGCGGCGGAGCTCGCCATCGACACGGCAGTCGGCGAAGTCGCCGTCCCGGTCGGGCGTCGCGGCGGGCCCGGTGCTCGCGGTGACGGCGATGGCGGCAGAGTCCGCGAGTTCGCGGCAGAACTCCGCCACCTGAACGAGCCTGTCGGCAGGGAGCTTCAGCGCTGCGGCCAGCGCGATCGGGTCTGCCGTGGCGCGGTAGGCCCGGCCCTCGGCCACCACCTCGACGGCGATCAGCGCGTCCGGCGCGACACCGGCCAGGTCGACTTCGTCGACGACGGGTACGTCGAACGGGATGCGGTTGCGGATCAGCACCGCGTCGTCCTGAGCGGCCAGCACCCCGACGATCCGCCAGCCGCCGCGGTCGGCCGCCGTCAGCGCGGAGGCCGCCGCTTCGAAATCGGTGTCCGAGTCGACGGAGACCACGACCGGCTCATCGCTCGGCGCCTCCGTCAGCGCTTGCAGCGGAACATGGCGTCCCACTCCGTATCCGGTGCCGCCCGCGGTGCTGGCGTCGGGTCGGCGCAGACTGCGGACGGGGGCGCCCGGCGTCGACGCGGGCGGCATCGGGGCGGTCGCGGTATCGACCGGCCGCAACGCCGAGATCACCAATTCGTCGGCATACAGCCCCGTGTCGACCTCGACCCGGTGCAGGAGTGCCGCGGCACCCTGCAGGGATTCCAGCGATCCTTTGCGGCCTCGCGTGGGCGCGTGACCGTGAGCCTGCGGCGTGACCTCACCGTCGTGCACACACGACAGCACGAGTTCGGTGGTGTGATTGCCGACGTCGATGCCGGCGACGATCACCCCGCGACGGATCGTCACCGCAGCAGACCCCTGCGGGTGTAGGCGTCGGCCGCCTGGCGTACCAGCTCGGCGCAGCGTGCCGCGCCCCGCCGCTCCAGCGACACCCGCAGCGCCTCCAGTTCGGCACCGGTCGAGCGGTGCGGACGCAGCGCCTCGTAGAGGTTCATCACATCCTCATCGTCCATCGTCGCTAATTCCGCTGCGCGCAGGAAGTTCTCGGCCAACTGCGGATTGCCACCGTCCTCGGCGACCACCGCCTGCTGGGCCAGCACCGCCGGGTCCATGCGCAGGTGGGTCAACCCGAGCTTTCCGTCGACCGCGTTCGCCACCGTCAGGATCTCGCGCCGACTGTTCATGCCCGCCTCACCTCCACCGTGACCGGGGGTTCCCCGGGTTCACACGCCCGGCGCTCCAGGGCCACGAGGGCCACCGCGCGGGCGTGATACCGCGCCGAGATCGACTCGTCCGTGCCGCCGGTGAAGATGGGCACCGGCGCCATGCCCTTGGCGTGCCGCGCTGCGTTCTTGCCCAGTTCGCGGTACATCTGCGGGGTGAGCAGCGGTGCCACACTGAACAACTCGAGGTTGGCCAGCGGCGCCAGATCGCGCCGGTGGATCAGCGCGGTTCCCTTGCCCTGCAACCCGATACCGATTCCCGATCCCGACAGCCGAGCCGCGGTCAGGCCGATCAGCCCGACGTCGATGGTCGACCGCACCCGTACCAGGCGGGGCACGCAGCCCTCCTCCTCCAGACCGGCGGAGATCTGTCGCAGGACCTCCCCCACCGTCAGGCCACACAGGCTGAGCCAGACACTGCGCCCCCACGCCGGCGACAGGCCAATGCACACTTCGCGGGGGTCGCTGCCCTGGCGGGCGGGTTCGACATCGCTGACCAGGATGTGGTTTTGGTGCTCAGCCTGATCGGCGGTCAACTCGGCGGTCGAGCGCTGTTGCCGGATCGCGTCGATCTCGGCACGCCGCGCATCGCCGGGCACGTAACCCGTTCCGGGGCCGGCATAGTCGTTCGGATCGGTGATCTTGGACAGCACCCGGAACTGGTCGTCGAAGATCGCCGAGGTCTGCAGTTGGTCCCCGCCCATGCGTTCGCGGGTCAACCGCATGATCGACTCGGCCTCCTCGGGGTAGCCGGTGCGGTGCAACGACGCGACGACGTCGAACACCGTCAACTGTCGGGCCTCGATCGACGCGGCGGCTTCGGCCACCATCTTCGGGTGCCCGGCCGGCAGGTCGCGGGACCCGTTGGCAGCGACCACCTGCTCGACCCGCTCGTCGTCGTAGTCGGCGAGCCCGAGATCACGGTAGACGGCCTGCACCGCCGTCGCCGCGCGGCGGCGCACCGCCGCCAGATGCTGCGGCGGCACCGTGCGCAGGCCCCCGTCGGCACCCCAGTCCCGCTGCAGCACCAGGAAGTCGTCCATGTCGTCGGAGTTGAAGTTCGACAGCGCGAAGGCGTTGTCGTACCGCGGGATCGAGCCGAATCCGGAGAAGACGAAGTCCGCCCCGGCCAGCAGCACCGGCAGCGTGTGCGCGCTGCGGCGGATGTCGGACTCGGAGATCAGGTTGTCGTTGCCTGCACACGACTCGAGGTCGCGCATCATCACCATCAGGTTCTCGGCGAGAAGCTCCTTCATGCCGTCGGGCACCGACGCCACCACCCCGACACCGTCGATGCCGCCGTTCTGCACGCCCTGAGAGCCCAGGGCGCGCGCCAGCGACACGCACCGGGACTCCAGGTAGAGGATCGAACAACGCTCCGCCGCACCCATGAGCACCTCGGCGCCGCCACCGCTGGTCACCCGCATCTTCAGTCCTCGCGAGGCGTAGGCCGAGGTGAGGATGGCCTTGCTGAAGGGGGTGTCGTCACCGTCGACGAACACCTGCTCGGTGCCGTAGATCGAGATGGTCTCGGCGTAGCTGGTCAGTCCGCGCAGCCCCAGCCGCAGCTCGAGTGCTTCCTCGATCGAGCACTGCGCCAACGCTCCCGGCGTACCGACCTGTGACCCGATCAGCAGCGCGACGGCGTTGGAGGCCGCATCGCCGAGCACCGGCACCGTCGTCTCGACCTCCCGGAACCCGTAGGCCACCGCAGCCGCAGCGTCGGCGGCGATGAGCAGCGGGTCGTCGAGTTGGTTGGTGACGTGGGCCTGATTGCTCGGTGTGCGACGGGCCCGCATCTTGGCCATCGCCATCTGCATCTCCACCGGCGACATCAGGGCGAGCACCCGGGCCAGCTTGGCGGGGGTGGTGCCGCCGATCAGCCGCACCACCTCCGCCCGCGGCACGTTGACGTCGACGGCCATGCGCGCCAGCACAGCGTCGTCGAGCGCCATCGCCTCGTCGGCGACCGTGAGGTCGATTCCGTAGCGGGCGATGAATTCGTCGATGACGTCGAAGGCGTCGGCGGGCTTGCCGTCGAGTTCGGTGACGACATCGCCATCGACAACCAGCGACGGGCTCGGGTCATGTGGGCTGTGCATGGCCACCAGGCCGAGGTCGGCATCGGCGACACTGAAGCCGTCGAGGTTCACCGGCTTTTCGTCGAGTACCCGGAATCGACCCAGCTCTTGCACGGTGTGTTCCTCCTCAGTCCTGGTGGCCAGCGGATCAGTCCCGAACTTCGCTGTCGTCGTACACGATCCGCCCGATCAGCTCATAGCGGCGAGAGTCGCGGAACTTGAAGTACAGCGCAAGCGCGGCACCGATGGCGAACACACCGACCACGATCCACGGTGTCAGCTTGAACAGCAACGTGCCCGACGCCGTGCCTGCCGCCGACTCCTTGTGCTCCCACAGCAGATACACCACGTAGAGCATGCCCGAACCACCGAGCAGAGGCGCCAGGAACGTCTTGAACCAGTGCGCGCTGGACGGATGCATCTTGTGGAAGTGGAAGTAGGCGATGATGGCGAAGGCGCACAGCGACTGCACGATCAGGATCGCCATCGTGCCGAGGATCGCCAACAGCGTGTACATGTGCACGTAGGGGTCCATGCCTGCGAACAGGAACGCCAGGATCAGCACCAGCGAGATGCCGCTCTGGACGAAGGACGCCACGTAGGGCGAGCCGTGGGTGGGATGGGTGGCCCCGAGAGTGCGCTGCAGCTTGACGGACAGGCCCTCCCGACCCAGCGCGTACAGATACCGCGAGGCGCAGTTGTGAAATGCCATGCCACACGCGAACGAACCGGACACCAACAGGATGTTGAACACGGTGATCGCCCACTCGCCGTAGGTGCCGCGCACCGGTCCGAAGAAGATCTCCGACGCCGTGTCGGCGTCCTGGGCCAGCTCGACGGCGCGTTGCGGGCCGGTCCCGGCGATGGCCATCCACGAGACGAACACATAGAACAGGCCGACGCCCAGCACCGCGATCATGGTCGCGCGGGGGATGATTCGCTTGGGGTCCTTGGACTCCTCGCCGTACATGGCCGTCGACTCGAACCCGACCCATGACCAGAAGGCGAAGAACAAGCCCAGCCCTGCGCTGGCGCCGGCCACCGCCGCGGGGGTGAACGCGCCGATGGGGTTCAGCGTCTCTGCGACCGCGAAGCCGTCCGGTCCGCCACCCTGCACCAGCACGGCCACAGCGCCCAGGGCCAGCATGACGATCTCGGTGATCAGGAAGACGCCGAGCACCTTGGCCGTGAGGTTGACGTCGAAGTAGGTCAGGATCGCGTTGAGCGCGAGCATCAGCAGCGCCGGCAGGATCCAGGGGATCGTGATCCCGAACAGCGACGACACCAGGTTCTGGGTGAAGAACGAGAAGATGCCGATCAGCGACGCCTCGAACACCACGTAGGCCAGCGTGATGAGCAGGCCGGCGGCCATCCCGACCACCCGGCCGAGGCCGTGGGAGATGTAGCCGTAGAACGCGCCGGTGGCGGTGATGTGCTTGGCCATCGTGGCGTAGCCGATGGCGAACAGGCCGAGCACCACCGTCGCGACGATGTAGCCGGCAGGCGCATGCGAACCATTTCCGAACCCGACGGCGATCGGAACGTTACCGACCATTGCTGTGATGGGCGCAGCTGTGGCCACCGCCATGAATATGACGCCGATGGTCCCCACAGCGTTGCGCTTGAGCCGTTGGACCGATTCACCTGTTGTTTTGTCGTGATCCACGACGCGATCAGTCATCCTGTGTGCATACCTTCCCCAGTGAACGGTAGGAGTTGTTGTGGTCCAGACCACATCAACCGTGCGTATATTGGCACTACCAATTAGATCGTGCAACCGCTAGAACGACTCCGGCCGCGCTATTGACACAAATGGTCAACCTTTTTTACGCTGGCCGCGACTTACCACTCATGGCAGGGAGCCCGGTGTACGACTACGGCACGTTCTCGTTCGAGTCCAAGACCCAGGTCCTCGAGCGCGCGAAAGAGTTCTGGAATCCCGACAAGACCCAGTTCTGGACCGATACCGGCGTCGATCTCGTCATCGACCGGCGGGAGGGCTACTTCCTGTGGGACATGAGCGGGCGTCGGCTCATCGACATGCACCTCAACGGCGGGACCTACAACCTGGGTCACCGCAACCCGGAAGTCATGCAGGCTCTCACCGAGGGCATGCAGTACTTCGACGTCGGTAACCATCACTTCCCGTCGGTGGCACGTACCGCGCTGGCCCAGAAGCTGGTGGAGTCGGCGCCGCAGTCCATCTCCAAGGTCGCGTTCGGGTCCGGCGGTGGCGAGGCCATCGACATCGCGCTCAAGAGCGCGCGCCATGCGACCAAACGCCGCAAGATCGTCTCGATCATCAAGGCCTATCACGGCCACACCGGCCTTGCGGTCGCCACCGGCGACGACCGGTTCGCCAAGATGTTCCTCGCCGACCAGCCAGACGAGTTCATCCAGGTGCCGTTCGGTGACGTCGACGCGATGGAACAGGCGCTGCGCGGACGCGACGTGGCAGCGGTGATCATGGAGACGATCCCCGCGACCTACGGGTTCCCGCTTCCGCCGCCGGGCTACCTGGAGGCGGTCCGGGACCTGTGCACACGCTACGACGCGCTCTACATCGCCGACGAGGTGCAGACCGGGCTGATGCGCACCGGTGAGATGTGGGGAATCACCAAGCACGGCATCGACCCCGACATCATGGTGTCCGGCAAGGGGCTCTCGGGCGGTATGTACCCGATCACCGCCGCGATGCTCAGCGACCGAGCCGCCCAGTGGCTCGACGAGGACGGCTTCGGACACATCTCCACGTTCGGCGGCGCCGAACTGGGATGTGTCGCCGCGATCAAGACCCTCGAGATCACCTCCCGCCCCGAGGTCAGGTCCTCGGTCCACTACATCGCCGACATCTTCGCCCACGGGCTGGCGCGGATCCAGGCCGACCATCCCGACTGGTTCGTCGGTATCCGGCAGAACGGGGTGGTGATCGGGCTGGAGTTCGACCATCCCGAAGGCGCCAAGTTCGTGATGCGCGAACTCTACGAACTCGGTGTGTGGGCCATCTTCTCGACCCTGGATCCCCGTGTCCTGCAGTTCAAACCGGGTCTACTGCTGGGACGCGACCTCTGCGAGGACGTCCTGGACCGACTCGACGTCGCCGTCGGCCGGGCACAGGCCGCCGCTACCGGACGGAGAAAGGTGTGACCACCATCAACCAGGCCGGCCACCTGCTGGAACGTGCCCGCTGGGCCGCCGCCGCCTACGCCGAGTACGACCAGAGCGCCGTCAGCGCGATCGTCAACGCGGTGGCCGAAGCCGGGCACGCCGAAGCGGAGCGCTTCGCCGCGGCCGCGGTGGCCGAGACCCAGATGGGTGTAGTCGCCGACAAGGTGGTCAAGAACCGGGCCTGCTCGCGCGGCATCCTCGACTTCTACCGGGGCCAGGACTTCGTCTCGCCCCGCGTCGACGTCGAGCAGAAGATCGTCGAGATCCCGCGGCCGGCCGGAGTGGTGCTGGCTCTGGCGCCGACGACGAATCCCGTTGCGACGGTGTACTTCAAGGTGATCCTGGCGCTGATGACCCGCAACGCCGTGGTCGTCGCCCCGCATCCGCGGGCCCGCCAGTGCTCGGTCGATGCGGCCCAGCTGCTGGCCGAGGCCGCCGTCGCCGCCGGCGCGCCCGACGGCATCGTGTCGGTGGTGACCGAGCCGTCGATTCCTCTGGTCGAGGCGCTGATGGCCGACGAACGCACCGACGTCATCGTCGCGACCGGGGGCACCGGCGTGGTCCGGGCCGCCTATTCGTCGGGCAACCCGGCTCTGGGTGTCGGGCCGGGCAACGTGCCGGTCTTCGTGGATGCGAGCGCCGACATCGAGGCCGCCGCCCGACGCATCGTCGACAGCAAGGCTTTCGACAACTCGGTGCTGTGCACCAACGAGTCGGTGCTGATCGCCGAGGACGCCATCGCCGCGAAGCTGAGCTCGGCGCTGACCCGCAACGGAGCGCACGTCCTCGACGCCGAGGCGACGCAACGGCTGCGGGAGTACATGTTCGCCGACGGCGCACTGAACACCGAGGTGGTGGGTCGTTCAGCGGCATGGATCGCCGAGCGTGCGGGAATCCGGGTGACGGCCAAGACCCGGCTGCTGGTCGCGCCGTTCACCGACGTGATCTCCGAAGAGGTACTGACGCACGAAAAGCTCTGCCCGGTAATCGGTTTCACCACGGTTGCCGACGCCCACCGCGGAGTCCGCGCCGCCCGTGCCGTCGTGCGCATCGCAGGCGCCGGACATTCCGCGGCCATCCACAGCGAGGACCCGCGTGTCGTCACCGAATTCGCTGCGCAGGTGCCTGTGCTGCGGGTGTCGGTCAACGTCGGCAACAGCACCGGCAGCTCCGGACTGGAGACCAATCTGGCACCGTCGATGACGATCGGCACCGGCTTCGTGGGGCGCAGCGGAATCGGGGAGAACCTGCGTCCGGACAACCTGCTGAACTGGACGCGGATCGCCTACAACGCCGACGCCGGCGTGCCGATGCCCAGCTTCGCCGGAATCACGCCGTGGCGCAGTCCCAGCTCCGCGGTGCCGGCCTATCCCCGCGCCTCCAACGACGACTCCGTGGCACTTCCCGCCCCGCCGAGGCGCCCTGCCCCGGTGTCCCGCTCTGCCGATCCGACCCTCGACACGCTGCGCGCCGAGCTGCGCGCGCTGGTCGTCGAGGAACTCGCCCAACTCATCAAGAGGTGACCCGTGGCTGAACTACGTTCGTTCATCTTCATCGACAGGCTGCAGCCGCAGACCATGTCGTATCTGGGCACCTGGATCAAGGGCGCTCTGCCGCGTGCCGACGTCGCCGCCCAGATCATCGAGGTGGCACCAGGACTGGACATCGAAGGCGTCACCGATGTGGCCCTCAAGCATGCCGAGGTCCAGGCGGGTGTGCTGGTGGTGGAACGCCAGTTCGGCTACCTGGAGTTCCACGGTGAGACCGGTGCGGTCAAGGCCGCCGCCGACGCGGCACTCGAGGAACTCGGTGCGGGCACCGATGCGGCCATCGCCCCGAAGATCCTGGCGTCGCGCATCATCTCCAGCATCGATCAACAGCACGCATTCCTGATCAATCGCAACAAGATCGGCTCGATGGTGCTCGCCGGCGAGACGCTCTACGTCCTCGAGGTCGCGCCGGCGTCGTACGCGATCCTGGCCACCAACGAGGCCGAGAAGGCCGCCGACGTCAAGGTCGTCGACTTCCGGATGATCGGCGCGACCGGGCGCGTGTACCTCTCCGGCACCGAAGCCGATGTGCGCCAAGCCGCCTCCGCGGCCGAGGATGCGCTGGCGCGGAGCGTCCCGTGACGGCGCTCGACCACCGCCAACTTCGTCAGCTGGTGCGCGAGGTGGTGCGTGATGCGCTGGCCGACCTCGGTCCGTCGGCCCTGGCCCCGCCGGCACCACCGGAACCGGCCCCTCGTGCCGCCCCGCCGCTCCCGCACGGCCCCATCCCCTCCGGTCCCCTGGCCGCCGACGAGCGCTCCCGCACCGACGCGGTGCGCATCACCTCCGATGCCGAGCTGGCGGCGTTCGCCCGCCATCTGCTGCATCTGTTCGAAAACCCCAAGAACAGGGCCGATCTGCGGGCCGGTCGACTGACGTTCCGGCTCGCCGGTGTGCAGCGGGGCTCGGGCGCGAGCGCGCGACGTGTCGAACGCGGGGCGGTCACCGAGCGTCAGATCGCGGAACTGGCCGGCTCCGGAGCCACCCTGGTCCTGGGCCCCCGCGCGGTACTGACCCCCCTGGCACGAGAACGCGCCCGTGCTCTCGGCGTGACGATCGAAAAGGAGCGCAGATGATCCAAGGCACGGTGACCGGCCAGGTCTGGTCCACCCGGCGCGTGGAAGGCGTGCCGGCCGGGGCATTCCTCGAGGTCGAGATCGAGGGCACCGCGAATCGGCTGATCGCCTTCGACGTACTCGGCAGCGGGGTCGGCGAGCGGGTCCTGGTGACGCAGGGCTCGGTCGCGTCCAGTTGGTTCACCGGCACCCCGCCACCGGTGGACGCCCTCATCATCGGGTCCATCGACCCGTCGCACTGACCCAGCAACCACAAGCAACCGACAGCAACCCAGGAGAAGGAGAACCATCATGGCCAGCAACGCAATCGGAATGATCGAGACCAAGGGGTACGTCGCAGCTCTGGCGGCGGCCGACGCCATGGTCAAAGCCGCCAACGTCACCATCACCGACCGCCAGCAGGTCGGTGACGGACTGGTCGCGGTGATCGTGACCGGCGAGGTCGGTGCGGTGAAGGCGGCCACCGAGGCCGGCGCCGAATCCGCCTCGCAGGTCGGCGAGCTCGTCAGCGTGCACGTGATCCCCCGCCCGCACAACGAGTTGGGCGCGCACTTCTCCGTCGCCGCTCAGTGACCCCCGCGGCCACCCCGATGACGGGTACCCGCACCGACATCCGCGTGTACCTGCTCGTCGAGGATCTCCAAGCCCAGTTCGCCGCCTACCTCGGCACCCCCACCCGGGCCCGGGGCTATCCGCCCTACGCGGGGGAACACGCGCTGATCGTCGAGGTGTCACCCGCGCTGGCGATCGAACGCGTCATCGACCTCGCTCTGCGCGAGGTGCCCGGGATCGCCCCCGGCATCCTGTACGTCGAGCGGCAGTTCGGCGTGCTGGAGATCCATTCCGCCGACCTCTCCGACGTCATCCGCGCCGGTGAAGCCATCCTCACGGGGACGGGCAACTCGGCGGCCGACCAGCTGCGGCCGCGGGTGCTCTACCACGACATCATCGAGGACATCACCGATCAGCATGCGGTGATCCTGAACCGCAACCGGCAGGCGTCTATGGTTCTTCCGGGTCAATCGCTCCTGGTCTATGAGATGACACCGGCCCTGTTCGCTGCGGTTGCGGCCAATGAAGCGGAGAGGGCAGCGCCGAACCTGACGCTGGTGGACGTGCAGATGATCGGGGCGGCGGGCAGGCTGTACATCAGCGGAGCGACCGCTGACGTCACGACGGCCCGTGACCGCATCACGACCGTGCTGGCCGGAATCGAAGGGCGAGATCATTGATGGCTGAGGCTGACTTCGTCGGCAACGACCTGGCGATAGCCGAGCAGGCCCTGGCGGCCTATGACCTACCACCTGCGTCGACGCTGACTCTGCTGAACCTGTCGGAGAACGCCACCTACGCCGTCGAGGAACCCGGCACCGGGGCGAAGTCGATCCTGCGGGTACACCGCAAGAACTACCACCGCAGACACGAGATCGAATCGGAGCTCGACTGGCTTGACGCGCTGCGCCGGGACAGCGACCTGACCGTGCCCGTCGTCGTCCCGGCCCGGGACGGCACCCGCGTGGTCACCATCGACGACGAGGACGGACCCCGCCACGTCGTTCACTTCGAGATGGTCGACGGTGTCGAGCCGGACGAGAAGACGTTGACAGTCCAGGACTTTCACACGTTGGGCGCGATCACCGCCGCCCTGCACGACCACTCCCGCGCCTGGCAGCGCCCGGAGGGTTTCGGTCGGTTCTGCTGGGATTGGGAGCACAGCCTGGGCGCCACACCGCGCTGGGGGCGCTGGCAGGATGCCGTCGGCGTCGGTGAAGCCGAAACCGACGTGCTCACCCGCGCGCAGCAGCTGCTCTCGCGGCGACTCGCCGAATACGGCGACGGGCCGGACACATTCGGACTGGTGCACGCCGACCTGCGGTTGGCCAATCTGCTCGTCGACGGCGACACCATCACCGTCATCGACTTCGACGACTGTGGATTCAGTTGGTACTTCTACGACTTCGGCACCGCGGTGTCCTTTTTCGAAGACGACCCGTCGGTTCCCGAGTGGCAGGACGCCTGGGTGCGCGGCTACCGCACCCGCCGGTCGATGAGCGCCGCCGACGAGGCGATGCTGCCGTCCTTCGTGCTGTTGCGCAGGTTCCTGCTTCTGGCCTGGATGGGGACGCACAACCATTCCCGCGAATCCCAGCAGATGTCGATCACCTACGCCGCGGGCAGCGCCGCGCTGGCGGAACGCTACCTGATGTCCAACGGCCTGACACTGGCCTGATCCGAACAGCGAAAGGCAGACCCGCAGATGTTCACTTCACTAGCCGGCCGATCGGCCGTCGTCACCGGCGGCAGCAAAGGCATCGGTCGCGGTATCGCGGAGGTGCTCGCCGACGCCGGCGTCCACGTCGTCATCACCGGTCGCAATCAGGCCGACATCGATGCCACCGTCGACAGCCTCGCGGGTAGGCCCGGCACCGTCAGCGGGGTGGCCTCCGACGTCACCGACCCCGCCGACTGCAGGCGGGTGGTCGCCGCGGCGGTGGAGCGGCACGGGGGCCTCGACATCGTCTGCGCCAATGCCGGCATCTTCCCGTCCAGCCGACTGGAGGAGCTGACCCCGGAGAAGATCGACGAGGTGATCGGGGTCAACTTCAAGGGCACCGTCTACATCGTGCAGGCGGCGCTCGACGCGCTGACCGCCAGCGGTCACGGCCGGGTGATCATCACATCGTCGATCACCGGCCCCATCACCGGCTTCCCCGGTTGGTCACACTACGGCGCCAGCAAGGCCGCGCAGCTCGGGTTCCTGCGCACCGCCGCGATGGAACTGGCACCGAAGAAGATCACGGTCAACGCCGTGCTGCCCGGCAACATCGTCACCGAGGGCCTGGTGGACATGGGCCAGCAGTACATGGACCAGATGGCCGCGGCGGTGCCCGCCGGCCGGCTGGGCAGCGTCAGCGACATCGGCAACGCGGCGTTGTTCTTCGCCACCGACGAGGCGTCCTACGTCACGGGACAGACGCTGGTCGTCGACGGCGGGCAGATTCTCCCCGAGTCCCAGGAAGCACTCGCCGACATGTGAGCGGCGGTGCGGCGCGTCCTGCCTGCCGTAGAATTGGTCGTACCAAATTGAGGCGGGGAGGACCGGTGCCCACACAGACCGAGGATCTGCGACGCCGGATCGTGGCCGACATCAACGCCGGCGAGCCCGGGGCCAAACTGGGCAGCGAGCGGGAGCTCGCCGAGCGGTACGGCACCAGCCGGTCGAGCCTGCGCCAGGTCCTGGCCGCGCTGCAGGAGTCCGGTCTGATCGACCGCGTGATCGGCCGGTCCGGCGGAATCTTCATCAGCCACGCCCAGGTGCAGCGCAGCCTGTCCGACCTGGTCGGCGTCCCGGCTTTCCTCGCCAACCAGGGTTACGAGGCCGGCACCCGCGTGCTGTCGACGCGGATCGCGGCACCGGACCGGCCCGCCCAGCATGCGCTGGGTCTGGGCCCGGACGACTTCGTCGTGGAGATTCGCCGCGTGCGGCTGGCCGACGGTTCACCGATCTCTCTGGAGTCGGCCCAGTTTCCCGCGGACGCGTTTCCCGGACTGCTCGAACGCCAACTCGGCGGTTCCATCTACGAGCTGCTGGAAAGCAGCTATGGACTGGTGACCTCGCGAGCCGACGAACGCATCGAAGCGGTCAACGCCACCCCCGAGGAGGCCAGACTGCTGGGGATCGCCCCGGAGTCCGCGCTGCTGCTCATCACCCGGGTGACGTTCGACCAGTCCGGCCAGCCGTGCGAATTCTCCAAGGACCTGTTCCGCGGTGACCGCACCAGACTCGCGGTCACGGTCCAGGGCCGGGGGGTCGGCGTGCAATCGGCGGTCGACACCGCCTCGGTGGCACTGCAGAGCCAGTCCGCACGGATCAAGGCCAGCTGAGTCGCGTCGACGATGACCCCGGCAGGTAGGTTCGCGCCCAGTCCCTCGGCGGACCTGCACATCGGCAACCTGCGCACCGCCGTGCTGGCGTGGCTGTTCGCCCGCTCGACCGGACGCCGGTTCCTGATGCGGGTCGAGGACCTCGACGACCGCACCGACACCGACATCGCCGAGCGTCAACTCGCCGACCTCGCCGCGCTGGGCCTCGACTGGGACGGCCCCGCCACCCGCCAGACGGCACACCCCGAACGCTACGCCGCCGTGGTCGACGAGCTGAGCCGCCGCGGTCTGGTCTTCGAATGCTTCTGCAGCAGAAAGGACATCGCGTCCGCGCCACGGGCTCCGCACGCCCCGCAGGGCGCCTACCCCGGCACCTGCCGCGACCTGACCGACGCCGAGCGCGCCGCCCGCCGTCAGCAGACCGGACGACCCCCGGCGCTGCGGTTGCGCACCGAGGTCACCGAATTGACCGTGCACGACGTGCTGCACGGCGACTTCACCGGACTGGTCGACGACTTCGTGGTGCGACGCGGTGACGGTGTCCCGGCCTACAACCTCGCGGTCGTGGTCGACGATGCCGCCACCGGTGTGGATCAGGTCGTGCGCGGCGACGACCTGCTGTCGTCGTCGCCGCGGCAGGCCTACCTCGCCCGGCTACTCGGACATCAGGCACCCCAGTACGCCCATGTGCCGTTGGTGCTCAACGACGAGGGTGCCCGACTGGCCAAGCGCGACGGGGCGGTGACGCTCGCTGAGATCGGCGTCGACACCGCCCTACGCCAGATTGCCGCATCGCTCGACCACACCGCGGACACGGTCGAGGGCATGCTCGCCGAGTTCGACCCGCAACGGTTGCCGCGTTCTCCGTGGATATACCGGCCTGCTCGACCCCAGCCGTGAGAAAGTTTCCGGCATGAGCACTGCACCGACCCACGAGGCGGACGTCGTCATCGTCGGAGCTGGGATCTCCGGGCTGATCGCCGCGCGCACGGTCCTCGCGGCAGGCTTGACGCCGGTGGTGCTCGAGGCCGACGACCGTGTCGGCGGGCGCATCCTGACCCAGGACGCACTGCCCGGTCTGCCGGTGGAGCTGGGCGCGCAGTGGATCGGCGATACGCATCATCGAATGTTCGCGCTGGCCGCCGAACTGGGCGTGCCGACGTATCCGCAGTACGACGACGGTGAGACGTCCTACGACCTGGCGGGCTCGGGTGTGTTGCGCCAGAGCGAGTTTCACAGCCGCTTCGCCGGTGAGCTGGCCGAGTTGGAGAAGGTGTTCCGGCTGCTCGACGAGCTCGCGGCCGAGGTCCCGCCTGAGGCCCCGTGGCTGGCACCGGCTGCCGCGGAATGGGATTCGGTGACTGCCGGCGCCTGGTACGACGGCCAGGGGCTCTCCCCGGTCGCGCGCACGCTCCTGGAGATCTGCACGGTCGGGATCCTGGCGGTGCCCACCGTGGAGGTGTCTTTCCTGCATCTGCTGTTCACCATCCAGACCTGCGGGGTGACCTCCGAACTGTTCGCCGAGTCCGAGGGGGGTGCACAGACCACCCGGTTCGTCGGCGGCACCGGTGAGATCCCTCGCAGACTGGCCGATCTGGTCGCCGAACACCTGGTGCTCCAGGCCCCGGTGCAGCTCATCGAGCACGGCGCCGATCAGGTCACGGTGACCTGCCGCGGCGGGCTGGTTGCGCGCGGTCGGCGCGTCATCGTCACCCTCTCCCCGACCCTGGCCGGGCGGATCATGTACGACCCACCCCTGCCCGGGGTGCGCGACCAGCTGACCCAGCGGTTGCCGAACGCCTCAGCGATGAAGGCGTTCTTCATCTACGACGAACCGTTCTGGCGCGCCGACGGTCTCAACGGCCAGTTGATCTCCGATGTCGGGCCGGCCCGGATGTCCAACGACACGTGCCTGCCCGGCGATGACCACGGCGTCATCCTGCTGTTCCTGGAAGGCGAACAGGCACGCACCTATGGTCGACTGCCGCACGACGAGCGGCGAGCCGCGCTGACCGCCGAGTTGGTGCGCCACTTCGGCGACAAGGCTGCGCGTCCCGAGTGCTACGTCGACGGTGAGTGGGCCGATCGGCAGTGGACCCGCGGCTGCTACAACGCCAACTGCGGCCCGCTGGTGTGGACCACGTTCGGGCAGGCGCTGGCCGCACCGATCGGCGCGATCCACTGGGCGGGCACGGACACGGCCACGCAGTGGAGCGCCTACATGGAGGGTGCGGTCGAGGCCGGCGAGCGGGCCGCCCGGGCGGTCATCGCCGAGTTGACGTGACGCCCAATGACACCGGCAGTTCGGACATCCCACGCAGCGTGACGTTCTGCTTGTAGGTCGGCTCGCCGGCCAGGGCGGCGTGCGGGAACCGGGCCGTCAGCGCCGTCAGCGCGACGGCGGCCTCCAGCCGCGCCAGCGGAGCACCCAGGCAGAAGTGCGGTCCCTTGCCGAATCCGAGGTGGCGGATCGTCGGCCGCTGCGGATCGAATTCGTCTGGGCGATCCAGCAATTCGGGATCGCGATGGGCCGCAGCGAGCAACAGCAGCATGTTGTCCCCCTTGGGCACCGTCACCCCACCGACGGACATGTCCTCGGCGGCGATGCGGCCGACCAGTTGCACCGGCGGGTCGTAGCGCAACGTCTCCTCGATGACACCCGCGACCCGGCCGGGGTCGGCGGCCAGCGCCGCCCACTGCTCGGGGTCACGCAACAGTGCCAGCGTCGCGTTGGCGATCAGGTTCACCGTCGTCTCGTGCCCGGCGACCAGCAGCAGGTTGCACGTCGCGACGATCTCGTCCTCGGTCAGCTGATCCCCGGACTCTTCGACGTGAATGAGCCCGGACATCAGGTCCTCGCCGGGATCACGGCGCCGACGCCCGATCAGCTCACGCAGGTAGTCGCGTAACCAGAGACCCGCCTGCATGCGCTCCTCGACTCCGTCGCCGGCGGCCCCGGTGACGGTGACGAACGGGTCCAGGGACTGCGCCAGCAGCGCCGAGGCCCGCGAGAACTGCGGCTCGTCCTCCAGCGGGACGCCCAGCAGCCGGCAGATCACCGCGACCGGAAGCGGGTAGGCCAACCCCTCGATGACGTCGACGTCCTCGCGCGCGGCGGCATCGTCGAGCAGGGCGGCCACCAACGCGGCGATATCCGGTTCGAGCGCGTTGACCACCTTCGGTACGAACGCCTTGCTCACCAGCCGCCGCAGCCGGGTGTGGTCCGGCGGGTCGAGGAACAGGAAGCCCGGCGGGCCGAACGGCCGCGCGGCGGCGCCCTCGGCGATCATCCGTTGCGCCACGGTCGACTTCAGGCGGTCACTGGCGGAGGCGGGGTGGCGCAGCACCTCGTCGCAGTGCGCGAACGTCGAGAACACGGTCAGGTTGCTGTCGGGCAGCTGCATCGGACCGCTCTGCCGGATCCGGGCATAGACCGGGTACGGGTCAGCGCGATGCGCGGGATCGAGCAGCTGCACCAGCGGGGAATCCGCAGCAGTCGTCATAGCCTTATTGTGCACACGTTCAAGAAGACGCAGGTCAGGCTTTCGGCGCGTAATACCGACCCAGCACGTGCTCCCTCAGATCGTCGAAGCGCCCGGCAGGGATCGCCGCGCGGATGTCGTCGACCAGCCGGATGACGAACCGCTCGTTGTGGATCGTGCACAGCGTCGAGGCCAGGATCTCTTTGGCCTTGAACAGATGATGCAGGTAGGCGCGGGTGTAATTGGCGCAGGTGTAGCAGTCGCACTCGTCGTCGATCGGCGTGAAATCGCGCCGGTAGCGCGAGCCGGTGATGTTGAACCGCCCGGTCGGCGAATAGACCGCCGCGTTGCGGGCCACCCGCGACGGCGACACGCAGTCGAACGTGTCCGCGCCCGCCGCGACGGCGGCGAAAAGGTCGTCCGGCTCGCTGATTCCCAGCAGATGCCGCGGCTTGTCGGCGGGCAGCTCACTGCTCACCCAGCCCACGATCGTCGCCAGGTTCTGCTTCTCCAGCGCTCCCCCGATGCCGAAGCCGTCGAACCCCAACCCGGCCAGTCCCCGCGCGGCCTGGCGGCGCAGGTCCTCGTACTGCGCGCCCTGCACCACGCCGAACAGCGCCTGCGGCGGCTTGTCGGCCCGCAACTCCGACAGCCGACGGTGCTCGGCGACGCACCGCACCGCCCACTCGTGCGTGCGCTGCACCGAGCGCTCCTGGTAGCCGCGGGTGTTGACCAACGTGGTCAGTTCGTCGAACGCGAAGATGATGTCCGCGCCGAGCTTGTGCTGGATGCCGATCGACACCTCGGGGGTGAAACGGTGGGTGGATCCGTTGAGGTGTGAGCGGAACGTCACGCCGTCGTCGTCGACGTGGGCGAGGCGCTGCTTGCCCTCGGCGATGATGTCGTCGGCCTGCACACGCTGCGCATCCATCGACAGCACCTTGCGAAAGCCGGCACCCAGGGAGAGCACCTGGAATCCGCCGCTGTCGGTGAAGGTGGGGCCGGGCCAGTTCATGAACGCGCCCAACCCGCCGGCCTCGTCGACGATGTCGGGCCCGGGCTGCAGATAGAGGTGGTAGGCGTTGGCCAGCACGGCTTGGGCGCCCAGCGACTTCATCGTCTCCGGCAGCACCGCCTTGACGGTGGCCTGCGTGCCGACCGCGATGAACGCCGGGGTGTGGATGTCGCCGTGCGGGGTCGAGATGACCCCGGTGCGGCCCAGCCGGCCGGGCAGTTCGGCACGCACCTGAAAGAACGGATCACTCACACGCTGCTCAGGCACGCAGTAGATTCTGCCTGTGACCACACGATGGACCCTCGCCGCGGGGGCCCTTGCGACCGCGCTCGCCGTCGCGGGGTGCTCGTCGTCGCCGCAGCCCGCCTATCAGCCACCACAGGGCGCGCTGATCCCGGGCACCGCGCAGGCCACGGTCAACGGCCGGGACGCGGGCATCACCCACTCGGTGGACTGCATGACGATCGGCCCGATGACCATGATCTCCACCGGTGGGGACGAGTCCGGCGTGTACACGATGGTCTCGAACGCGGAGGGTCTCGACGTCAAGCTGTTGCGCCTGACCGATCTGGGCGGCTTCACCGGCAGCTACAACCAGGGCCTCGACGGCGAGGCGACGGTCTCGATGACCGACCGCACCTACGACATCAACGGCACCGCGGTGGGCTTCGACCTGGACAACCCGAGCTTCCGCTCCACGGGCGATTTCCGGATCAAGATCGCCTGCTGAGTCCCGTTTCGCGGATTCAGGCCCGGTTTTGGAGACCGCCGCCTCATACTTCTGATCATGATTCGCCGGCCTCGGCGGACCATGTCACACCAGACGAAGGAGAGTCGGGATGAACCGTGGAGCACGCCGAATCGCTGTCGCTGTCGGAGGCGCAGCAGTGATCATGGGCCTGTCGGCCTGCGGCGGATCGGATGAAGGCTCGTCGACGTCGGGTGAGACGTCGACAGCGGCCGCGGCCGAGGGAACCAGCACCGTCACGATCGACGGTCAGGACCAGAGCGTCGAGGGCACCGTGGTGTGCTCGTCAATGGGCGGAAACATGAACATCGCCATCGGCGACGCGACCACCGGTATCGGTGCCGTGGTCTCCGAGGGGGACGAGCCCAACGTCGTCTCGGTCGGCCTGGGCAACGTCAACGGCGTCACGCTGGGCTACCAGAGCGGGGTCAACCAGGGCGAAGCCACGGTCCAGAAGGACGGCGACACCTACACCATCTCCGGCACGGCGACCGGTGTCGACATGGCCAATCCCATGCAGCCGGTGAACAAGCCGTTCGAGATCCAGGTGACCTGCCCCTGACATCAGGGGTGCGGGTTCAGAACGGGGTGTAGCCCGCGGCCGACTGCCGCAACTGCCAGATCTGCGCCGGACACAGTTCGTTGACGGCCTGATTGATCAGGTATCCGGCCTGGTAGTAGTCGGTGGTGCGGAAGTCGGCCTTCACCTGGTTCACCAGATCCGCGTACGGCATCGTGGTCGCCACGCGATCGCAGACGCTGCGGCCGTAGCCCAACGCGGCTTCGGCGTTGGGGAAGTTGTAGCCGGGCCGGACGTGCACGTTGACCAGGTAGGCCACCTCGTCGGCGTGCGCGTTCGGCGCGGCGAACCCGGCCGCGGACACCAGTCCCATCGTGATCGCGGAAACGACTCCGACCAGCCACTTCATGGGACAGACCCTACGCCAGCCGTCCCGGCTGCGGGGCGAATGCCCGATCCTGCCCGCCCAGCAGGACGCCCCGTTTAGGGTGAGCCCATGAAGCTGACCGTTGCGATGGCGCTGGCCGCGCCGCTGGTGGGATTGACCTTCGCGGCGGGCAACGCGGCGGCACAGCCGAACACGGTCTGTGACGGTGCCGGCTGCGTGCCCTACGTCGACCGCACCGCCCACCTCGGCGGGTCGTGCGACCAGTCCACCCGCTACAACTTCGGCATCGACGCCTCGGGCAACACGCTGGCGTGCAACTTCGACGGGCAGTGGGTGTCGGAGACTCCGCTGGTCGGGGTCCGGCTGCTGCGCTCCCCGTGCACCAGCGCCGGCGCGACGGCGCAGAGCCCCGACGGGGTTCCCCTGACCTGCGACGGCGTGGCGTGGAGCGCCGACTACTCGGTGATCTTCTACGGCTGAGCGCCGCCCGCGGTCCGGAAACCGGCCCCGCTGCGGATCAGCGGCAGCGTCGCCGACGTCGCGAACCCCGGCGGCGCGTCGCAGACGGCGGGGACCGCGTTGAGCACCTGCATCGCGGTCGCCACATTGGCCGACCGGACATGCTCGGCCAGGCTGGCCTTGCGGCGGAAGCTGGCCAGCGACATGAAGTGGGCCCGCATCGACGGATCGCCCTCGATGGTCAGCGTCCAGCCGTGCTGCGGGGCGGGCCAGTGGTCCGGGTACTCGTTGCCGACGGTCCACAGCGTCTCGATCTCGATCAGCGTTTGCCCGTCGCGCCTTCCGGTCCAGTTCCACCGCTGACCGGCGGTGGTGCCGGCGGCCAGCAGGTGATCGAAGATCTGGTGGTCCGTCCGCGCCGGCACCGCGTCGACGGTCGCGGTCACCTCGTCGAGGTCGGCGCCGAGTTCGTCACCCAGGAACCACACCTGTTCGGTGAAGATCGAGCTGTTGAACGCGAGGAAGTCGGTGGCCGTCGGGCTGATCGAGTCGACCGGCTGCCCGAACGCCATGTTGTCGAAGGTGATGCCGGTGCTCTCGTAGGCCGACCAGTCGGCGCGTTCCTGCAGCGTGATCGAGTCGATGGTGCGGCTCATGCCCGACAACGCCAACGGCAGCACCCCGGACAGGTTCCCCGGGTTCAGGCCGCTGCCGTGGATCGAGCTGGATCCAACTTCGCACGCCGCGGCGACCCGGTCCCGGTCGGCGGCGGCGATGCGGCGCGGATGGAACATGAACGCCGTCGTCGCCACGTTCTTGCCCGCGGCCAGCAGCGCGCAGACATCGTCCACCCGGGCGGTGCGCGGCGTGTAGAGCACGCAGTCGGCGTCGAGTCCGAGGATCTCGTCGACGTCGGTGGTGGCCGTGACACCGATCGGGTCGCGGCCCAGGAGTGTGCCGAGATCGGCGCCGTGCTTGTCGGGCGAGTAGACGCGGGCGCCGACCAGCGCCAGGTCGGGCCGGTGGTCCAGGACCGCCGTCATCATCTCGGTTCCGACAGCGCCTGTCCCCCACTGGATGACCCGGTACACAGTGCTGAACTTAGCAAGGGGGCTGAACCTGACAAGAGGGCGAACGTCGCGGGAACAGCCCGACGACCACGCATGTTCCGCGCCGGCTCGGTTGAGTCCGCCGGGGATGGGGCACACTCGACAGCATGGGTGATTACGACGACGCAGGCCCCGACAACACACTCGGCCCCAGCGAATCGCTGGACTCCGACGAGGTCCGCAACGACGACGGCGACATCGTCGTCGATCCGCCCGAACAGTGGATCGACGCCGAGGACGACGAGACCCTCGACGAGAGACTCTCCGCCGAAGTCCCCGATGTCGAACCCGACCTCGAACCGGACGACGCGCGGCCGAGCCGGCGGTCGGCCGGGCAGATCGACGGCACCCCCGAGGACGGCGACTCGTTCTTCACCGTCGCCGACGACGACGAGAAACAGGTCGTGCCCGGCGACGACGAGGCCGACTCCATCGTCAGCGACGGGTGACCCTCACGCCCGGATGACGACCGGGCCCAGCTCCTCGTAGCGCCGCGCCTCGGCAGCCGACAGCTCCGCGCCGGTCACGATCGACTCGAAGTCGCGCACCTGGGCGAACCGGCAGAAGCTGCTCTCCCCGAACTTCGACTGGGCGGCGACCAGGATGGGTCTGCGGGCCACCTGCACAGCGGTGTTCTTGACCGCGGCGACGGCAGGATCCGGCGTGGTCAGACCGTGTTCGAGCGAGATCCCGTTGGTGCCCAGGAACGCGACGTCGATCACCAGGCCGCGCAGCATGTCGGTGGCCCAGTGATCGACGGTGGCCAGCGTGCGCCCCCGCATCCGGCCACCGAGCAGCAGTACGGTGACGGTGCTGCTGTGCGCGAGCGCCTCGGCGGCCAGCAGCGACGACGTGACCACGGTGAGCTCCTGCTCGGCGAGCCGTTCGGCGATCAGGCGCGGGGTGAAACCTTCGTCCAGATAGACGGTTTCGGCACCGTGCAGCAGCTTCGCGGCTTCGGCGGCGATCCGGTGCTTCTGGGCCAGGTCCACCTGGCTGCGGTACTCGACGCCCGACTCGAACGCCGCCGTCTCCAGCGGGACCGCACCGCCGTGCACGCGCTTGAGCAGACGACGACCCGCCAGAACCTTCAGGTCGCGGCGGATCGTCTCGCTCGCGACGTCCAGCTCGTCCGCGAGCGAGGCGACCTCGACCCGCCCGCGGGTGCGGGCGAATTCGACGATCCGGTTCTGACGGGTGTCGGAATCCACCTACGTCACGCTACTGGTGTCACCGGCGATCAGGATCGCCTTGACCTCCTCGGATGTGGTGGCCTCCCGCAGCCGGGCGACATCGTCGGCCTTGAGGAACACCTGGGCGATCTTGGTCAGCAGAGCCATGTGATCCTTGCCGGCGCCGGCGATACCGACGACGAACTCGGCGGGCTTGCCGTTCCAGTCGATCGGCTCCGGATAGCGCACGAACGACAGCCCGGTCCGGCGGATGGTGTCCTTGGCCTCGTTGGTGCCGTGCGGGATCGCCAGCCCGTTACCCATGTAGGTCGAGATCGACTTCTCCCGCTCGTGCATCGCCTCCACGTAGGCCGGCTCGACCGCGCCCGCCTGGACCAGGAGGCGGCCCGCTTCGTCGATCGCGGCGGCGGCGTCGGTGGCCGATCCGCTGAGCACGATCGAGTCCAGCGCGAGCACGTCACCGTCGGAGCCCGCGGTGTCCTGCTGCTCCTCCGGCTCGGTCGCGTCCCCTCCGGTGCCGCCACCGTTGGTCTGTTCGAGCTGCTCGACGATCTCGTCGTAACGCGGGCTGGACATGAAGTCGTCGACGGAGACGTGGATGGCCGAGGCGGTCCGCTGCTTGGCCCGTTCGGTCAGGTCGCGGTGCGAAACCACCAGGTCATAGGTGTCGGTGAGGTTCGAGATCGCGGAGTTGGTCACCTTGACGTCGCCGTATCCGGCCTTCTGGATCTTGCGGCGCAGCACCGAGGCACCCATCGCCGAGGACCCCATGCCGGCGTCGCAGGCGAACACGATGCTGTGGATCGGGCCTGCCTTGGTGCCGACCAGAGCCGACGCCACGCTGGACTTCTTGCCCTTCATCGATTCCATCGACGCGGTGGCGGCGGCCAGGTCGTCCTCGTCACCGCCCTTGTCGGTCTTGAGCAGCAGCCCCGCGACGGCGAAGGACACCGCGGCCGCACCGAACACCGACAGCGTCACCCCGATGAAGCTGTCACCCGGGGTCTGGGCGTAGACGGCGATGATCGAACCGGGTGCGGCCGGCGCCCGCAGACCGGAGCCGAACAGCACGTTGATGAACACGCCGGTCATGCCGCCCAGGATGGTGGCCGCGATCAGCTTCGGCTTCATCAGCACGTACGGGAAGTAGATCTCGTGGATGCCGCCGAAGAACTGGATGATCGCCGCACCCGGCGCCGATGCGCGCGCCGCGCCCTTGCCGAACACCATGAACGCCAGCAGCAGCCCCAGGCCCGGGCCGGGGTTGGCCTCGAGCAGGAACAGGATGGACTTGCCGGTCTCCAGCGCCTGGGTGGTGCCCAGCGGGGTCAGCACGCCGTGGTTGATCGCGTTGTTGAGGAACAACACCTTGGCAGGCTCGATCAGGATCGACGTCAGCGGCAGCAGGTCGTTGTTGACCAGGAAGTCGACGACGTTGCCGGCGCCGCGGGTGATCGAGGAGACGATCGGGCCGATGCCGAAGAACCCGATCACCGCCAGGATCAACCCGAGGATGCCGGAGGCGAAGTTGTCGACCAGCATCTCGAAGCCGGGACGGATCTTGCCCTCCCACAACGCGTCCAGCTTCTTGATCAGGAACCCGCCCAGCGGGCCCATGATCATGGCGCCCAGGAACATCGGCACGTCGGCGCCGGTGACCACACCCACCGTCGCGATCGCGCCGACCACCGCACCGCGGGTGCCGTAGACCATCCGCCCGCCGGTGTAGCCGATCAGGATCGGCAGCAGGTAGGTGATCATCGGGCCGACGATGCCCGCGCCCTCGAAGTCGCCCCAGCCGCCGATCTGCGCCACCCAGCCGCCGGGATCCCGCAGCGCGCTGAAGATGCCGGTCAACCAGCCGGCCTCGATGAACAGCGCGGTGATCAGGCCCCAGGCGATGAACGCGCCGATGTTGGGCATGACCATGTTGGACAGCGCCGTGCCCAGTTTCTGCACGCGTACCCGGACCCCGGACCGCGACGACGCGTCCTGGCCGGTCACCGTTTGTGACATACGAGCCCTCCGATTCGATGTGGGCCGTTCGGCCCGGACCGAGACTGGTGATACCAATCACATACATTCAGTACACCGCATGAACGGGCATGAATGCAAGCATTCGGTCATGAATGGTCAAAGAAATCGGTGGTTTTGTGCCCGGTTGACCGTTAGAGTGCGGTAGAGCACACCAGTTGCAGCGGTCGACACCGAGAGGACCCACCCATGAAGGCATTGCGCTTCTACGCCCCCGAAGACGTCCGACTGGAGGACGTACCCGAGCCGACCTGCGCGCCCGACGAAGTGAAGATGCGCGTCCGCAACTGTTCGACCTGCGGCACCGACGTCAAGATCTTCTACAACGGCCATCAGAACCTGACTCCGCCGCGGACCATCGGCCACGAGATCGCCGGCGAGATCGTCGAGGTCGGCGCCGATGTCAACGCCATCTACGGCAGCAACTGGCAGGAGGGCGACCGGGTGCAGGTGATCGCCGCGGTGCCGTGCGGCGAGTGCCACGAGTGCCGCAAGGGCTGGATGGCGGTGTGCCAGAACCAGACCTCGATGGGCTACCAGTACGACGGCGGGTTCGCCGAATACATGATCGTGCCCCGGCAGGTGCTCAAGGTCGACGGTCTGAACCGCATCCCCGACAACGTCGGCTTCGACGAGGCGTCGGCGGCCGAGCCGTTCGCCTGCGCCATCAACGCCCAGGAACTGCTCGGGATCGAAGAGGGCGACACCGTGGTGGTGTTCGGCGCCGGCCCGATCGGCTGCATGCACATCCGCATCGCCCGCGGCGTGCACAAGGTCGGGCCGGTCTACCTCGTCGACGTCAACGATGCGCGCCTGCAGATGTCGGCCGATGCGGTGAACCCCGACGGCGTCATCAACGCCGCCGAGGTCGACGTGGTCGCGAAGGTGATGGAGCTGACCGGCGGCCGGGGTGCCGACATCGTGATCACCGCGACCGCGGCCAACATCGCCCAGGAGCAGGCGATCGCGATGGCCGCGCGAAACGGGCGCATCTCGTTCTTCGGCGGGCTGCCAAAGACCAACCCGAACATCACCTGCGACTCGAACGTCGTGCACTACCGCCAGCTGCACATCCACGGCGCCAACGGGTCGGCACCCGAGCACAACAAGCGCGCGCTGCAGTACATCTCGACCGGTCAGGTGCCGGTCAAGGATCTGATCACCCGCCACATCCCGCTCGACGACGTGCTCGACGCCTTCCAGATCGTCAAGAACGGCGAGGCCATCAAGGTCACCGTGGAGCCCGCGCCGGCCGAGGTGGGCGCCGGGGTGTGACGGCCCCGCGGTTAGGCGCGGCTGCCCGCGGGTAATGCTCGGAAACTGCCAGTGTCCGCAAGCGAGGAGACTTCATGCCCGGTCCAGAGAAGAGCGAAGAAGACGTCGACAAAGATCCCCACGTCGCCGCGGCGCGGGAGGACACCGGCGAGGACGGCTCGTACGTGGGCCGGGCGTCGGGTGACGACGACTTCGACGCCGAGGAATCCGGCGCGGAGGCCCGCTCCACCGATCGGTGATCAGCTGTTGGCCATTCTGCGGATCAACGTCCGCGTGGCCTTCTCCAGGATGATCTGCGCGTCGCCGGGGTTGCGGGCGCGGTCGGCCCTCTTGGCCGCCGCGGCGATGGTCTGCCCCTGTTCGTAGCCGCGGACCACGCGCGGGTCGACATAGGAGCCGCGCGCCACCGCGGGCGTGTTGCCCAGCGCCTCGGACACCTCTTTCATCACCGCCGACTCGACGCGCTTGACCACCTTCGGCGACACCGGCGGGTCGGCGTCGACGAAAGCCTCGGCGGCGAGCACTGTGCCGTGCCAGGTGCGGAGGTCCTTGACGCTGTAGTCCTCCCCGACCAGTTCCTTGAAGCGCGCGTTGAGGTCGTCGGCGCGGATGTCGGTCCAGCCGGAGCCGTTGCGGCACACCAGGAACCGTTCGGTCCGGCCGTCGCGACGCATCAGCGAGCGCACCGCCCGGACGACGGCCTCGTCGGTGATCTCCAGCGTGCGGCGCACTCCGCTCTTGGCCGGGTAGTCGAACAGCACCGAGTCGCGGTGCAGCGTGATGTGTTCGCAGAGCAGGGTCGCCAACCCGTAGGACTCGTTCTCGTCGGCGTACTGCTCACCCCCGGCACGGAAATATCCGCGATCGAGCAGGTGCAGCGCCAACGCCAGCACCCGGTCGCGCCCGAGACCCTTGGCGCCGAGATCCTCGGTCACCCGGGCCCGCCACTGCGGCAGCTGCAGCGACAGGTCCAGGACGCGGTCGAACTTCTCCTCGGCCCGCTCTTCCTGCCAGGCCTGGTGGTAGATGTACTGGCGCCGGCCCGCCGCGTCGGTGCCGACGGCCTGGATGTGGCCGTTGCGGTGCGGGCTGATCCACACCTTCTTCCAGGCCGGCGGGATGACCAGGTCTTTCACCCGTTGCAGGGTTTTCTCGTCGGTGAGCAGCTCACCGTCGCTGTCGTAGTACGCGAAGCCCTTGCCGCGGCGCTTGCGCGTCAGGCCGGGCTTGTCGAGTGTGCTGCGCCGCAAGCGCACGCCGCCTCCAGGTGCTCAAACCGTTGCTGTGGCGGCGGGATTACCCGCTGAACTGCGGTTTTACACCTGGGCCCGGGCCAGGGAGAGTGTGGCGGTGGCGGAGGGATTTGAACCCTCGGACGGGGGTTACCCGTCACACGCTTTCGAGGCGTGCTCCTTAGGCCGCTCGGACACGCCACCGCGGGGTAGCTTACCGACGGACCCCGGGTGAACCCAAACCGCGTCTTCGTCGAGCGTGCAACCAGTGCGAAAGATCGCCGCCCTTTTCGCAGAGGATTCACTCTCGGCGGGGTGGGGCGCCGGGGAGGTGGCACTTTCGCGGCGACTGCCCAGCATCTTCGCGGCGTGTTCACCGAGCGTGCAACCAGTGCGAAAAAGTGGCCGCCTTTTCGCAGAGGATTCACTCTCGGCGAGCCGAGGCGGGCGGGTTCAGCGCTGGGCAGCGAAGAACTGCTCGAGCGGGGCCGCACACTCGTCGGCCAGCACGCCACCGCGCACCTCCGGGCGATGGGTCAGCCGCCGGTCGCGCACCACGTCCCACAGCGACCCGACCGCACCGGTCTTCGGCTCCCACGCCCCGAACACCACCCGCGCCACCCGCGCCATCACCAGCGCGCCGGCGCACATCGTGCACGGCTCCACCGTCACCGCCAACGTCGCACCCTCCAGCCGCCAGCCGTCACCGTGCACCGCGGCCGCGGCCCGCAAAGCCAGGATCTCGGCGTGCGCGGTGGGGTCACCGAGGGCCTCACGGGCGTTGGCCGCGCGCGCCAACTCGGTGCCGTCGGCGGCGACGACCACCGCCCCGATCGGCACGTCACGCGGACCGGCTCCGGTCGCGGCGTCGAGCGCGAGCCGGATCAGCTCCGCGTCGGTCACCTGCCCAGACGTTCCAGCACCGACGAGAGCTCGTCGGCGAAACCCATCTCCCGGGCGATCCGGCCCACCTGCTCGTCGGCGTAGAGGTCGCTCTCGTCGAGGATCACGCCCAGCACGCCGGCCGGTAACCCGAGGTCGGCCAGCACCGCGAGATCACCCTCCTCGAACGGGTCGGCGTCGTCGAGGTCCTCGTCGTCGATGTCGGAATCCAACATCTCCAGCGCTTCCGCCGCGATGTCGTAGTCCAGGGCCGCCGTGGCGTCCGACAGCAGCAGCCGGGTTCCCGACGGCGCGGGCCGCACGATCACGAAGAACTCGTCGTCGATGTCGAGCAGCCCGAAAACCGCGCCGGCGCTGCGCAACTGGCACAGCTCGGTTTCCGCGTCCTTGAGGCTGGTCAACGCCGCGGCCCGCAGCGCGGTGCAGCGCCAGGTGCCGTCCTCACGGACCACCGCAACGCCGAAGCCGTCGGGCGTGTCCACCGACTGCTGTTGCTTCTGCGTTCGCTGCGCTCCCATGACAGCACACGGTAGTCCCCCGACAGGGCCTTGACCAGCGGTTCCAGACCGCCCGACGGTGGGTGTGCCAACCTTGACCCGTGGCAAAGACACCGGTGTGCGTGATCGGACTCGGGCTCATCGGCGGGTCGGTGATGCGGGCGGCAACGACCGCCGGACGTGACGTCTTCGGCTACAACCGGTCGATAGACGGCGCCGACGCAGCCCGGGCGGACGGTTTCGACGCCACCACCGATCTCGACGAGGCGCTGGGCAAAGCCGCCGACGCCGGCGCGCTGATCGTGCTGGCGGTGCCGATGCCCGCGTTGGCGCCGATTCTGCGCCGGGTCCGCGACCGCGCGCCGCACTGCCCGGTGACGGATGTCACCAGCGTCAAGGGAGCCGTGCTCGCCGAAGTGCGTGCCGCCGGTCTGCTGGAGCGCTTCGTCGGCGGGCATCCGATGGCAGGCACCGCGCACTCGGGCTGGCACGCCACCGACGCCGGTCTGTTCGTCGACGCGCCGTGGGTGCTCAGCGTCGACGAGCAGGTCGACGGGCAGGTGTGGACCGAGGCGATGACGCTGGCACTGGACTGCGGCGCGTTCGTCGTGCCGGCCCTGTCCGACGAGCACGACCTGGCCGCGGCGACGATCTCGCACCTGCCGCATCTGCTCGCCGAGGCCCTGGCGACCACGGCCGGCGCCATACCGTTGTCGTTCGCCCTGGCCGCGGGCTCGTTCCGGGACGGCACGCGGGTCGCGGCGACGGCGCCGGAATTGGTGCGGGCGATGTGTGAGGCCAACGCCACCCAGCTGGTATCGGTGCTCGACCAGGCATTGCGCCTGCTCACCGACGCGCGCGACCACCTCGCCGAGGGCCGCCCAGTGTCCGATCTCGTCGACGCCGGCCACGCCGCCAGGCTTCGCTACGACACCTTCAGCCGACCGTCCATCGACGACGTCGTGATCGGGGCCGACGGATGGCGTGCCGAACTGGCCGCCGCCGGACGAGCCGGCGGGGTGATCAGATCCGCTCTGCCAACCCGGGATAGTCCAGCAGAAAACCCTCCGCATCCACGCTGAGAGTCGTCTCGGCCACCGGCGAGTGCACCTTGATGCCGTCCGAGCCGCTGCTGTAGCTGATCGTCGCGACGTCGACCGACAGTTCGGGCACGCGCACGTAGACC
Organism: Mycolicibacterium poriferae; assembly: GCF_010728325.1. The sequence continues at coordinate 192,093 of NZ_AP022570.1, forward strand.
ACCGGCACCGTCACCGACTCGCCGGGCTGGCGGTACACCCCGGTGCGGCGGATCGGCAGCGTGTTGAAGAACGGGCTGAGGATCAGATCGACGTCGAGTGCGCCGTCGAACGCCGATCGGCTGGTCTGCCCGGAATGGTCCTGCACCAGCCACATACTCTCCTCGTCACGGGCGATGGAGAGCTGGCGTTCCCGCTCGGCCAGCGTGACGGTCAGCGAGAGGCGTTTGGTCGCGCCGAGTTCGTCGGTGACGAGGTCATAGGACGCACTGAACGCCGGATGCACCGGCGTCGCGGCGGCGACGATCCGGCCGTACGCCTTGATCCGGTCGCCGGACATCTGCACCCGTACCGACTCCATCCGGGGTACGTCGTGAGCACGCCACGTCAGTACTGCCGGCCATGAACCATGCGCTTCAGAGCGAGCCTCTTCACTCATCCCTCTACCGTATGCGAAGCGTCCCCACGTTTGCGGGCGGCTCGGGAACTGGACTGTGAACCGACGTGTGGACGTGATTCGACCGCGACTTCGTCATCGAGCAGCGGCTGCGGCAGACGACGCCACCGCCCCAACCGTCCGGTGCCGGGTGCCGAGGCCCACACCGTGAAGGCCAGCAGCGCGTCGAGGAGCAACGCCAAGGCCGTGACCATCAGCGCGCCCACCAGGGCGATGTAGAACTCCCGGATCTTGATGCCGTCGATCAGATAGCGGCCCAACCCGCCCAGGCTGGCGTAGGCCGCGATGGTCGCGGTCGCCACGATCTGAAGCGTGGCGGTGCGCAACCCTCCCAGGATCAGCGGCAAGGCGTTGGGAGTCTCGACCCGCAGCAGGATCCGGCGCTCGGTCATGCCCATCGACCGTGCGGCGTCGACGACCGCCGGATCCACGTTGGCGATGCCGGCGTAGGTGCCGGCCAGCAGCGGCGGGATGCCCAGCAGCATCAGCGCGACGGTGGGCGGCACCAGGCCCAGCCCCCACAGCAGCACGCCCAGTAGCAGCACCCCCAGGGTCGGCAGGGCGCGCAGCGCGTTGACCCCGGTCACGATCAGGAACGTGCCACGGCGGGTGTGCCCGATCAGCATGCCGACCGGGACCGCGATGAGCGCCGAGAAGAACACCGCGATCACCGTGTACTCCAGGTGCTCGAGGATGCGCGCGGTCAGCCCGGCCGGGCCCGCCCAGTTCTCGGCGGTGAAGATGAACGACAGCGCCTGCTGAAGGAAGTTCACGCCGCCACCTCCTGCGCCGTGGGCTTTCCGGTGCTGCGGTCGGCCCTCGTCCAGGGCGTCAGGGCCTTACCGGCCAACATGATCAGGGTGTCGATGACGATCGCCAGCACGAAGATGGCGATGATGCCGGCGACGATCTGGTCGCTCTTGTTGGACTGATAGCCCTCGGTGAACCAGGTGCCCAGGCCGCCGATCCCGATGACGGAACCGACCGCGACCATCGAGATGTTGGTCACCGCCACCACCCTCAGACCGGCGATGAGGACCGGGATCGCCAGGGGCAGTTCGATTTTGACCATGCGCGTGAGCGGCCGGTATCCGACCGCGGTGGCGGCGTCGCGCACCGCCGCAGGCACGGCGTCCAGCGCTTCGGGCACCGCGCGCACCAGCAGCGCCGTGGTGTAGAGCGTCAGCGCGACGATGACGTTGGCCTCGTCGAGGATTCGGGTCGGGATTATCAACGGCAGCACGACGAACAGCGCCAGCGACGGGATCGTGAAGACGATGCTGGCCGTCACCGTCGTCAGCCGGCGCAGTGCGGTGGTGCGCTGCACCACGGCGCCGAGAGGCACCGCGATGAGCAGCCCCAGCACGATGGGCACCAGCGACAGGCGCAGGTGGATCACCGTGAGTTCCCAGGCGTCGTCGAGGTTGTCGAGCAGATAGTTCACCGGCTCACCCCCGCTGCTTCTGCAGCGCCTCGAGCACGTCGGTGGCCAGCACCCCACCGATGGGTTCACCGCCGGCGTCCACGGCCACCCCCAGCCCGGACGGCGAGGACAGCGCCGCGTCCAGCGCCTGGCGCAGCGAGTCGTCCGGCCTGAACAGCGATCCACCCGCGGTGGTGCTGTCGTACAACGAGTTTCCGGTCCGGTGCAGCTCGACGCCGGCCGCGTCGATCCACCCGTAGGGCGATCCGTCGGGCTTGGTGACCAGGACCCACTGCCCGGCCGTCAGATCCAGCCCGTCGATGCCGGATTCGGCGACGACCCGCAGGTCGTGCATCGGCAGTCCGGTGGCGTGGCGGAACTGCAGGCCCCGGTAGCCCCGGTCGGCGCCGATGAATCCGGCCACGAAATCGTTGGCCGGGTTGGACAGGAGGCGCTCGGGGGCGTCGTACTGTTCGAGCACGCCGCCGCGGCCGAACACCGCGACCCGGTCGCCGATCTTCACGGCCTCGTCGATGTCGTGGGTGACGAAGACGATGGTCTTGTGCAATTCGGCTTGCAGCCGCAGGATCTCGGTCTGCAGCTCCTCGCGGACGACCGGATCGACGGCGCTGAAGGGTTCGTCCATCAACAGGATCGGCGGGTCCGCCGCCAGCGCCCTGGCCACCCCGACGCGCTGCTGCTGACCGCCGGAGAGCTGCGCGGGATACCGCTGGGCCAGTTCAGGATCCAGCCCCACCCGTTCGAGCACGCCCAGCGCGGCCTTGCGCGCCTTGCGGCGGGACTCTCCTTTGAGCACCGGGACGGTGGCCACGTTGTCGATCACCCGCTGGTGTGGCATCAGGCCCGCGCTCTGGATCACGTATCCGATGCCGAGGCGCAGCTTGACCGGATCGACGGTGGAGATGTCGGAGCCGTCGACCGTCAGCGTGCCCGAGGTCGGTTCGATCATCCGGTTGATCATCCGCATCGACGTCGTCTTGCCGCAGCCGGACGGGCCGACGAACACCGTCAGCGTGCCGTCGGGAACGACCAGGTCGAGGTTGTCGACGGCGACGGTGCCGTCCGGGTACTGCTTGGTGACGCCGGCGAATTCGATCACGATGACCTTTCGATGCTCAGGGCTGCAGGGGTTGGTCGAACCCGTGCTCCCGCACCCAGTTCGCCGCGGCTTCGTCCGGGTTGATGCCGGAGTTGCCGGAGGATTCGGTGTTGAGCCTGATCAGGTCCTCGGTGGTAAGCTCGGCCGACACCGCGTCGAGGACGGTCTTGAGCTCGTCGGACTTCTTCTGCGAACTGACCAGCGGGATCACGTTGGCGGCGAGGAAATTGTTCTTCGGGTCCTCGAGCACCACCAGGTCGTTCTCCTCGATGGCCGGGGAAGTGCTGAAGATGTTGGCGGCGGTGACGGTGCCGTCGGTCAACGCCCGCACCGTTGCCGGGCCGCCGCCGTCGCTGATCGCCACGAAATTGCTGCGCGGGATGTCGAGTCCGTAGTTGGCCTTCAGCCCCGGCAGGCCCTCGGCGCGGTTGATGAACTCCGACGGCCCACCGAACTTCACTTCCGCCGAATGCTCGGCGAGGTCACCGATCGTGGTGAGATTCCAACGTTGCGCGGTCTCCGAGGTGACCGCGACGGTGTCCTTGTCCTCGGCCGGTGACGGGTTGAGGATCGACAGGTCGCCCGGCAGCTTTCGGAACAACTCCAGCAGCACCCCGTCGGGAGTGGTGACTTCGGTACTGGGGTCGAAGTACTGCAGGAGGTTGCCGGTGTACTCGGGGATCAGATCGATGGAGTGGTCCTGCACCGCCGGGATGTAGGTTTCGCGGCTGCCGATGCCGAACTGGCGGCCCACGGTGAACCCGTTCGCCTCCAGCGCCTGCGCATAGATCTCGCCGATGATCTTGGACTCGGGGAAGTCCGCCGAGCCGACCACGATCGATTTCAGGTCGCCGGAGACCTCTCCACCGCCCAGCGGATTGGCGCTGCCGCACGCCGCCACAATCAGTGCTACCAGCGCGTACACCGCGCTCAGCGCGACACGGCGCCCGGCCTGCCCGGCTCGTCGGGAACGATTCACGCGAACGTCCTTCCAGCTGTGAGGCTCCTGGGAACCTTTCGTGACCCTAACGCGACCCGCGTACTGGTTTCATCGGAAGACGGAAAGGGGAAAATGGAAGGCATGACCAGCGATCCGTTCGCGTCGCCCGACACGCCGTCCGACACGCCGCCCCCCGCTCCACCGGCCACGTCGTCCGACACGTCGAAGCCAGCAAAGAAGTCCGGGACACCCGAGGACGCCGTCAAGTTCACCAGGGCGGCCGCGTTGTGGGGGTCGTTGATCTTCGGCTTCCTGATCCTGATCGTGCTGCTCATCTTCATCGCGCAGAACACCGAGTCAGCCGAGTTCGCCTTCCTCAACCTCAGCTGGAGCCTGCCGCTGGGCGTGGCGATCCTGTTCGCGGCCGTCGCCGGCGGGTTGTTGACGGTGGCCGTCGGCGCGGTACGCATCTTCCAGCTACGCCGCGCCGCGAAGAAGAACCTCAAGGCCGGTCTCTGACCCGGTCACCGGATCATCACCAGCTGGTCGACCGAGTCCTTCGGTAGCTCGCCGTCGACGGTGGCGGTGACGGCCATGTTGTTGACCGTGATGGCGCCCTTGTGGTTGTCCAGCCACGCCGTGTCCGCGGCGTCGCGGCCGGTGGCGATGCGCACCATCGACTGACGCGGCGCCAGGCACGTGGCATCGACCACCTGCCAGCGACCGTCAACCAGCGCCTCGGCGACCGCGTGGAAGTCCATGGGCTGACAGCCCGGGGCATAGACCGAGACCAGCCGCGCGGGCACATTGACCGAGCGCAGCAGCGCGATGACCAGATGGGCGTAGTCGCGGCACACTCCGGAGCCGGCGAGCAGCGTGTCGGCCGCCCCGTCGATCGGATCGCTGGAGCCGGGCACGTAGCTCAGACGGGTACCGACCCACGACGAGATCTTCTCCAGCACGGAGACCGAGTCGGCGACGTCGCCGAATTCGGTGCCACCGAAACCGAAGAACTTGTCGGCCTCCGCGTAGCGGCTGGGACGTAGGTACGTCGAATAGTCCAGGTCACCGACCGGGGCGGGGTCGGCCTGACCCAGCACGGTGGCCGAGTAGGTGACCTTCAGATTTCCGACCGGGGCGTCGAGCATGTGGATGCGGTTGCCGTGTTCCCCGGCGATCTCGCGGACGTCGGGGTCGATTGTCTTGCCGTCCAACTCGAACGACAACGACTCCGTCACCTCGGCCCCCGGATGCGGCGCGACCGCGATCTGGAACTCCAGCGTCGTCGGCGCGGTGATCTGGACGTCCAACTCCGCACCGACATCACGCTTCATCACCGGGCGTTTCCTTCCGATCCGGGAAAGGAATCCCGAGGGTTGTTTTTGGGGCACGCGTCTTTCTACCCCGCAATGACCTGCGCCGAAACTCGGCGGCGTCAGCTCAGCTGGGCCAGCCCGGCGGCCACCAGCGGGCCGACGGCCCGCTCCACCTCGTCGCCGTCATCGGACACGCCGCTCTCGCGGGCCCGGTAGGCGATGCCCGCGCCGATGATCGCGAGCTTGAAATACGCCAGCGCCATGTAGAAGTCCCAGTTGTCCAGCGAACCGCCGGCTGCGGTGGCGTACTTCTCGGCCAGGGCGTCGGCGGACGGGATCTGGTCGGCCGCCCACGCGGCGTCGGAATGCACCAGACGGAACGTCGGGTGCCGGTACACGCACATCAGTGCCGCGTCGGACAGCGGATCGCCCAGGGTCGACATCTCCCAGTCGAGGACGGCGACCACCTTGGTCGGATCGTCGTCGTCGAGGATCGTGTTGTCGATGCGGTAGTCCCCGTGCACGATCGCCGCGCGGCTCTGCGCCGGGACCGCGGCGGCCAGCTTGGCGTGCAGTTTCCTCACGTCGTCGTCGCAAGCGTCGTCGGCACGTTTGACGAGCTCCCACTGCGAACCCCAGCGCCGGACCTGCCGTTCCAGGTAGCCGGCCGGTTTACCGAAGTCGCCCAGCCCCACCGCGTCAGGATCCACCGCGTGCAGGTCGGCCAGCACGGTGATCAGTGAATCGACGCATGCCTCGATGGCGGCGGTGTCACCGAGCTCGGCGAGTTGATCGGAATAGCGCACCACCCGGCCGGGCACGTACTCGACCATCTGGAACGGCGCCCCCAGCACCGAGTCGTCGTTGCGCATCGTCACCGCCCGCGCCACCGGCACCGGGGTGTCGGCCAGCGCGGCCACCACCCGGTATTCGCGCGCCATGTCGTGCGCCGACGGGGTCAGGCCGTGCAGCGGTGGGCGACGCAGCACCCAGCGCGAGGTGTCGTCGCTGACCAGGAACGTCAGATTGGACCGGCCACCGGAGATGAACTCGGCGCGCAGGTCTCCGCTGCGCGGCACCCCGGCGTCACGCAGATGTCGATCCAGGGCGGTGAGGTCGAGGCCTTCGAGGTCGGTCACGCAGAACTGTCTACCACCGCTGGTTCCGGGGCAATAAGTCCCATACGTGTTCGGTGGTGTTCACCGCCGCGACGGCCAGTCGCCCGGTCCGCGAGGACAGCAGCCGGGTCACCGAGGCGTAGTCGACGTGGAACGACAGCAGCCGCTCGGTGGCCAGGATGCGGTGCAGCAGCACGTTGATCACCCCGCCGTGGCTGAACACCGCCACGGTGTCGTCGTGGTCGGCCGCCGCCACCAGGTCGTCGACAGCGGCGCCCACCCGCCCCAGGAACTCCGACTCGTCCACCCCGCTGGGCAGCCGGCCGTCGATGAGGCGCTGCAACTCCTGCGGATTCTCCTTGGCGATCTGCTCGACGGGAATGTAGTGCGGCAGGTCGCGGTCGTACTCGGCGAATCGTTCATCGATCTCGATGGGGAGACCCAACTTGTCGGCGACCGGTCGGCCTGTCTCGATCGCGCGAACCTGAGGGCTGCTCACCAAGCGGGTGATCGGGAAGCGGGCCAGCGCGTCGGGCAGCCGCGCCGCCTGCGCCAGGCCATCGTCGGACAGTCTCGGGTCGGAGCCCTGCCCGGGCTCGCTTCGCCGGGGTAACGCATGTCGGACCAGAAGCAGTTGCACCGTGACACCATAGGTCTCGTGCGCGCCTTCGCCTGCCCCGCGTGCGGGTCGTTCGCACCGTTCGAAGCGACCGCCTGCTCGGCGTGCGCGGCGACCATCGGCCTGCATCCGCCGTCGATGACGATGTTCGAACTCGGCAACGATGGTGTGGACATCGACGGTCGGTGCTGGATCCGCTGCACGCAGAGCGTGACACTGGGTTGTAACTGGCTGGTTCCCGAGGAGGGCGACGACGCCCGGGGCCGGGGCCGGTGCCTGCCGGACTCGTTGATCCGTCGCGAACCCGACGCCTCGGACACCGTCGCGCGGGAAAAGCTCGTGCCCACCGCCCAGGCGTTGCGCCGGCTGATCTACCAGTTGCTCGATCTGGGGCTGCCGGTGCAACCGTTCTGGCGCGCCGACGGGCCGCCCGGGCTCGCGTTCGACCTGCTGTCGAGCTACAGCGAGCGCGAACGGGTGACAATCGGGCACGCCGGCGGCGTCATCACCATCGACCTGGTCGAATCGCTCGACGCCTATCGCGAGTCCCTGCGGGTGCGCCTGGGCGAGCCGTATCGCACGATGCTCGGGCATTTCCGGCATGAGGTCGGCCACTACTTCCAGCACATCCTCGTCGAAACCGGTTCGGGCGCAGACGAATATCTCGCCGAGTGCCGTGCGCTGTTCGGCGACGAGCAGGCCAGCTACGCCGCCGCGATCGACCGTCACTACCGCTTTGGTGCGCCCGCGAACTGGGCCGAGTCGTTCATCTCGGAGTACGCGACGATGCACCCCTGGGAGGATTTCGCCGAGTGCTTCGCGCACTACCTGCACATCACCGACACCATCGACACCGCCCGCGAGGCGGGCATGGTGCTGCAGGCCGACCGCGTGCGGTTCGCCGCCCCGCGCGATGTGGTACCGCTGGAATGTTATGACGACGTCCCCGTCGAGCGGCTGCTCGACGACTGGTCGTGGATCTCGCTGTTCTTCAACAGGGTCAATACCGCGATGGGCAAGAGTCCGCTGTATCCGTTCACGATCCCGCCGCCGGTCGTGACCAAACTCGACTTCGTCCACCGGGTGGTTCGGGCCTCAGCCCGGGAGCGGAGAGCCGGATGACCTACCCCGCTGAGCTTTTCGACCTGACCGACCGCGTGGTCCTGGTCACCGGCGGCAGCCGGGGGCTAGGGCGCGAGATGGCGTTGGCCGCGGCGCGGTGCGGTGCCGATGTCGTCATCGCCAGCCGCAAGTACGACTCCTGCGTCACGACCGCCGAGGAGATCACCGCCGCGACGGGCCGGCGCGCGTTCCCGTACGCCGTGCACGTGGGGCGGTGGGACGAGTTGGACGGCCTCGTCGACGCCGTCTACGCCGAGTTCGGGCACATCGACGTGCTGGTCAACAACGCCGGCATGTCACCGCTGTACGACAAGCTGTCCGACGTCACCGAGAAGTTGTTCGACGCGGTGACGAACCTCAACCTCAAGGGGCCGTTCCGGCTCTCGGCATTGATCGGCGAACGCATGGTCGCCGACGGCGGCGGCGCCATTGTCAACGTCAGCACCCACGGCTCGCTGCGCCCGCACCCGTCGTTCATCCCCTATGCGGCCGCCAAGGCGGGGCTGAACGCGATGACCGAGGGCCTCGCGCTGGCCTTCGGTCCGACCGTGCGCGTGAACACGCTGATGCCGGGTCCCTTCCTCACCGACGTCAGCGCGGCTTGGGACTTCGGTGACAACGCCAACCCGTTCGGTAGCAGCGCTCTGCAACGTGCGGGGCAGCCCGCCGAGATCATCGGCGCCGCATTGTTTCTCATGTCAGATGCGTCGAGTTTCACCACCGGTTCGATCCTGCGTGCCGACGGGGGAAGCGTCTGACCATCCCGATCCGTCAGGGAGTGACTCCGGCACGACTCGTCAGGGAGTGACGATGTTGAACGCGGGATCTGGTTGGTCCAGCACCGACGTCAGTGATTCGAGGGCCGCGGCGTCGCCGGTGATCTGCAAGCCGGGCGAGTCGACGTCACCCCCGAGCAGGCTGATCAGCCGCAGCTTGCTGTCCAGGCGCAGGGTGGCGTGGGCGGTGGCCTCGTCGGCGGGCACCTTGCGGTAGACCAACACGCCGTTGCGAAGCGTCAGCCGGTAGTTGTCCTGCCCGCCGAAGGTGACGTCGATCGCGAGCTCCAGGTCCCAGGCGCGGGGGCCGTTGACGCTGATCGCCAGCACGTCGAACATCTGCTCGGGGGTCAGCTGACCCATCATCGACGGTGACGCGGCCTGCGTCGGGGTGCCGAAGTTGCCGTCGCGCAGTTCGGTGGCACCGGCCAGGAAGAAGTTACGCCAGGTCGCGGTCTCGGAACCGTAGGCCAACTGCTCCAGGGTGTCCGCGTACAGCTGTCGCGCCGCCCCGTGATTCTCGTCGGTGAACACCGCATGATCGAGAAGAGTTGCTGCCCAACGGGAATCACCCTCGTCGAACGCACTCTGCGCGAGTTCGACGACACGGTCGAGTCCACCCATCGCCGCCACGTAACGCGGCCCGATCGCTTCGGGCGGGTGCGGCCACAGCCGCGCCGGGTTGCCGTCGAACCAGCCCATGTAGCGCTGGTAGACAGCCTTGACGTTGTGGCTGACCGAACCGTAGTAGCCATGCGCGTGCCAGGCCCGCTCCAGCGCCGGCGGCATCGCGAACGTCTCGGCGATCTCGATGCCGGTGTAGCCCTGGTTGAGCTGGCGCAGCGTCTGGTCATGCAGGTAGGCGTACAGATCCCGTTGCAGCGACAGGAATTCCACGATCTGTTCCTTGCCCCACGTCGGCCAGTGATGCGAGGCGAACACCACGTCGGCCCGATCGGCGAACGTGTCGATAGCTTCGGTGAGGTACCCGGCCCAGCCGTGCGGATCGCGCACCAGCGCGCCGCGCAGCGTCAGCAGGTTGTGCAGGTTGTGGGTGGCGTTCTCGGCCATGCACAACGCGCGGAACCGCGGAAAGTAGAAGTGCATCTCGGCCGGCGCCTCGGTTCCCGGGGCCATCTGGAACTCGATCTCGACACCGTCGACGGTGTGCTTCTCGCCGGTTTCGCGGATGTCGATGGTCGGCACGATGATCGCCACCTCGCCGGTCGACGGGGTCTGTCCGAGCCCGCAGCCCACCTGACCCTGCGGCCCGCGGGCCAGCGCGGCGCCGTACATGTAGCCGGCGCGGCGCGCCATCGCGGTACCGGCGTAGACGTTCTCCTGCACCGCATGCTCGGTGAAGCCCTCCGGGGCGATCACGGCGACCTTCCCGGCGTCGACGTCCTCCTGTGAGGTGACCCCGAGGACGCCGCCGAAGTGGTCCACGTGGCTGTGGGTGTAAATCACGGCCTTCACCTCCCGGTCCCCGCGGTGCTGGCGGTAGAGCGCCAGCGCCGCGGCGGCGACCTCGGTGGACACCAACGGGTCGATCACGATGATGCCGGTGTCACCCTCGATGACCGTCATGTTCGACAGGTCGAAGCCGCGGATCTGGTAGATGCCGGGCACCACCTCGTAAAGTCCCTGCTTGGCCACCAGGGTCGACTGCCGCCACAGGCTCGGGTGCACGCTGGTCGGCGCGTCGCCGGTCAGGAACGCGTAGACGTCGTTGTCCCACACCACGCGTCCGTCGGCGGCGGTGATGACACAGGGGTCCTGCTTGGCGATGAACCCACGGTCGGCATCAGCGAAATCCCGGGTGTCGTCGAACGGCAGGGCGTTCAGGTGTTCGCGGTGGGCAGCCTCGATCGTCGCCGTGGGCGGCTTGTTCTCCATGTCTGCCAAGATAGCCACGCCGAGCCCGTCCGCGGTGGTTGACTGACGCAATGGATGTACGTCGAGTGGTCACCGGGCACGATGAGTCCGGCAAGTCCGTGTTCGTCAGCGACGAAGCCGTCGCCCCGCGGAAGCCGGTGCTGCTGCCCGGCTCGGAATTCACACTGCTGTGGGGCGGGGATGAAACGCCGCAGTTCCCCGATGACGGCTCGATGCCCAACTGGCACACCTACTTTCCGCCGGTGGGCGGGTTCCGGTTCTCGGTGTTCACGTTGCCGCCCGGGACCGCGGAGGCCAGGACGGACGACCTCACCACCGAAGAGGCGATCGCCGACGGCGAGCAGAAGCTGCCGGGGCTGCTGGCGCTGTTCGTCTGCGGGGCGCACCACGCCAAAGTCGACCGCGGCTGAATCAGCCGCTCTGCCCGGCCAGCCAGCGTTCAGCGCGCCGCTTCGACGCGCGGTACAGCCAGGCGTCCTGGATCACTCGATCCTGCTCACATGCGGCATGCCCGCCGCGATCTCGTGGACGTCGGCGACCGTGGCCGGCCGGTCAGCCATACCGAGGCAACTGGTGCAGCTCGACGTCGGTCAGCGACGTCCCCCGCACCGAAGCCGTCATGTAGGTGCAGTGCGGCTGGCGTCGCCGGTCGGTCGGCGAACCCGGATTGAGCAGACGCAAACCGGTTTTGGTGGTCGTGTCCCACGGGATGTGGCTGTGCCCGAACACCAGGACATCGGTGTCGGGGTAGTCCCGGGCCATGCGCGCTTCCCGGCCCGTCGCCGCTCCGGTCTCGTGCACCACGGTGAACCGCAACCCGTCGAGGATCACGTCGGCCCGCTCAGGCAGCCGCCGGCGCAACTCGGTGCCGTCGTTGTTACCCCAGCACGCCACCAACCTCTTGGCGCGGGATTCCAGTTGGTCGAGCAGATCCGGTTCGACCCAGTCCCCGGCGTGGATGACCACGTCGGCAGCGTCGACGGCGTCCCAGACCTGCACCGGCAGATCCTTGGCGCGCTTGGGCAGGTGCGTGTCGGCGATCAGCAGAAGGCGCACCACCCCAACTTAACGGCGGGGCCGCCAGTCCGGCGGCGGGTCCGACGTGCCTCACCTACTTTGAGCGCGTGGCCGGTTGTGGTGCCTCACCTATTTTGAGCGCGTGGTCTAGAAGGCTTGCCCGGTGGTGGAAGGCAAGATCGATATGGCTGCGAGGCGGCAGGTAACGAACAAACTGCGAGGTCAGTACCGCAAGGCATCCAAGGCGGACCGGAGCAAGATTTTGGACCGGGTGGTGTCCACGACCGGGATGGGTCGTTCGACGGCCCGGCGGATGCTGACCGGCCCGAAGCTGGCGGACCCGGCCGAGCAGGTCGATGGGCGCGCGCTGCGGGCGCGGGGCTTCAGCGATGACGCCAGGGCGCTGCTGGAGCACGTGTGGGCATTGATGGGCATGCCGTGCGGCAAGTACCTGGCGGTCATGTGCGGCCTGTGGCTGCCGTTGCTGGCCGAGGCCGGTGATCTTGACAAGCCGTTCGCCACCGAGGCGGCATTGGCTGAGCTCAAGGCAATGAGCGCGGCGACCGTGGACCGGTACTTGAAACCGGCCCGAGACCGAATGCGCATCAAGGGTATCTCGACGACCAAACCCTCACCGCTGCTGCGGAACTCGATCACCATTCGCACCTGTGCCGATGAGGCGCCCGACGCCCGGGGTGATCGAGGCCGACACCGTGGCGCACTGCGGCCCGACGCTGATCGGCGAGTTCGCCCGCACGCTCACGATGACCGACCTCGCGATTGGCTGGACCGAGAACTGCTCGATCCGCAACAACGCCTCGAAGGCGATCACGGCGGGCATCGCCGAGTTGCAGCAGCGGTTCCCCTTCGACCTGGTGATCTTCGACTCAGACTGCGGGTCTGAGTTCATCAATCACGATGTCGCGGGCTGGCTGCAGGCCCGCGACATCGCCCAGACTCGCTCGCGGCCGTACCAGAAGAACGACCAAGCCCATGTGGAGTCGAAGAACAACCATGTGGTGCGCAAACACGCGTTCTACTGGCGCTATGACACCCCCGACGAGCTGGAGCTACTCAACCGACTGTGGAAGCTGGTATCGCTGCGCCTGAACTTCTTCACCCCGACCAAAAAACCCGTTGGCTACACCACCACCGAAGACGGTCGCCGCAAGCGCATCTACGACAAGCCAGCCACCCCGTGGCAGCGCCTGCAAACATCGGGAATCCTTGATGCACACCAACTCTCGAACGTTGCCGCCCGAATCGAGGGCATCAACCCGGCCGATTTGACCCGGCAGATCAACACCATCCAGATGCAACTCCTGGATCTGGCCCAGGCCAAGACCGAGGCCCTCGCCGCCGCCCGCCACCTCGACCTGGAAGCATTGCAACCGTCAATCAACCGATTGGCCACGGCGAAGTAACGCAAGCCCCCACGCGCTCATTATGCGTGAGGCACCAGCTCACCCTTCGCGCTCACATTTACGTGAGGCACCTCGGGGTCCTCACCGACCCGGCCGTCGACCGCCTCACGCAACAGATCGGCGTGGCCGGTGTGGCGGCCGTATTCCTCGATCAGATCGCACACCAGCCGGCGCAGACTCGCATGCTCGCCGGCGTCGGTGCTCACCGCGACCAACTGGTCCAGGCCGCCCCGCTGCAGCGCGGTGGCGAGCCGCGACCGGGACCGCTCGACCGCGTCGTCGTAGAGGATGTAGAGCTGCTCGGGCGTGTCGGTGGCCGCCGAGGTGAACTCCCAGTCGTCGGTGCCGTCGAACAGTGATTCCCACGGCTCACCGACCGGGTCACCGGTCAGCTTCTGGGTGGTGATGAAGTCCTCGTTGATGGCCATGTGCTTGAGCAGGCCGCCCAGCGTCAGGGCAGACGCGCCGATGCGAACGGACAACCCGGCGGCGTCGAGCCCGTCGGTCTTCCACTGAAACGTCATGCGCAGGCGATCGAGCGCGCCCAGCAGATGCTCGGCCTCGCTACCCGCCAGCGGCGGTTCTCAGGGAGGATCGGCCATGAGAACGAACTTAGAGCGCGCCCGAAGGGATTCGAACCCCTAACCTTCTGATCCGTAGTCAGATGCTCTATCCGTTGAGCTACGGGCGCATGTGGTGGTGCATGTTCAGTTGTAGAGCGGAGGCGAGAGGATTTGAACCTCCGGTCCACTTTGAGGTGGACAACTCATTAGCAGTGAGCCCCATTCGGCCGCTCTGGCACGCCTCCTGACGTTTACCGCCGAGCCAAGAGCGTACACAGGCCCTGCCACGGGAAGCAAAGCAGCGACGTGCCTCACCTACTTTGAGCGCGTGGCCGGTTGTGGTGCCTCACCTATTTTGAGCGCGTGGTCTAGAAGGCTTGCCCGGTGGTGGAAGGCAAGATCGATATGGCTGCGAGGCGGCAGGTAACGAACAAACTGCGAGGTCAGTACCGCAAGGCATCCAAGGCGGACCGGAGCAAGATTTTGGACCGGGTGGTGTCCACGACCGGGATGGGTCGTTCGACGGCCCGGCGGATGCTGACCGGCCCGAAGCTGGCGGACCCGGCCGAGCAGGTCGATGGGCGCGCGCTGCGGGCGCGGGGCTTCAGCGATGACGCCAGGGCGCTGCTGGAGCACGTGTGGGCATTGATGGGCATGCCGTGCGGCAAGTACCTGGCGGTCATGTGCGGCCTGTGGCTGCCGTTGCTGGCCGAGGCCGGTGATCTTGACAAGCCGTTCGCCACCGAGGCGGCATTGGCTGAGCTCAAGGCAATGAGCGCGGCGACCGTGGACCGGTACTTGAAACCGGCCCGAGACCGAATGCGCATCAAGGGTATCTCGACGACCAAACCCTCACCGCTGCTGCGGAACTCGATCACCATTCGCACCTGTGCCGATGAGGCGCCCGACGCCCGGGGTGATCGAGGCCGACACCGTGGCGCACTGCGGCCCGACGCTGATCGGCGAGTTCGCCCGCACGCTCACGATGACCGACCTCGCGATTGGCTGGACCGAGAACTGCTCGATCCGCAACAACGCCTCGAAGGCGATCACGGCGGGCATCGCCGAGTTGCAGCAGCGGTTCCCCTTCGACCTGGTGATCTTCGACTCAGACTGCGGGTCTGAGTTCATCAATCACGATGTCGCGGGCTGGCTGCAGGCCCGCGACATCGCCCAGACTCGCTCGCGGCCGTACCAGAAGAACGACCAAGCCCATGTGGAGTCGAAGAACAACCATGTGGTGCGCAAACACGCGTTCTACTGGCGCTATGACACCCCCGACGAGCTGGAGCTACTCAACCGACTGTGGAAGCTGGTATCGCTGCGCCTGAACTTCTTCACCCCGACCAAAAAACCCGTTGGCTACACCACCACCGAAGACGGTCGCCGCAAGCGCATCTACGACAAGCCAGCCACCCCGTGGCAGCGCCTGCAAACATCGGGAATCCTTGATGCACACCAACTCTCGAACGTTGCCGCCCGAATCGAGGGCATCAACCCGGCCGATTTGACCCGGCAGATCAACACCATCCAGATGCAACTCCTGGATCTGGCCCAGGCCAAGACCGAGGCCCTCGCCGCCGCCCGCCACCTCGACCTGGAAGCATTGCAACCGTCAATCAACCGATTGGCCACGGCGAAGTAACGCAAGCCCCCACGCGCTCATTATGCGTGAGGCACCAGCTCACCCTTCGCGCTCACATTTACGTGAGGCACCTCGAGCAGATGCGGGCGGGCCATAAACTGGTCGGGTGTCCGCCCGCCTGCGTCCCGAGCTCGCCGATCTGCCCGCCTACGCCCCGGGCCGGACGGTGCCCGGCGCCATCAAGATCGCCAGCAACGAGACGGTGCACGGCCCGCTGCCCAGCGTGCGGGCCGCCATCGCCTCCGCGGTCGACAACCTCAACCGCTATCCGGACAACGGCTACGTCGAGCTCAAGGAGCGCCTGGCCAAGCACGTCAACTTCGCCCCGGAGCACATCTCGGTGGGCTGCGGGTCGGTCAGCCTGTGCCAGCAGTTGATCCAGATCACCGCGACTGTCGGCGACGAGGTGCTCTTCGGGTGGCGCAGCTTCGAGATCTACCCGCTGCAGGTCCGCACCGCCGGCGCCACCCCGGTGCAGGTACCGCTGACCGACCACACCTTCGACCTGGACGCGATGCTCGCCGCGATCACCGACCGGACCCGGCTGATCTTCGTATGCAACCCGAACAACCCGACCAGCACCGTCGTCGACCCCGACGCGCTGGCCCGCTTCGTCGCAGCGGTGCCGCCGCACATCCTGGTGGTGCTGGACGAGGCCTACATCGAGTACGTGCGCGGCGACCTGGTGCCCGACAGCTTCGGCCTGGTGCGCGCGCACAGCAACGTGGTGGTGCTGCGCACGTTCTCCAAGGCCTACGGCCTGGCCGGCCTGCGGATCGGTTATGCGGTCGCCGACCCGGACATCGTCACCGCGCTGTCCAAGGTGTACGTGCCGTTCACCGCCACCAGCGTGTCGCAGGCCGCCGCGATCGCCTGCCTGGACGCGGCCGACGAACTGCTGGCCCGCACCGATGCGGTCGTCGCCGAACGCGCCCGGGTCAGCACGGCGCTGCACGACGCCGGCTACGACCTGCCCGCCTCGCAGGCCAACTTCGTGTGGCTGCCGCTGGTGGACCGCGCCCAGCAGTTCGCCGCCGACGCCGCCAACAGCCGCATCATCGTGCGCCCCTACGGTGAGGACGGCGTGCGGGTCACCGTCGCCTCCCCCGACGAGAACGACACCTTCCTCGAGTTCGCCCGAGCATGGACAGGACCCCGATGACCGCCACCCAGACCGCCCGCGAGACGTTCGACGCCCTCACCGCGCGCACCGACACCCTCACCGACGCCGAGCTCGACGAGTTCTGGGCCACGCTGGCCCCGGCCACGATCGATTTCATGATCGGCGAGTGGAAGGGCGGCGAGTTCCACACCGGGCACAAGGCCAACGGCTTCATGACGCGGCTGAACTGGTTCGGCAAGACGTTCCACTCGGCCACCGACGCCAAGCCGCTGGTCTGTCTCGACGCGGACGGGACCAGGTTCTCCAACACCGAAGCCATGAACGGCGAGGCCAGCCTGTGGATGGAGGAGTTCCGCGGCGAGCTGGTCGCCTCGATGGTGTACGACGGCAAGCCGGTCCACGACCATTTCAAGGTCATCGACGACAACGCCGTACTCGGGATCATGAACGGCAAGGGCGCGCTGGACACCAGCTCCGGCACGCCTCGCCACCTGTACTTCTATCTCGAGCGGGTGTAGCCGCCTATCGTGGCCAGCGTGAAGACGCACCTGCGGGTGGCGGCGACAGCTCTGATCGGGCTGGCGATCGTCCTCGGCCTGACCACGGCCTGCCAGCGCACCACCGAGGGCACGGTCGCGCAGACCACCGAGCCGGGCCCGCCGCTGCCGTCGGCGCCGACAACCACCAGCGGGCGGCCGGGCATCCCGGGACTGCCCGAGATCCCGGGGATTCCGATCCCCAACATCCCGCTGCCGACGCGCAACACCAATGTCCCGGAAGTGCCGGCCCCGCCCAACGCCACGTCGATGACGTGTGGCGAGTACAACGACCTCGACGAGGCCACCCGGGTGGCCGTGGTGCGCGAGATCCTGGCCCAGGAGAACAATCCGCTGGGACCCGACGGCGAGTTCGTCGGCCAGATCCTGGCCGACGCGGCCTGCCAGTTCCTGCCCGGCGCCCGGGTCAGCGAGATCCTGATGGGCGGCTGACCGGGCCCACTGGCTAGCCTCTTGTCCATGAGCAGCACCTATGAAGCACTGACCGTCGACGTCGCCGATCACATCGCCCAGGTGACGCTGATCGGACCGGGCAAGGGCAACGCGATGGGCCCGGCGTTCTGGGCGGAGCTTCCGGTGGTCTTCGCCGACCTCGACGCCGACCCCGACGTCCGCGCGATCGTGCTGACCGGGTCGGGCAGGAACTTCACCTACGGGTTGGACCTGGCCGCGATGGGCGGCACGCTTGCCGGGGTCATGGGCGGCGACGGTGCCACCGCCAAGCCGCGCGCCGATTTCCACAAACACCTCAAGTCGATGCAGCAGTCGATCACCGCCGTGGCGGACTGCCGCACCCCCACCATCGCCGCGGTGCACGGCTGGTGCATCGGCGGCGGAGTGGACCTGATCTCGGCGGTCGACATCCGCTACGCCAGCGCCGACGCGAAGTTCTCGGTGCGCGAGGTCAAGCTCGCGATCGTCGCCGACGTCGGGACGCTGGCACGCCTGCCGATGATCCTCAACGACGGCCACATGCGGGAACTGGCGTTGACGGGCAAGGACATCGACGCCGCACGCGCCGAGAAGATCGGGCTGGTCAACGACGTCTACGCCGATGCCGAGGCAACCCTGGCGGCAGCGCGCGCCACCGCCGCCGAGATCGCCGCGAACCCGCCGCTGACCGTGCAGGGCATCAAGGACGTGCTCGACGAACAGCGCACCGACGCGGTGGCCGCGAGCCTGCGGTACGTCGCGGCGTGGAACTCGGCGTTCCTGCCGTCGAAGGATCTCACCGAGGGCATCACCGCGATGTTCGAGAAGCGCCCGCCCGAGTTCACCGGCGAGTAGCCCGACGCCCGGCCGTCTCGGGCAGCGCGGCCACACAGGCGAAACTGAGCAGCGCCAGCGCACCCATCATCGCGGCGACGGCGGTGCTGCCTGCGGCATTCAGCAGTGCCGGGGACAGCACCGGCGGCAACGCACCACCCACGATGGCGCCGATGGTGTGCGACAACGCGGCGGCGGTGTAGCGGTAGCGGGCGGCGAAGAGCTCCGGCAGGAAGGCGGCCATCGGGCCCATGCAGGCCCCGATGAGCGCGTAGGTGGCCACCATCGCCACCCCGAACACCGCGGGGTCGCGGGTCTCGATCAGCGGGAACACCGCGACCGACCAGGGCACCGCGAGCGCGACGGCCCACGCGGTGACGCGCTTGCGGCCCCACATGTCGCTCGAGATCGCCGAGGCGGCCGCGAACGCGATCGCGAAGAAACCGCCGAGCACACTGACCGTGAGCACCAGATTCGTCGAGTACCCCAGATGGTCGGCGGCGTAGTGGGTGAAGAACGTCCCGGCCTGGAACACCAACATGGGTGCGCAGATCGCAGCTCCGCCGGCCAGCAGCACCCGCGCGCCCTGCCGCCGCATCAGCACGCCGATCGGGGTGCCGGGCAGCGCCTCGCGATCGTCGGCGCCGACCGCCGTCGGCTCGCTGACCGTCAACCGGATGTACAGCGCGATCGCGATCAGTACGGCGCTGAGCAGGAACGGAATCCGCCAACCCCACTGCAGGAACGCTTGGCTGCTGTCTGCGAACGCGGTGTGCACCACCAGGAAGACGAGGTTGGACAACACCAGCGCGGTGCCGAGGCCCAGCTGCGTGAACATGCCGTAGAAGCCGCGGCGCCCCTCGGGGGCGTGCTCGGCGCTCAGCAGCACCGCACCGGCCCACTCCCCGCCCACCGCGAATCCCTGGATCAGCCGCAGACCGATCAGCGCCAGCGGGGCGGCGATGCCGATGCTGGCGGTGCTGGGCAGCAGGCCGACACCCACGGTGGCGACGCCCATCAACAGCAACGTGACCACCAGCGTCTGCGTGCGGCCGATGCGGTCACCGAAATGGCCGAAGACCGCCGCCCCGACCGGGCGAGCCAGGAACGCCGAGGCGAACGCGCCCAGTGAGGCGGTCACCGCCATCACGTGCCCGAGCTCGGGGAAGAACACCGTCGGAAACACCAGAGCCGCGGCGGTGCCGTAGATGAAGAAGTCGTAGAACTCGATGGCCGAACCGACATAGCTGGCGGTGGCCACTCTGCGCATCTGCGACCGGGCACCGGAGGCCGCGACGATGGGTGTCATGGGCTCGATCCTCGTCGCAGCCCGGCGATTTCGGCACCGTTCGATCGGTGGACCGTGCGGTGGACGCCGCTGTCCTCCGATTGGAGGACACCGCTCACGATCGCCCTCAGCAACAATCTGCTTGTTCGCTCGGACAGCGCCGATGCGGACATGCCGAGCCGATCCGGCGGCGGGCACACGTTGTGGGGGGGACATCGCCATGGGGCGGCACAGCCAGTCGTATCGTCAACGCCAGCAGGATCTTCACGATCGAAACAGGCAGTCGTTCGCCTCGGTCGTGCACGTGGGCCGGAACGGACTGCTCGCGGTCGCGCTCGGGATCGGGATCGCCGCCTACAGCGGTACCGCCGTCGCCGAAGCTGAGGTCACATCCAGCAAAGCAGGCGGTGACGCTGCCGCCGAGGCGTCACCCCAGCCGGACAGCCACGCCGCCGCGGCGACGGAGCAGGACACCGAGGGCAGGGAAACGGACTCCGAGGGCGAGGCGGACAGCGACTTCTCGGGAGACGACGGCGATCTCGATGATGCGACGAATGACGACCTCGAGGACCCTGACGGCGACCTCGACCTCGACGAGGGCGGCGCCGCACAATCGGTCGACCCGGAACCGGTCGACACGAGCCAGGCCGACACGGATCAGGTCGACGTCGGGTCTGTCCCCGCGGTGCCGGACCCGTCGGCGGGCTCCGGTGACCATTCGTCCGCGTCGCTGACGCGGGCACCGCTGACGTCCGGGCGTGCCGCGACCGTCGACGCGGATGCGGCGGTTGCGCTGCCCGACCCCGACGACCAGGCCGCCACGGAGTACGGCGAAATCGGCAAGTGGATGTTGGAACGTAACGGCGACATCGCCGACTACGGCGGCCTGCCCTACGACGGCAAGACCGTGTTGGAGCCGGTCAACGTCATCTTCGTCGACCAGACGTCGCGGTCGGCTCTCGAAGCCACGTGGCGGCTCAGCGCGGCGATGCGCCGCGCCGGCTTCCCGCCACGGTTCTTCCACAGCACCGGTTTTCGCGGTCTCATCGACGATGTGCGGTATCGGCAGCGGCCGGGCGGACTGCTCCTGGGTTACTCCGACGACTTCTTCCTGCTGCCCAACAATCACGGTCGGATCTTCGGCCCCGACCCCGTCGAGACCAGTGCCGGCTACGTGTGGAGCGGCGCGTTCAGCACCGAGGAGTTCACCTTCTACCAGGGCCTGCCGCGCCATGGATACGTGTCGTCCAACGAGGCCAGGGACGCCCTGGCTGCCGACTTCGTCGCCAGCGGCCGCGGCAGCCTGGGCGGGATGGTGTCGCTGGACAACAGCTACGACACCGACGTTTTCACCACCGGGGACCACGACGGGTACGCCGTGGTGATCGTGCTCGCCTCCCCCGGCGCGGCCACGACGGTGGCCGTGCTCGCCGACCGCGGGTCCAGCGACGCCGGAAGGTGCGAGGCGGCGCCGCTGACTGCGACCGCAGGGTGCCCGGCGGCCACCGTGGCGACCGCACCGGGATTCTGAATCCGACCCGGCGACGTCGTTGCGTCGACGGAATTGCCAGAGCGGTGGCGGAGGGATTTGAACCCCCGGACGGTGTTAGCCGTCTCTCGCTTTCAAGGCGAGTGCATTAGGCCGCTCTGCCACGCCACCGCGCGTCAGTCTAGACGCGCCCGATCTTGGCGGCCGCCGGCCCGGTCTTCAGACCGGCGCTGATGCGGCGGCAGTTCTCGCCCATCGCGGTGACCTGAGGCCGGGACAACCGGTCCAGGAAATGGGCGCGCACCGCCGCACCGTAGGTCTGCAGCGCCTCGTCGAGCGCCTGCCGCCCGTCGGGGGTGATGGTGGCCAGCACGCCGCGCCCGTCCTCGGGGCTGGCCCCGCGCACGACCAGGCCCTGCCGTTCCAACCGGTGGATCTGCCGGGTCACGCGACTCGGCAGCGACATCAACGCCTCGGCGACGTCGCCCATCCGGGCGGCCCCGGTCGGCGACTTCGCCAACAGATCCAGCAGCCTGACGTCGTTGAGCGTCAGCCCGTGGTCGTCGACCAGCGACCGGTTCATCGTCGCGTACAACCTCAGTGCGGCGTCCAGAAAGTTCTGCCACGCCTTTTGCTCAGCAATGTCCAATCCAGGCGTATCGCTCGCAGTACGCCCCCCAATGATCCCCTCCATCGTCTAATAGTAGGACTGCGCGGCCGCAGCAGGAGGCCGAACCAGCGGCGCGTTCGCGCAGCGTAGTAGCGTTTTGAGAATGCTCGCGATCGTGGCCGAGTCTGCCGAACGACTCACCTGGCAATCCGTTCCCGACGTGGCACCCGCTGCGGGTGAGGTCCTCATTCGCGTCACCGCGGCCGGGGTCAACCGCGCCGACCTCCTCCAGGCCGCGGGCAAGTATCCGCCGCCGCCCGGGGCCAGCGACATCATCGGGCTGGAGGTGTCCGGGACGATCGAAGCGCTGGGTGACGGCGTCACACAGTGGAGCACAGGGCAACCCTGCTGCGCTTTGCTGGCAGGCGGCGGTTACGCGGAGTTCGTCGCCGTGCCGGCGGCCCAGGTCCTGCCGATTCCGGCCGGAGTGGACCCAGCGCACGCCGCGGGTTTGCCGGAGGTCGCCTGCACGGTGTGGTCGAACCTGGTGATGACCGCCGGCCTGCGGGCCGGTCAGCTGCTGCTCGTCCATGGCGGCGCCAGCGGCATCGGCACCCATGCCATCCAGGTCGCCCGCGCGTTGAACTGCCGGGTCGCCGTCACCGCGGGGTCGCCCAACAAACTCGACCTGTGCGCCGAACTGGGCGCCGAGATCACCATCGACTACCACAACGACGATTTCGTCGAGATCATCCGCGACGCGGGCGGCGCCGACGTCATCCTCGACATCATGGGCGCGCCCTACCTCGACCGCAACGTCGACGCGCTCGGCAACGACGGCCGCCTCGTCATCATCGGTATGCAGGGCGGGGTGAAAGCCGAGTTGAACATCGGCAAGCTGCTGACCAAGCGGGCGGGTGTGATCGCGACCGCGCTGCGTTCCCGCCCGGTCGACGGGCCGTCGGGCAAAGCCGCGATCGTCACCCGCGTCCACGACGACGTCTGGCCGATGCTCGCCGACGGACTGGTGCGCCCGTGCATCGGCGCCGAGTTCCCCATCGCGCAGGCCCAGGCCGCCCACGAGCTGCTCGCGTCCGGCGACGTCGCAGGCAAAATCATTCTGCGCGTGGGCGATTGACTCCTGCTCAGCCCAGCGAGGCCAACGCCCGCACCAGCTGGTCCACCTCGGCGGTGGTGCTGTAATGCGCCAGCCCGACGGTGACCGCGCCGCCGATGTCGTTGACCCCGATGAGGTCGAGAACCCGCGAACTCATGTTGGGGATGGCCAGGATGCCGTTGTCGGCGAGCCGTTGCACGACCCGCTCGGCCGGCACGTCGCTGATCGCGAAACTCAGCACCGGAATCCGCTCCTCCGGGCTGCCGATCACCATGACCGTCGGCAACGAGCGCAGCGACGCCAGCAGGTAGTCGAACAGTCCGCTCAGGTAGTTACCGGCGGACTGCATCGAGACCGCCAGCCGCTCCCGGCGGGTGCCCTGGGCCGAATCTTCCAGCCCAGCAAGGTATTCCACGCTGGCGACGAGCCCGGCGAGCAGGCCGAACTGGTGTGAGCCCAGCTCGAGGCGGGCCGGGCCAGTGGCGTAGGGGTTCAGCGACACCGAGCCGAACGTGTCGATCGCGGCGGGGTCGCGGAACACCAGCGCGCCGATCGGCGGACCACCCCAGGCCAGCGCGTTGACGGCCACCACGTCGGCGTCGATCTCGTTGATGTCGATCAGCCGGTAGGGCGCTGCGGCCGAATGGTCGACGACCACCATGCCTCCGACCTCGTGCACCAGCTTGGTGACTTCACGCAGCTCGGTCACCGTGCCCAAAGTCGCAGAGGCAGAAGTGATTGCCACCAGCCGCGTCGGGCGCGTGACCAGCGCCTCCCACTGCCACGTCGGCAGTTCCCCGGTCTCGATGTCGACCTCGGCCCACTTGACCTTCGCACCGAACCGGTTGGCCGCGCGCAGCCACGGCGCGATGTTCGCTTCGTCGTCCAAGCGGGTCACCACGAGCTCGTAGCCCAACCCGACGCGGGCAGACGCGGCGTCGGCCAGGGACGTCAGCAGCACCGCCCGATCGGCCCCCAACACCACCCCGGCCGGGTCGGCGTTGAGCAGATCGGCCACTGCCTGACGCGCGGCGGTCAGCACAGCGGCGCTGCGACGAGCGGCGGGGTGCGGGCCGACCGGCGCGGGCCGGGAACCACGAAATGCCGTCGACACGGCACGGCTGACGGTGTCCGGCAGCAGCATGCCGTTCTGCGGGTCCATGTGCACCCACCCATCGCCCAGCGACGGGTGCAATCCACGCACCCGGGCGACGTCATATGCCATGCCTGCCCACCTTAACGAGTCGAGGAACTCCCCCGAACCGCCCGGAACCGGACAGGCTGGCGGATGCTCGACCATTCCTCGCTGCCCGCTCCGCACCCGGATCGGGTCATCTGCGCAGCCATACTAGTGCAGGGACCTGCCGGGGCCGAGGGCTACTGACCCCGACGTTGCTGGCAGCGCAGGAGGCTATCGACTACGGTGTCAGACCCGGTAGCTGGGGCTGTCGTGAGAAGATCGATGCCGACGCGGCGGACCCAGCCCGCGGTAGAACGGCGATGGTGGGGCACCCTAGGAGCATGACGAGCAACTCCGACGACGACGACATCGAGATCATCGGCGGTGATCCGGCCGGGACGGCCGACGAGCGCGGCGCCGACGGCAAGGCGCTGACCGACCTGGTCGAGCAGCCCGCCAAGGTGATGCGGATCGGCACCATGATCAAGCAGCTCCTCGAAGAGGTGCGGGCGGCACCGTTGGACGAAGCCAGCCGAGGTCGGCTGCGCGACATCCACCGCACCAGCATCTCCGAACTCGAGGACGGGCTGGCTCCCGAACTGCGCGACGAGCTGGAGCGGCTGACGCTGCCGTTCACCGAGGACAACGTCCCCTCCGACGCCGAACTGCGCATCGCCCAGGCCCAGCTGGTCGGCTGGCTCGAGGGTCTCTTCCATGGAATCCAGACCGCGCTGTTCGCCCAGCAGATGGCGGCCCGCCAACAGTTGGAGCAGATGCGGCAGGGCGCGCTGCCCCCCGGCGTGAGCGTGCCGGGGCAGCGGGGCGGGCCGGGACACCCCGGCACCGGTCAGTACCTGTGACATGACCGATCCCGGTGAACCCTGCATCGAGACCCGCAACGCGTGGGTCGAGTTCCCCATCTTCGACGCCAAGACCCGGTCGCTGAAGAAGGCCGTCCTCGGCAGGGCAGGCGGTGCGATCGGCCGCAACGACTCCAACGTCGTGGTGATCGAGGCGCTGCGCGACATCACGATGTCGCTGAAGATGGGTGACCGCGTCGGCCTGGTCGGCCACAACGGGGCCGGCAAGTCGACGTTGCTGCGCTTGCTGTCGGGCATCTACGAACCGACCAGAGGCGTGGCCGCCGTACGGGGCCGGGTTGCTCCGGTGTTCGACCTCGGCGTCGGGATGGACCCGGAGATCTCCGGCTTCGAGAACATCATCATCCGCGGCTTGTTCCTCGGGCAGACCCGCAAACAGATGCTGGCCAAGGTCGACGAGATCGCCGAGTTCACCGAACTCGGCGACTACCTGTCCATGCCGTTGCGCACGTATTCGACCGGTATGCGGGTGCGGCTGGCCATGGGTGTGGTGACCAGCATCGATCCCGAGATCCTGCTGCTCGACGAGGGCATCGGCGCCGTCGACGCCGAGTTCCTGAAGAAGGCGCAGACCAGGCTGGCCCAGCTGGTGGAACGCTCGGGCATCCTGGTGTTCGCCAGCCACTCCAACGAGTTCCTGGCGCGGTTGTGCAACACCGCGATGTGGATCGACCACGGCACCGTGAAGATGGAGGGCGGCATCGAGGACGTCGTGCGCGCCTACGAAGGTGACGACGCCGCCCGCCACGTCCGCGAGGTGCTCGAGGAGACCGGCCGGGAGAGCCGGCCGGCATGACCAGCCCGATGATCTGTGCGGTCGTCGTCACCCACCGGCGCCCGGACGACCTGACCAAGTCCCTCGATGCGCTCTGCTCGCAGAGCCGGCGCCCCGACCATCTGATCGTCGTCGACAACGATCACGACGAGCGGGTCCGCGATCTGGTTGCCGGGCAACCGATCCCGACCACCTACCTGGGATCACGACGCAACCTCGGCGGCGCCGGCGGGTTCGCGCTGGGCATGCTGCACGCGCTGAGCCTCGGCGCGGACTGGGTGTGGCTGGCCGACGACGACGGCCGCCCCCAGGACACCGAGGTGCTGGCCACGCTGCTGGCCAGTGCCGAGCGCCACGGCCTGGCGGAGGTGTCGCCGATGATCTGCGACCTGGGCCGCCCCGAGCTGCTGGCCTTCCCGCTGCGTCGCGGCGTGGTGTGGCGCCGCCGGGTCAGCGAGCTGCGCGCCGAAGCGCCGAACGAAGACCTGCTGCCGGGCATCGCGCACCTGTTCAACGGTGCGCTGTTTCGCGCCGAGACGCTGGAGGCCACCGGCGTGCCCGACCTGCGGATGTTCATCCGCGGCGACGAGACCGAGATCCACCGCCGGTTGCTGCGCACCGGCCTGCCGTTCGGCACCTGCCTGGACGCGGTCTACCTGCATCCGCAGGGCGGCGACGAGTTCAAGCCGATCCTGGGCGGCCGGATGCACACCCAGTACCCCGACAACGCCGCGAAACGTTTCTACACCTACCGCAACCGCGGATACCTGCAGTCACAACCAGGGATGCGCAAGCTGATCCCCCAGGAGTGGGTGCGCTTCGGCTGGTACTTCCTGGTGTCGCGGCGCGACCCGGCCGGACTGGTCGAGTGGATCCGGTTGCGGCGCCTCGGTCGACGCGAAAGGTTCACCAGACCATGACGTTCCTGGACGCCGCTGCCCAGTCCAAGACGTTCCGGCGGGCGTGGGGCGACCTCGTCGACGGCTTCGGCAAGCGCGAATTGTGGTTGCACCTGGGCTGGCAGGACATCAAACAGCGCTACCGCCGCTCGGTGCTCGGCCCGTTCTGGATCACGATTGCCACCGGCACCACCGCGGTCGCGATGGGTGGGCTGTACTCGGTGTTGTTCAAACTCGAGCTGTCCGAACATCTTCCGTATGTGACTCTCGGTCTGATCATCTGGAACCTGATCAACGCGTCGATCCTCGAGGGCGCCGAGGTGTTCATCGCCAACGAGGGCCTGATCAAACAGCTGCCCACGCCGCTGTCGGTGCATGTCTACCGGCTGGTGTGGCGGCAGATGATCCTGTTCGCCCACAACATCATCATCTTCGTCATCATCGCGATCATCTTCCCCAAACCCTGGCAATGGACCGATCTCTCGTTCATCCCCGCGCTCGCGCTGATCGCACTGAACTGCGTGTGGGTGGCGCTGTGCTTCGGCATCCTCGCCACGCGCTACCGCGATATCGGCCCGCTGCTGGCCTCGCTGGTGCAGCTGCTGTTCTTCATGACGCCGATCATCTGGAACGAGGCGACGCTGCAGAGCCAGGGCGCCGGCGACTGGGCCCGGATCGTCGAACTCAACCCGCTGCTGCATTACCTCGACATCGTGCGCGCCCCACTGCTGGGGGCCGAGCAGCAACTGCACCACTGGGTGATCGTCATCGCGCTGACCGTGATCGGCTGGCTGTTCGCGGCACTGGCCATGCGGCAGTACCGCGCCCGGGTGCCCTACTGGGTCTGAGAGCCGGTCAGCCGGGGACGGAGCCGTCGGGCTCGGGCCCGAAGACGAACCGCCGCCCGGTCAGCGATTCGGGCGTCACCCGGACGAACCGCAGCTTCTGGGTGGCGACCCACGGGTAGAGGCCGGCCCGCTCAGCCTTGTCGATCTCCTCCGAGGTCGACAGCAGGTGTGCGGTGCCGCGCAGCACGACGCTCCAGCCCTCGGCGACATTGTGATCGTCGGCTTCGAACACCACGTGCTCGTTGAGCACCGACGTCAGCAGCTTGGTGCCTTCGGCGGTGCGGAACAGCAGCGTCCTGTCCTGGACGACGAAGTTGACCGGGAAGATCTCGGTCCACCCGGCCACCGTGGTGACGAGGCGGCCCAGCGAGACGCTGGAGAGCAGGTCCCAGCTGTCCTTCTCGGTGAGCTCGGTGATCGGCGCCTGGGGCGCGTCGGTGGTGTTCATGAGTTCATCGTCGGCGCTCGCCGGCCGCACCCCTAGGGGCGGGGGTCGCCGCAGGTCAGGGTCCAATGGCACTTCCCGGCGGCACCGGCGACGGTGATCTGCGCACTCAGCGCCGCGGCGGGGGCATCCGGACGGCGGCGTTGATGCGGTTCCACGCGTTGATGGTGACAGCCATGGCGATCACCTGCCCCAGTTCCCGGTCGGTGAACGCCGCAGCCGCCCGCTCGTAGACCTCGTCGCTCACCCCGTCCTCGCCGAGCCGGGTGATGGCCTCGGTGAGCGCAAGTGCCGCGCGCTCGCGGTCGGTGAACACCTCGCCGGCCTCCGCCCATGCGGCGAGCAGGTCGAGCTTCTGGTCGGCGACGCCGTGTTTGCGGGCATCACGGAGGTGCATGTCGAGGCAGAACGCGCAGTGGTTGAGCTGCGAGGCGCGGATCTTGATCAGCTCGGCGAGGTCCGGTTCGACGTCCCGGGCGGATGCGGTGGACAGCGTCATCATCGCGTCGTACAGCTCGGGGGAGGCTTTGTAGATCTTCACGCGTGCCGGCGGGGTCAGTGTCTGTGTCATGAATTCGACGCTACTGCGCATTGGCCCTTCTCCCTGGTTCAATTTCCGTATGGTTTCTTGGGCCAATTTGGGTCGGCGCGATCTCCATCTGGACCTGCGCCCGGCGCTCACTCCCGGCGCGCGGGGCGCCAAGGACGCGCTGATCGGCGCCCTGCGCGACGCGGTCCGCTCGGGCCGGCTGCGCCCGGGCACGGCGCTGCCGCCGTCCCGCACGCTGGCCACCGATCTCGGGCTGGCCCGCAACACCGTCGCCGACGCGTATGCCGAACTGGTCGCCGAGGGCTGGCTGGACTCCCGGCAGGGTGTGGGTACCTGGGTCGTCGACGTGGTGCGCCCGGCCCAACCCTCCCGTCGACCCCCCCGCATCGGCACCGAACCGGTCCACAACCTGATGCCCGGGTGCCCGGATGTGGCCGAGTTCCCGCGCACCACCTGGTCGGCGTGCGCGCGCCGCGCACTGACCCGGGCGCCGAACTCGGCGTTGCGGATGGGTGATCCCCGGGGCCGTCCCGAGTTGCGCAGCGCCCTGGCGGAATACCTCGCGCGGGCCCGCGGCGTGCGTACCTCCGACGAGTCGATCGTCATCTGCGCAGGGGTCCGCCACGCGGTCGAACTGCTGGGACGCACTCTCGGTGGGCCGGTCGCGGTGGAGGCGTACGGCCTTTTCCTGTTTCGCGATGCGCTGGCCGCCGCCGGTTCCGGGACGGTGCCGATCGGCGTCGACGACGACGGCGCGCGGGTCGACGAGCTCGACGGTCTACGGGCTCCGGCCGTGCTGTTGACCCCGGCGCACCACAACCCGTTCGGGGTGCCTCTGCATCCGCGCCGGCGCACCGCGGTCGTCGAATGGGCGCAACGCACTGGCGGATTCGTGCTCGACGACGACTACGACGGCGAGTTCCGTTACGACCGCCAACCGGTCGGAGCGCTGCAGGCGCTGGACCCGCAGCGGGTGGTGTATCTGGGGTCGACCAGCAAGAGCCTGTCCCAGGTGCTTCGGATCGGCTGGCTGGCGCTCCCCGAGGAACTGGTCGACCCGGTCGTGGAAGCAGCTGGCGGACAACAGTTCTCCGTGTCGGCCCTCGAGCAGCTCACGTTGGCCGAGTTCATCACCGGCGGTCACTACGACCATCACATCCGACGCATGCGGGCGCGCTACCGCCGCCGCCGAGATCACCTGGTCGCCGCGCTGTCACCGTTTCCTGTCGACGTCCGCGGGGTCTCCGCCGGCGTCAGCGCACTGGTGCGCCTGCCCGACGGGGCCGAGCCCGAAGTGCTGCGCAGAGCCGGCGAGGCAGGCATCACGCTCACCGGGTTGTCCATGATGCGCCACCCCGACGCCGACCCCGCCCTGCCCGCGCCGGACGGATTGATCGTCGGATTCGCCGCACCGGCCGAGCACGCGTTCGCCGCGGCCGTGTCCGCCCTTGGTGACGTGTTGCGCGCCAGCGGCATATAGCCTCCGAGCATGGCCGGTGCACCGCAGCGACTGATCCAACGGATCTCCCGAACCTCGCTGGGCTACAGGTTCGTTTCGAGTGTTCCTCCCAAGCTGGACCCGGCGCTGCTGCGGTTGACCGGCGGGCGGTTCAGCTTCGGGTATCCGCTACCGGTGATGCTGCTGACCACCACAGGCGTGAAGTCGGGGCTGCAACGCTCGTCGCCGCTGGTGTACATCACCGGCGGTGATGCCCTGTTCCTGATCGCCTCCAACTTCGGCAGGACCGGACACCCGGCGTGGTACCGCAACCTGAAGGCCCATCCCACCGTGGACGTGCTGGCCGGCAAGCGCAGCGGCAGATACACCGCCACCGAGGTCACCGACCCGGACGAGCGGGACCGGGCATGGGCCGAAGCCGTGCGGGTGTATCCCGGCTACGAGGACTACGTGGCCCGCGCGCAGGGCCGCGTCATCCCCGTCATCCGACTCACCCGCGCCTGAGAAGACAGCGCCATAACCGTTGATACTGCGTTCACAGTGGGGTTTTCTCGGTTTTTCCCGCGGTGGTCGCAGTCTCAACGTCGGGGGGTGACCCCGTAAGCTGCCCGGGTGGCCGAGCCCCCATTGTCCCCGCAGCTGAGCCTCAGAACTCAGATCGTGCGATTCATCGTCACGGGCGGGCTGGCAGCAGTCGTGGACTTCGGCCTCTACGTGGCGTTGCTCGCCGCCGGACTGCACGTCAACGTCGCCAAGACGCTGAGTTTCATCGCCGGGACGACCACCGCGTACCTGATCAACCGGCGCTGGACCTTCCAGGCCCCGCCCAGCACGGCGCGATTCGTCGCCGTCGCGGTGCTCTACGCCGTGACCTACGCCGTGCAGGTCGGCATCAACTACGTGCTCTACCTGCAGTTCGAGGACAAGTCCTGGGGGGTTCCGGTCGCGTTCGTGATCGCCCAGGGCACCGCCACGGTCATCAACTTCATCGTCCAGCGCGCCGTGATCTTCCGGTGGGCAGGAGCGAAGCGACCGGGGGAATGATTCCGATTGCGTTGAGTCTGCCCGCCCAGCCCAGGCGGTACCCTCTGTGACGATGTTCAGCACCGACATTCCGACCACCGCCAAGCGGCTCACCGGGTGGGGCCGCACCGCGCCCTCCGTGGCGCAGGTGCTGACGCCGCCCGACCCGGACATGGTCGTCAAGGCGGTGACCCGGGCCGCCGAAGACGGTGGCCGCGGGGTCGTCGCGCGCGGACTGGGTCGCTCCTACGGCGACAACGCCCAGAACGGCGGCGGGCTGGTCATCGACATGAGCGCGTTGAACCGCATCCATTCCATCGACGCCGACGACGCGCTGGTCGACCTCGACGCCGGGGTGAACCTCGACCAGCTGATGCGCGCCGCGCTACCCCTCGGGCTGTGGGTCCCGGTACTGCCCGGCACCCGCCAGGTCACCGTCGGCGGCGCGATCGCCTGTGACATCCACGGAAAGAACCATCACAGCGCCGGCAGCTTCGGTAACCACGTCCGCGCGATGGACCTGCTGACCGCAGACGGCGAGGTGCGCACGCTGACCCCGACGGGACCGGACGCCGAGTTGTTCTGGGCCACCGTCGGCGGAAACGGTCTGACCGGCATCATCCTGCGCGCCACCATCGCGATGACCCCGACCGAGACGGCGTACTTCATCGCCGACGGAGACGTCACCGCCGGACTTGACGAGACGATCGCCTTCCACAGCGACGGCACCGAGGACAACTACACCTACTCCAGTGCCTGGTTCGACGCGATGAGCGCGCCGCCCAAGCTGGGCCGGGCGGTCATCTCCCGGGGCTCCTTGGCGACGCTGGATCAGCTACCGGTCAAGCTGCAGAAAGACCCGCTGAAGTTCGACGCCCCGCAGTACTTCACCGCGCCGGACATCTTCCCCAGCGGTCTGGGCAACAAGCCGATCTTCGGCGCGATGACCGAACTGTGGTACCGGATGGGCAAGACCTACCGCGGCAAGACCCAGAATCTGACGCAGTTCTACCACCCGCTCGACATGGTCGGAGAGTGGAACCGCGCCTACGGCTCGGTCGGTTTCACCCAGTACCAGTTCGTCGTTCCCACCGAGGCGGTCGACGAGTTCAAGGGCATCATGAAGGACATCCAGCGCTCGGGTCACTACTCGTTCCTGAATGTCTTCAAACTGTTCGGCCCCGGAAACGATGCGCCGCTGAGCTTTCCGATTCCCGGCTGGAACGTCTGCGTGGACTTCCAGATCAAGGCCGGGCTCAACGAGTTCCTCAACTCACTCGACAAGCGGGTGCTGGAGTTCGGCGGCCGGCTTTACACCGCCAAGGACTCCCGCACCACCGCCGCCACCTTCCACGCCATGTATCCCCGGATCGACGAGTGGATCGCCCTGCGCCGCAAGGTCGACCCGCACGGGGTGTTCGTCTCCGACATGGCCAGACGACTGGAGTTGCAGTAGATGGTCTTCGACGCCACGGGTAACCCGCAGACGATCCTGCTGCTAGGCGGTACCTCCGAAATCGGGCTGGCGATCTGTGAACGCTACCTGCGCAACGCGCCGGCCCGCGTGGTACTGGCCTGCATGCCCGGAGATCCGTTGCGCGACACCGCGAAAGCCCAACTCACCCAGGCCGGAGCCAAGTCGGTTGAGATCATCGACTTCGATGCCGTCGACACCGGCAGCCACCCCGCGGTCATCGACGAGGCGTTCGCCGGCGGCGATGTGGACGTGGCGATCGTCGCGTTCGGGTTGCTCGGCGACGCCGAGGAACTGTGGCAGAACCAGCGCAAGGCGGTGCAGATCGCCGAGATCAACTACACCGCAGCGGTGTCGGTCGGGGTGCTGCTCGGCGAGAGGATGCGCGCCCAGGGCTTCGGCCGGATCATCGCGATGAGCTCGGCGGCCGGTGAGCGGGTGCGGCGGTCGAACTTCGTCTACGGATCCACCAAGGCCGGACTCGACGGCTTCTACCTCGGTTTGGGAGAGGCGTTGCGCGAGTACGGGGTCCGGGTGCTGGTCATCCGTCCCGGCCAGGTGCGCACCCGCATGAGTGCCCACGTCAAGGAAGCGCCGCTGACCGTCGACAAGGAATACGTCGCCGAACTCGCCGTCACTGCGTCGGCCAAGGGTAAAGAACTGGTGTGGGCGCCGGGGACATTCCGGTACGTGATGATGGTGTTGCGGCACATTCCCCGCCCGATCTTCCGCAGGCTGCCCATCTGATGCGCGGTGCTCTGGCCGTCCCGGTGCGGGTGGCCGGCCAGATGGTCGCTGCGGCCGCCATCGCCGCCGCAGTCGCCGTGGTCAGTCTGCTCGCCATCGCCCGCGTCGAGTGGCCCGCCTACAACTCGTCGAACCAGCTGCACGCGCTGACCACCGTGGGGCAGGTCGCCTGCCTGGCCGGTCTGCTGGCGTCGGGCTGGCTGTGGCGCCGGGGCCGCCAGTTGGTGGCCCGGCTGGGGTCGGTGCTGTTCCTGGCGGCGTTCTCGGTCGTCACGCTGGCGATGCCGCTGGGCGCCACCCGGCTGTACCTGTTCGGCATCTCCGTCGACCAGCAGTTCCGCACCGAGTATCTGACCCGGCTGACCGACACCGCCGAACTGCACGACATGACCTACATCGGGCTGCCGCCGTTCTACCCGCCGGGCTGGTTCTGGCTCGGTGGCCGACTCGCCGCGCTCACCGGCACACCGGCGTGGGAGATGTTCAAGCCGTGGTCGATCATCTCGATCACCATCGCCATGGTGCTCGCACTGGTGCTGTGGGCCGCGATGATCCGCTTCGAGTACGCCCTGGTGGTCTCGACCGCGACCGCCGCGGCGGCGCTGGCCTATTCGCCCGCCGAGCCGTACGCGGCCATCATCGCGGTGCTGCTGCCGCCGGTGTTCGTGCTGGCGTGGTCGGGGCTGCGGGGCGGGAAGCGGCCCGGCGGGCCGGGCATCGAGCACAGCGGTGGGTGGGCCGCGGTCGTCGGGACCGGGATCTTCCTCGGGGTGGCGGCGCTGTTCTACACGTTGCTGCTGGCCTATGCCGCGTTCACGCTGACGCTGATGGCGGCGCTGGTGGCGGTGACGCGCAGGCACTGGGAGCCGCTGCTGCGACTGCTGGTCATCGCGGTGATCTCGGGCGCGATCGCGCTGATCGGCTGGGCGCCGTATCTGCTCGAGGCGGCGACCGGCACCCCCGCCGACACCGGGACCGCCCAGCACTACCTGCCCAAGGACGGTGCGGAGCTGTCGTTCCCGATGCTGCAGTTCACGCTGCTGGGCGCGCTGTGCATGCTCGGCACGCTGTGGCTCGTCGTCTACGCACGCACGTCCACCCGCGCTGGCGCGTTGGCCATGGCCGTGCTCAGCGTCTACGCGTGGTCGCTGCTGTCGATGCTGACCACCCTCGTCGGCACCACGCTGCTGTCGTTCCGGCTGCAGCCCACCCTGACCATCCTGCTCGCCGCCGCGGGCGCGTTCGGCTTCATCGACATCACCCGGGCGCTGGCCGCCCGGGTGAAGACGGTCAACGCCCACCGCGTGGTGGCCGCGGCCACCGCGATCGGCGCACTCGGCGCGGTCACGTTCAGCCAGGACATCCCCGACGTGCTGCGCCCCGACATCGTCGTCGCCTACACCGACACCGACGGCTACGGCGAGCGCGCCGACCGGCGGCCGCCCGGAGCCGAGCAGTACTACCGGGAGATCGACGAACGGATCCTCGACGTCACCGGCCGTCCCCGCAACGAGACCGTCGTCATGACCGCCGACTACAGCTTCCTGTCCTATTACCCCTACTACGGGTTCCAGGGACTCACGTCGCACTACGCCAACCCGCTCGCGCAGTTCGACGCGCGGGCCAAGGCCATCGAGAGCTGGGCACTGCTGTCGGACTCCGACGAGTTCATCGCCGCGCTCGACGCGATGCCGTGGCCGCCACCGTCGGTGTTCCTGATGCGCCGCGGCGGGAACGACACCTACACCCTGCGCCTGGCCGCCGACGTTTACCCGAATCAGCCCAACGTGCGGCGCTACCACGTCAAGCTCGACGACGCCCTGTTCGACGACCCCCGGTTCGACGTGTCGACGATCGGGCCGTTCGTCCTGGCCATCCGCAAGCCAATTACCATCTAGCCCCGTGGTCAGAGAGCCGAGCAACCACCGCACCGCGCGGCTGATCGCGATCGTCGCGGGGTTGCTGGGCACGTTGCTGGCACTGGCGACGCCGTTGCTGCCGGTGGAACAGACCACCGCGGAACTGAATTGGCCGCAAAATGACGTGCTCGCCAGCGTCGACGCGCCGCTGATCGGCTACGTGGCCACCGACCTGGAGATCACGGTGCCCTGCAGTGTGGCCGCCGGCCTCGAGGAACGCGGCCGCACCGTGCTGCTGTCCACCGTGCCCAAGCAGGCGCCCAAAGCCGTCGACCGCGGCCTGCTCATCGAGCGGGTCGACGACGACCTGCTGGTCATCGTCCGCAACACCCCCGTCGTCGTCGCGCCGCTGGACCAGGTGCTCAGCCCGGACTGCGAGGAACTGCGCTTCACCGCGCACGCCGACCGCGTGACCGGCGAGTTCGTCGGCCTCACCCAGGGACCCGACGATCCGGACCCCGGTGAACCACTGCGCGGGGACCGCAGCGGCTACGACTTCCGGCCCCAGATCGTCGGTGTGTTCACCGACCTGTCCGGTCCCGCGCCGCCCGGCCTGCAGTTCTCGGCGACCGTCGACTCGCGCTACAGCACGTCGCCGACGCTGCTCAAGCTGCTGGCGATGATCGTCGGCGTCGCGATGACCGTCATCTCGCTGGGCGCCCTGCACGTGCTCGACCAGGCCGACGGGATGCGCCACCGCCGGTTCCTGCCGCCGCGCTGGTGGTCGGTGACGCCGCTGGACGGGCTCGTCGCCGCGGTGCTGGTGTGGTGGCATTTCGTCGGGGCGAACACCGCCGACGACGGCTACATCCTGACGATGGCCCGGGTCTCGGAGAACGCCGGCTACATGGCCAACTACTACCGCTGGTTCGGGACGCCCGAGGCGCCGTTCGGCTGGTACTACGACTTGCTGGCGCTGTGGAGCAACGTCAGCACCACCAGCGTGTGGATGCGGCTGCCCACCCTGCTGATGGCGCTGGCCTGCTGGTGGGTGATCAGCCGCGAGGTCATTCCCCGGCTGGGCTCGGCCGTCAAACACAGCCGCGTCGCCGCGTGGACCGCAGCCGGCATGTTCCTGGCGGTGTGGCTTCCCCTGAACAACGGCCTGCGCCCGGAGCCGATCATCGCGCTGGGCATCCTGCTGACCTGGTGTTCGGTCGAGCGCGGCGTCGCGACCAGCAGACTGCTCCCGGTCGCGATCGCGATCATCATCGGCGCGCTGACGCTCTTCTCCGGCCCCACCGGCATCGCCGCGATCGGCGCGCTGCTGGTCGCCATCGGTCCGTTGAAGACGATCGTGGCCGCGCACACGTCGCGCTTCGGCTACCTCGCGCTGCTGGCACCCATCGCCGCGGCCGGCACCGTCGCCCTGTTCCTGATCTTCCGGGACCAGACGCTGGCCGCCGAACTGCAGGCCAGCAGCTTCAAATCGTCGGTCGGTCCGAGCCTGGCCTGGTTCGACGAACACATCCGCTACTCGCGCCTGTTCACCACCAGCCCGGACGGGTCCGTCGCCAGGCGCTTCGCAGTGCTGACGCTTCTGCTGGCGCTGGCCGTGGCGGTGGCGATGTCGCTGCGCAAGGGCCGCATCCCCGGCACGGCCGCCGGGCCGAGCAGACGCATCATCGGGATCACCGTCATCTCGTTCCTGGCCATGATGTTCACCCCCACCAAGTGGACCCACCACTTCGGGGTGTTCGCCGGGTTGGCCGGCTCACTGGGCGCGCTGGCGGCGGTCGCGATCGGCGCGGCCGCGATGCGGTCCGCCCGGAACCGGGCGCTGTTCACCGCGGCGGTGCTGTTCGTCACGGCGTTGTCGTTCGCGACGGTCAACGGATGGTGGTACGTCTCCAACTTCGGCGTGCCGTGGTCCAACGACTTCCCGCAGTGGCGGCTGGGCTTCATGACCGTGCTGCTCGGGTGCTCGGTGCTCGCGCTGCTGGTGGCCGCCTGGCTGCACTTCTCCGGCCGCCCCGAAGCCCCGCCCGGCGCCCGGCCCTGGCTGCGCCGCATCGCCCAGCCCCCGCTGGCCGTGGCCGCCTGGGCGCTGGTGACCTTCGAGGTCGTCTCGCTCACCCTCGGAATGGTCAACCAGTACCCGGCGTGGAGCGTCGGGCGTTCGAATCTCGGCGCGCTGGCCGGCAACACCTGCGGGATGGCCGAGGATGTCCTGGTCGAGCAGGACCCGACCGCCGGGCTGCTGACCCCGGTCGGGGTACCCGTCGGCGACGGGCTCGGCGAGGTCACCGCGGACGGCTTCAGCCCCAACGGCATTCCGTCGGACGTGTCACCGGACCCGGTGAGCGACGACGAGGGGGCCGACAACTTCGCCGACTCCGACAGCGGTGAGGGCACCGGCAGCGAAGCCGACACCGAGGGCGGCACCACCGCCGCGGCGGGTGTGAACGGCTCCCGGGCCCGGCTGCCCTTCGGTCTGGACCCCGCCCGCACCCCGGTGCTGGGCAGCTGGCGGTCGGGACCGCAACAACCTGCGCTGCTGCGGTCAGCCTGGTATCAGCTGCCGCCCCGCGACCAGGCCGGACCGCTGTTGGTGGTGTCGGCGGCCGGACGCTTCGACCCCGACGAGGTCACCGTGCAGTGGGCCGGCCCCGACGGTGAGCCCGCGGGCGGCATCAACTTCGGCGACGTCGGCGCCGCACCCGCCTGGCGCAACCTGCGCGCCCCGCTCGCCGCGATCCCCGAGGACGCGACCCGCATCCGCCTCGTCGCCCGCGACGACGACCTCGACCCGCAGCACTGGATCGCGCTGACCCCGCCCCGCATCCCCGAGCTGAGCACGTTGCAGGACGTCGTCGGCTCCACCGACCCCGTCCTGCTGGACTGGCTCGTCGGTCTCGCCTTCCCGTGCCAGCGCCCGTTCGACCACCAGTACGGCGTGACCGAGGTGCCGCAGTGGCGGATCCTGCCCGACCGGTTCGGGGCGGAGGCCAACTCACCGGTGATGGACAACGTGGGCGGCGGGCCGCTCGGCATCACCGAACTGTTGCTGCGCGCCACCACCGTGCCGACCTATCTGAAGGACGACTGGGACCGCGACTGGGGCTCACTGCAGCGGCTGGTGCCGTACTACCCCGACGCCGAACCCGCCCGTCTGGACTTGGGAACCACGACGCGAAGCGGCTTGTGGAGCCCGGCGCCGCTGCGTCATTAAGTTCTTCGCATACCATCGAGCCTCGTGTCTGCACCGCCTTCCCGTGTCATCGCGCTCGTCGCGGGGTTCCTCGGGCTGGTGCTGTGCGGGCTGACTCCTTTGCTGCCGGTCAACCAGACCACCGCGACCATCTCCTGGCCGCAGGGCAGTGGCCCCGACGAGGCGGTCAGCGACATCACCGCGCCGCTCGTTTCTGGGGCGCCCCGGGCGCTGGACGTCTCGATCCCGTGCTCCGCGGTGGCCAGCATGCCGGCCGATGGCGGGCTGGTGTTCTCGACCAACCCGCCGGGCGGTATCGACGCCAGCCGCAACGGGCTGTTCGTGCGTGCCTACCCCGACACCGTGGTGGTGGCGTTCCGCGACACCGTGGCCGCCGTCGCACCGCGCGCCGACGTCGAGGCCGGCGCGTGCAGCGCGCTGCGACTGTGGGCCGACGTGGGCCAGGTCGGCGCCGACTTCATCGGCATCCCCGGCGCCACCGGGACGCTCGCCCCGGAGAAACGACCCCAGGTCACCGGGGTGTTCACCGAACTCGACGTCCCGCCCGACACTGCCGGGCTGAGCGCGACGATCGACGTCGACACCCGGTTCATCACATCGCCGACCACCCTGAAGCTGGCCGTGATGGTGCTCGGCGTGCTGTGCGTGATCGCGTCGATCGTCGCGCTGGCCGTGCTCGACCGGGCCTCGGGACGCCGTCGCAGCGGTCGGCGACGCCGGGTCGGGCTGTCGACATGGCTCGCCGACGCCGGCGTCGTCGCCGCGCTGCTGCTGTGGCACATCGTCGGCCCGCAATCCTCCGACGACGGGTACAACACCACCATCGCCCGGATCTCCGGGGAGGCCGGCTATACCACCAACTATTACCGTTTCTTCGGCGCGGCCGAGGCACCGTTCGACTGGTATCAGAGCCTGCTGGGACAGCTGGCGTCGATCAGCACCGCCAGCGTGTGGCTGCGCCTGCCGGCGACCCTGGCGGCGATCGCGACCTGGCTGATCATCAGCCGCTGCCTGCTGCCCCGGCTGGGCCGCCGGGTCGCGGCCAACAAGGTCGCCGTGTGGACGGCCGGCGCGGTGTTCCTGGCGGCGTGGCTGCCGTTCAACAACGGTCTGCGGCCCGAACCGCTGATCGCGTTCGGCGTGATCGCGGTGTGGATGCTGGTCGAGTGGACCATCGGCACCCGCCGGCTGTGGCCCGTGGCGGTCGCGGTGGTCGTCGCGATGTTCACCGTCACGCTGGCGCCGCAGGGTCTGATCGCGCTGGCGCCGCTGCTGGTCGGCGCCCGCGCGGTCTGGCGGCTCGTCGCCGCGCGCCGGCCCGCCGACGGGCTGGCCGCCCAGGTGGCGCCTCTGCTGGCCGCCGCCTCGCTGGTGTTCGTCATCGTGTTCCGGGACCAGACCCTGGCCACCGTCGCCGAATCGGTGCGTATCAAGTACACCGTGGGGCCGACGATCCCGTGGTACCAGGAGTTCCTGCGCTACTACTTCCTCACCGTCGAGGACAGCGTCGACGGCTCCATGACGCGCCGCTTCTCGGTGCTGATCCTGCTGCTGTGCGTGTTCGGACTGCTGGTGGTGCTGCTGCGCCGCGGCAGCGTGCCCGGCGCGATGAACGGGCCGGTGTGGCGGCTGGTCGGCACGACGGCGGTCGGGTTGCTGCTGCTGACCCTCACCCCGACCAAGTGGGCGGTGCAGTTCGGCGCGTTCGCCGGCCTGGCGGGCGCGCTCGGCGCGGTGACCGCGTTCGCGTTCGCCCGGGTCGGACTCCACAGCCGACGCAACCTGGCCCTCTACGTCACCGCGCTGCTGTTCGTGCTGGCGTGGGCGACCTCGGGAATCAACGGCTGGTTCTACACCGGCAACTACGGCGTCCCCTGGTTCGACAAACAGCCGGTGATCGTCGGCTACCCGGTCACGACGATCTTCCTGGTGCTGGCGATCGTCGGGGGCCTGCTCGCGGCGTGGCTGCACTTCCGCATGGACTACGCCGGCCACACCGAGGTCGCCGACACCGGGCGCAACCGGGCGCTGGCGTCCACCCCGCTTCTGGTCGTGGCGACGATCATGGTGGTGCTGGAGCTGGCGTCGATGGTCAAGGCCACCGCCGGGCGCTACCCGGTGTACACCACCGGCGCGGCCAACCTGGCGGCGCTGACGGGACAGAGCTGCGCGATGGCCGACGACGTCCTCGTCGAAGCCGACACCAACGCCGGCATGCTGACCCCGGTGCCCGGGCAGCAGTTCGGCGAATACGGCCCGCTGGGCGGGGAAGACCCGGTCGGGTTCAACCCCAACGGGGTCAGCGACACCCTCGAGCCGGGCGAACCCATCGTCGGCAACCCGGGCATGGTGAACTCCGACGGCCCCATCGACAAGCCCAACATCGGCATCGGCTACGCGGCCGAGACCGGCGGCGGCTACGGCCCCGAGGGCGTCAACGGTTCCCGGGTGTTCCTGCCGTTCGGGCTCGACCCCGACCGCACCCCGGTGATGGGCAGCTACGACGAAAATGACGTCGCGGCGAAGCTCACCTCGGCGTGGTACCAGCTGCCCTTCGCCGCCGGGGAGCGCCCGGCCGACCGGCCGATCGTCGCCGTCGCCGCGGCGGGCGCGATCTGGTACTACAACGAGGACGGCTCCTTCAACTACGGACAGTCGCTGAAGCTGCAGTGGGGGGTGCATCGGCCCGACGGCTCCTACCAGGCCCTCAACGAGGTCGATCCGATCGACGTCTTCGCCCAGCAGGCGTGGCGCAACCTGCGGTTCCCGCTCGACACGGCGCCGCCGGAGGCCAACGTGGCCCGCATCGTCGCCGACGACCCCAACCTGTCCGAGGAGCAGTGGTTCGGCTTCACCCCGCCGCGGGTGCCGGTCCTGCAGACTGCCGACGAGTTCCTCGGCGACGACACCCCGGTGCTGATGGACATCGCCACCGCCGCCAACTTCCCGTGCCAGCAACCGTTCTCGGTGCGGCTGGGGGTCGCGGAGCTGCCGGAATACCGGATCCTGCCCAACTTCAAGCAGATGGTGATCTCGTCGAACCAGTGGCAGTCGGCCGACGACGGCGGCCCGCTGCTGTTCATCCAGGCGCTGCTGCCGCGCACCTCGGCGATCCCCACGTACCTGCGTGGTGACTGGTACCGCGACTGGGGTGCGATCGAGCGCTATTACCGGGCGGTGCCGGCGCAGCAGGCGCCCGATGCCGCCATCGAGGAAGGGACGACACGGGTGTTCGGCTGGAGCCGGGGCGGACCCATCAGGGCACTGCCATGACCTCGGACCTCGCCACCTCGGCGAAAAGCGATGTGAGCGTGGCCCGCTGGGTGGCGATGATCACCGGGCTGCTCGGCTTCGTGATGGCGGTGGCCACCCCGCTGCTGCCCGTCACCCAGACCACCGCGACGCTGAGCTGGCCCCAGCAGGGACAGGTCGGCAACGTGACCGCGCCGCTGATCTCCCAGGCGCCGGTGGATCTGAGGGCCACCGTGCCGTGCGAGGTCATCGACACGATGCCCGGCGACGGCGGCCTGGTGCTGGGCACCGCTCCGGAGCAGGGCCGCGACGCCGCGCTGAACGCGATGCTCGTCATGGTCTCCGAGTCCCGCGTCGACGTCATCGTGCGCAACGTCGTGGTGGCCAGCGTGGACCGCGACCGGATGGGCGGCTGTTCGGAGCTGGTCATCACGTCGTCGCTGGACGGCACCTACGCCGAGTTCGTCGGGCTGACCCAGCAGGACGGCTCACCGCAGCGCACCGGCTATCCCGACCCCAACCTGCGCCCGGCCATCGTCGGCGTGTTCACCGATCTGAGCGGTCCGGCGCCGGGTCTGTCGCTGTCGGCGACGATCGA
Organism: Mycolicibacterium poriferae; assembly: GCF_010728325.1. The sequence continues at coordinate 234,199 of NZ_AP022570.1, forward strand.
CACCCGCTTCACGTCGCAGCCCACCACGCTCAAACTGGTCGCCATCCTGCTCGCGATCACGTCGACGGTGATCGCGCTGCTGGCGCTGTGGCGGCTCGACCGGCTCGACGGCCGGCGGATGCACCGCCTGATCCCCACCCGCTGGCGCACCGTGACCCCGGTGGACGGCGTCGTCGTCGGCGGTTTCCTGCTCTGGTATGTCATCGGCGCCAACTCCTCCGACGACGGCTACATCCTGGCCATGGCGCGGGTCGCCGACCACGCCGGCTACATGTCGAACTACTTCCGCTGGTTCGGCAGCCCGGAGGATCCGTTCGGCTGGTACTACAACGTGCTGGCGCTGATGACCCAGGTCAGCGATGCCAGCATCTGGATCCGGCTGCCCGACCTGGTGTGCTCGCTGGTGTGCTGGCTACTGCTGTCCCGGGAAGTGCTGCCCCGCTTGGGGCCCGCCGTGCTGAGCAGCCGGGCGGCGCTGTGGGCGGCCGGGCTGGTGCTGCTGGCCGCGTGGATGCCGTTCAACAACGGGCTGCGCCCCGAAGGCCAGATCGCCACCGGCGCGCTGATCACCTACGTGTTGATCGAACGCGCGATCACCTCCGGGCGACTCACCCCGGCGGCGCTGGCGATCACGACCGCAGCGTTCACCCTCGGCATCCAGCCGACCGGGTTGATCGCGGTGGCCGCCCTGGTCGCCGGCGGACGCCCCGTGCTGCGCATCCTGATGCGCCGCCGGAGGGTGGTCGGTACCTGGCCGCTGCTGGCGCCGCTGTTGGCCGCGGGCACCGTGGTGCTGGCCGTGGTGTTCGCCGACCAGACCCTGGCCACGGTGCTCGAAGCCACCCGGATCCGCACCGCGATCGGCCCCAACCAGGAGTGGTGGACCGAGAACCTGCGGTACTACTACCTGATCCTGCCGACCACCGACGGCGCCATCTCGCGCCGCGTGGCGTTCCTGTTCACCGCGATGTCGCTGTTCGCGTCACTGTTCATCATGTTGCGGCGCAAGCGTGTTCCTGGCGTCGCCCGGGGACCGGCCTGGCGGCTGATGGGCGTCATCTTCGCCACGATCTTCTTCCTGATGTTCACCCCGACCAAGTGGATCCACCACTTCGGGCTGTTCGCCGCGGTCGGGGCGGCCATGGCGGCGCTGGCCACCGTGCTGGTCTCGCCGCTGGTGCTGCGCTCGGCGCGCAACCGCATGGCCTTCCTGTCGCTGGTGTTCTTCGTGCTGGCACTGTGTTTCGCCTCCACCAACGGCTGGTGGTACGTGTCGAACTTCGGCGTCCCGTTCAACAGCTCGATGCCCCAACTGGGCGGCGTCACCATCAGCGCGGTGTTCTTCGCGCTGTTCGCCGTGGCGGCGCTGTGGGCGCTGTGGCTGCACCTGTCGGGCCGACAGGACTCGCGGATCGTCGACCGGCTCACCGCCGCCCCGATTCCGATCGCGGCGGGCTTCATGGTGGTCGTGTTCGTCGCGTCGATGGCGGTCGGGGTGGTGCGCCAATACCCGACCTACTCAAACGGTTGGGCCAATGTCCGCGCGTTCGTCGGAGGCTGCGGGCTGGCCGACGACGTGCTGGTCGAACCCGACTCCAACGACGGCTTCCTGCAGCCCCTGCCCGGTGATTGGGGCCCGCTCGGCCCGCTCGGCGGCACCGGCCCGGTCGGCTTCTCCCCCAACGGCATTCCCGACCGGATCATCGCCGAGGCGATCCGGCTGAACAACCCCCAGCCGGGGACCGACTACGACTGGAACCGGCCGATCCGGCTCACCCGCCCGGGCGTGAACGGCTCCACCGTGCCACTGCCCTACGGTCTGGACCCGGCCCGCGTCCCGGTCGCGGGAACGTATTCCGAAGGCGCGCAAGAAGACAGCCGCCTCGCCTCGGCGTGGTACGAGCTGCCGCCCGCCGACGACGCGCATCCGCTGGTGGTGATCAGCGCGGCAGGCACGATCGCCGGCACCAGTGTGGCCGACGGGTTCACCTCCGGGCAGACCGTCGACCTCGAGTACGCCCGCCGCGGGCCCGACGGCGCGCTGGTCGCTGCGGGCCGGATCAGCCCGTACGACATCGGCCCGCAGCCGTCGTGGCGCAACCTGCGCTACCCGCGCGAGCAGATCCCCGCCGACGCGGTGGCGGTCCGGGTCATCGCCGAGGACCTGTCGCTCAGCCAGGGCGACTGGCTCGCGGTGACCCCGCCGCGGGTACCGGAGCTGCGTTCGGTGCAGGAGTACGTCGGCTCCGAGCAGCCGGTCCTGATGGACTGGGCGGTGGGGCTGGCCTTCCCGTGCCAGCAGCCCATGCTGCACGCCAACGGCGTCACCCAGATCCCCAAGTTCCGCATCTCCCCGGACTACTACGCCAAGCTGCAGAGCACCGACACCTGGCAGGACGGCCTCAACGGCGGCCTGCTGGGCATCACCGACCTGCTGCTGCGCGCTTCGGTGATGTCGACGTATCTGTCGCAGGACTGGGGCCAGGACTGGGGCTCGCTGCGCCGCTTCGACACCGTCGTCGACGCTGAGCCGGCCGACATCGAGTTGGGCGAGCAGACCCATTCCGGGCTCTACTCGCCGGGTCCGATCCGCATCCAGCCGTGACCGACCGGACCCGGCTCGGCCGGGCCACCCTGACGCGGGTGGTCGAGACCCGGTTCCGGGTGCGCACCTCACTGTTCGCCCAGACCCCGCCGGACGCCTGGGATGAGCACGCCGACCTGCTCGACCCGCTGTTCGTCGACCGCGGCGCCGACGAGTGGAAGATCGCGGTCCAGACCTGGGTGATCGAGGTCGACGGGCTCACGGTGCTGGTCGACACCGGCGTGGGCGACGGCAGGCAGCGCCCCCACATGCCGCCGCTGGATCACCTCGACACCGGGTTCCTGGCGGCACTGACGGACGCCGGTTTCGCTCCCGACGACGTCGACGTCGTCATCAACACCCACCTGCACACCGACCACGTCGGCTGGAACACCCGGTCGGTCGCCACGGACGGAGACGAAAAGTGGGTGCCGACGTTCCGCAACGCCCGTTACCTGATGCCCGCGGCCGATCATCGGTATTTCTGCCCGGACGGTGACGGTGCCACCGACGGGATGCGGCTGGTGTTCGCCGACAGCATCGCGCCGGTCGAGGCACAGACCGAACTGTTCGCCGGCGACCATCAACTCAGCGAGTCGCTGTGGCTGCGTGCTGCGCCCGGCCACACGCCGGGATCGTCGGTCCTCTGGTTGGACGCCGGCGCACCCGCGGTGTTCGTCGGGGACCTCACCCACTGCCCCATCCAGCTGCCGCGCCCCGACGATCCGTGCGCGTTCGACGTCGACGCCGGCGCGGCGGCGGCCACCCGCCGGCGCGTGTTCACCGAGGCGGCACGCCGTCGCGCGACCGTCATCCCGGCGCATTACCCGGGCCACGGCGGAGCGACGATCGCCGCCCGCGGGGCGAATTTCGCCGTCGACAGCTGGCTGGAGCTGCCCCCGATCTGACGTCAGCCGGCACGGCGGATGCTTGCTTCTACCTACTGGCTGCCTCGCGTCCTCTACGCCGAGGTATCGATAGATACTTGTACTCCAGGAACTCGTCGATACCGACCTTCCCACCCTCACGCCCGAGCCCGGATTGTTTGATCCCGCCGAACGGTGCGGCGGGGTTGGACACGACACCGGTATTGACACCCACCATTCCGACCTCCAGACGTTCGCTCAGGTCGAAAGCCCGATCGATGTCCTGGGTGAACAGGTATCCCACCAGTCCCCAGTCCGTGTCGTTGGCGCGAGCCACCGCCTCGTCCTCGTCGACGAAGGGAATGACCGGCGCCACGGGGCCGAACACCTCGGTGGTCATCAGATCCGAATCCGGTGCTACATCGGCGAGCACGGTGGGCGGATAGAAGTAACCCGGCCCGTCAACCGGCCGCCCACCGGTCAGCGCCGTAGCGCCTCGGGAGAGCGCATCGTCCACCAGCCGTTGCACTTTCGACCGTGCCGCGGCATCGATCAGCGGCCCCACCTGGACGCCTTCGTCGAGTCCGTTGCCGACGTTGAGCTCCGCCATTCGGGCCGCGAGTCGCTCGGAGAACTCGCGGGCGATGTCGCGGTGCACGTACATCCGGTTCGCCGCGGTGCAGGCCTCCCCCATGTTGCGCATTTTCGCCGAAACAGCACCCTCGACGGCGGTGTCGACATCGGCGTCGGCGCACACGATGAACGGTGCATTGCCGCCCAGTTCCATGGAGGACCTCATGACCGCGTCCGCAGCCTGTCGAAGCAGCACCTTGCCGACGGCCGTGGAACCGGTGAAGCTGATCTTGCGTGCTTTACCGCTGCTCATCCACCGCTGCACCACAGTCGCCGCATCGGTGGTGTTGATGATGTTGAGCACTCCCTCGGGGAGGCCGGATTCCTGAAGGATCGCGGCCAGAGCCAACGACGTCAACGGGGTTTGCGGCGCCGGCTTGAGCACCATCGTGCACCCGGCAGCTACCGCGGGAGCGATCTTGCGGGTGCCCATGGCTAACGGAAAGTTCCACGGCGTGATCAGGACGCAGGGGCCCACCGGTTCTCGGGTCACGATGATGCGGTTGCCTCCATCGCCCGTCGTGGTGTGGTCACCGGAGATGCGCACCGCTTCTTCTGAGAACCAGCGCAAGAATTCCGCGGCGTAGGCAACTTCGCCTTTGGCCTCGGCTAGCGGCTTGCCCATTTCCAGGGTCATCACCTCTGCCAGCCAGTCCTGCCGGGCCATCACCAGATCGTAGGCACGTCGCAGGATCTCGCTGCGGTAGCGCGGTGCCGTACGGGCCCAGGACGCCTGCGCCGCAACCGCGCCTGCCAGCGCGTCGTCGGCATCGGCGGGACCACCGTCGGCGACGGTGGCCAGCACCTCACCGGTGGCGGGGCATTCCACCTCGAACACCTTTCCGTCGCTCGCATCGCGCCAGCCTGCGCCGATGAGCAACCCGGTCGGGATCCCCGTGACGCCGGGCTGCGGAGGAGTTGGATTCGGGGTTGCCGTCATTGTTGGATCTCCGATCGGGGGTCCAGAATTTGTGCGAGGTGCAGGGAAGCGCTGGAGGTTGGGGTATCGGTGAGCTGTCTGGCCTGCATGTGGCAGCTGAAACCGTCAGTGAGGACAACTGCGCCGGGATCTGCGCGCAATGCTGGAGCCAACGCCTGTTCGGCGACCGCCATGCTGACGTCGTAATGCTGGCGCTCGAATCCGAAGTTGCCGGCCACCCCACAACAGCCTGTCGCTTCACGCACCCGGCCGATGCCGATCGCGGCGAGGGCGTCACGTTGCGTCGCCGCCCCGAAGACGGCGTACTCATGGCAATGTGTCTGTACGGTAACCGACTCGGGCAGAGCGATTTTCGGTGTCCACCCGCGACTGCTCTGTGCACTGACCTGCTCGGCGAAAGTACGGACACGTCGGGCGACCCGCTGCGCAGACGTGCTGTTGACCAGCTCGGGTAGGTCCTTGCGCAGCGCGGCCGCACAGCTGGGTTCGATGACAACGATGGGACGATCGGTTCCGTCATCGAGGGTAGCGGCCGTGCGGGTCAACCGTTTCCGGGCTTGCCGAAGCTGGCCGGTGGAGATCCATGTCAGCCCGCAACAAAAATCGGTGCGGACTTCGGCGCGGTGGCCGGAATCCTCGACGACCCGTCGTGCGGCTCCCGCGACCTCGGGCCGGAAGCCCTTAGTGAACGAATCCACCAGGAGCACAAGGTCACTCGTGCCGGTGTGCGGCGTGCCGAGTTCTCTGCGCAACTGGCCTCGGGAGGCGAAGGTCGGCAGCACCCGGTGCGTCGTCAGGCCACCGAGGCGCAGGGCCGCAGATCGCAGTGGGCTCGCCAGGGCCGCGTTGACCAGCGGAGCGGCGCCAGCCGTGAGGGTCAACCATCGGGGTAGCCAGCCCAGCGAATAGTGCGCGACAGGACGGACCCGCCCCCGGTAGTAGTGGTCCAGGAACTCCGCCTTGTAGGTGGCCATGTCGACCCCGGTGGGGCAGTCAGACGAGCACGCCTTGCACGACAAACAGAGGTCCAAGACTTCCTGCACGTCCTGGGATGCCCAGCCTTCCTGCACCGTGCGAGCGCCGCGAACCATCTCTTGCAGGACGCGGGCGCGCCCTCGGGTGGAGTCCTTCTCATCACCGGTTGCCCGGTAACTCGGACACATCACTCCGCTGCTGTGGGATCGACACCGGCCTACGCCGATGCAGCGCTGGACAGCCTCGGTGAACGCGCTGGCCCCCGAACCAGTGGCCTCGTGCAGTGTGAATGTCGTCTGCCAGGGCAGCGGGGGTATGGCGGCCAGCGCCAGATTATCGGTGACCGGCTCCGGGTCCACGATCATGCCGGGGTTGAGGATGTTCGCCGGGTCGAAGAGGTGCTTGAACCTGGCGAACGCCTCCATGATGGCCGGCGAGTACATCTCGGGAAGCAACTGTGAACGGGCCCTACCGTCGCCGTGTTCACCCGAGAGTGTTCCCCCGTGTTTGACGACCAGCCGGGCCGCGTCGGTCAAGAACGCCGACATCAACTGCCGTCCAGCGGGGGTACGTTGATCGAAGGTGATGCGGATGTGCATGCACCCGGCACCGAAGTGCCCGTACATCACGCCGATGAGCTGGTACTGCATCAGCAGGAGGCGCAACTCGGCGAGGTAGTCGGCCAGATTCTCCGGAGCGACCGCAGAATCTTCCCAGCCAGGCCAGGACATGACGGCAGTCCCGTCGGCCAGTTGCAGGCGCGACGACAAACCGGCCCCGTCCTCGCGCACGCGCCACAGCTTCGCCCGTTCAACGGGGTCACGGACTTCGCGACATTCTCGAGCTCGTCCGTGGGAGTCCAAGTCGCCCATGAGTTCTCTGGCATGGCGGGCGACGGTCGCGTCGTCCTCACCGTCGAGGTCGATGTAGAGCCACGCGTGGCCGGCGGGCAGGTCGGCGACAGCGTCTTGGCCGCGGCGCGCCTTCATGGTGCTGACGATCTGTTCGTCGATGCCTTCGACGGCCGCCGGTGAGTACTTCAGGATCGTGACGACGTCGCGGGCAGCGTCGACGATGTCGTCGTAAGCCACGATCAGCAGCAGCGTCGACCGGGGCACGTCAACCAACGCCACGATTGCGCCGACGACGATGGCGCACGTCCCTTCACTGCCAACCAGAGCCCGAGCGACGTCGAAGCCGTTCTCCGGCAGAAGATTAGCCAGGTGAAAGCCCGAAACTTGGCGGGGTATGCGGCCCAGTTCCAGCCGGAACGCGGCCAGGCACCCGTCAGTCAATGCCCGCAGCTCGGCCGAGAGGGCCGTGGCCCGCTCGGCGGCGGTGATATCCGCGGGGTCGGTAGCGCGCAGTCCGGTTCGGGTGGCGGTCAGGCGGGTGCCGTCAGCCAGCACGAGGTCCAGTGCCACCACGTGGTCGCCGGTGCGCCCATAGCGAACCGAGTGATTGCCGCAGGCGTCGTTGCCGATCGATCCTCCGACGGTGGCGCGGTTCTTGCTGGACGGATCGGGAGCGAAAGTCAACTGGTCGGCGGTGCAGCGCTGCACGGCCGCGGTCAGGTCGGCCAGCACGACACCCGGTTCGACGACGGCGGTACGGGTGGCTGAGTCGATGGACAGCACCCGGTTCATGTAACGGGACATATCGAGTACCACACCTCGACCGATGGCGTTCCCGGCCATCGACGTGCCGCCTCCGCGTGCCACTACGGCAACACCGGAATCGTGGCACAAGGCGGCGATCTCACTGACTTCCCCGGGGGTGCGGGGGAAGGCAACAGCCAACGGCGTCAACCGGTAGTTGGAGGCGTCGTAGCTGTACTCTGCCAGACGTCGACTGGAGGTGTCGACCTCCACGGTGCTGGCAGCGAGCCGACTCAGAAACGTGGTGTCGGGGCCAACCACGTTCATCAGCAGTGCTGTTCGCTGGGGCTGGCACGCGGGGTGGCCCGAGTCAATGCAGTTCCCCGGCGAGGACCACCTCGAGATTCTCGAGCATGCGGTCCGCGTCGCTGAGGGAGAACGACAAGGGCGGACGCACTTTCAAGACACTGCCGCGGGGGCCGGACGCGGAGATGAGCACTCGGCGGCGGCGCATGTGATTGACCACCCGTAGTGTCGCGTCTCCGTCCGGGGTGTTGGACTCTGCGTCGGTGACGATATCGACGCCGACGAACAGGCCGGCACCGCGGACTTCGGCGATCTGTTCATATGAGGTTGCCATCTTGGCGATTTCGGCCTGGATGTAGGTGCCGACTTTCTCGGCATTGGCAATCAGGTCTTCGTTGTTGATCACGTCCAGGACGGCCTGCGCTGCGGCGATCGAGACGGAGTTGCCACCGAAGGTGTTGAAGTAGCGGATGTTGCGACCGAACTCCGTCAGCAGCTCGGGACGGAAAGCGGCGGCGGCAATGGGGATGCCGTTGCCCATCGGCTTGCCGGTGGTCATGATGTCGGGGACGAGGTTGTGTCGTTGGAAGCCCCACCAATTCTTGCCGGTGCGTCCGAACCCCGGCTGAACTTCATCGGCGATGAACAGACCACCGACGTGGTGAACTTCCTCGATGATGGGCTGCAGGAACCCTGCCGGTTCCGCGAAGATGCCGTCAGAGGAGAAGATCATGTCGGCGATGAACGCGGCCACGCCGAATCCGTGACGTTCCAGATCGGCGATGGCCTCGCGGATCTTCCGGTGCATTGCGGCGACCAGATTGTCGTTTCCGCCGTGGCGTAGGCGATCCGGTGCGCTGATGGTGCGCACATGGGGGCCGAGGGGCACACCGACACCAAGCGAGGGCGAGAAGGCGGACACGTCGGAGGTGAGTCCGTGGTAGGCGCCCGAGGTGACGATGATGCCTTGGTTTCCGGTGTAGTAGCGCGCCACTCGCATCGCGAGGTCGTTGGCTTCGGATCCGGTGCACGTGAACATGACGTGCCCGATCTCGGCGGGCATGGTTCCCAGGAACTGCTCGGTGTAGCTCAGGATCGACTGCTGGATATAGCGGGTGTTGGTGTTCAGAGTCGCCAGCTGCCGGTGGATCGCGTCGACGACGTAGGGGTGACAGTGGCCGACGCTTGCGACGTTGTTGTAGACGTCGAGATAGTCGTTGCCGTCGGCGTCGAACAGCAGCGTCCCTTCGCCGCGGACGATCTCCACGGGCTCTTGGTAGAACAGCCGGTAGCCGGGTCCGAGGAGACGGTCGCGGGCCTCGACTTGAGTGCGAGTGCGCGGCGACAGTTCGTCGATACGTGACTTGTCGAATCCGTTCACCATGGGCTCGGAAGCCTTCGGGGTGGATGCCTTGGCAGTAGAAACTTTCGTCATGGTCACTCTGCTCCTGTCTGGGAGGCCTGCGTCCCGGTGGCCGAGAGCAGTGTCTGGATGGTGGGCGTCGCCACCGACAGCGCGCTGCGCAGGCGGGTCCAATCTCGCGCGGCATGCGACAGTCCGTAGTCGCGACTGTGGGGATGGATGGCCGCCCGCCAACCGACGATGAGGGCACGCAGAAGGAGCCGCGCGGGGCCTGCGATCGCCAACAGCGCCACATCGCGGTCGGAGAGCGGTCGCACCGCGCGGTACCCACGCACGATTTCCAGGGCGTTGCCCCAGGGGTGCCGCTCGTTCACGCCGATCTGGTTGGCCACCGCAACGGCCAGTTCGAACACCAGGGGGCTGCGCACGACGTCACCGAAGTCGATCACGCCGGTGACAAAGGTGTCGGACATGGGATCGACGACGACATTGAAGGGGCTGAAATCGCCGTGGATCATCTGAGTTTGGAGGGTTCCCAAGCGCGGAGCGACGACCGCTTCGAATTGGTCGAAGATCCACGTGGCCATCGACAGGTTGTCTCGATCGCCGACCATCTCCAGGAGGGGGCGCATGTGCACAAAGTTCTTCAGATCCCAGACGAGCAAGCGTGATTCGTCAGGATGGCGGAAGCTGGTCAATGCCCCGTCAAGTGCTGCAAGAGCACTGCCGACCTGGCGGAACTGAGTTTCTGTCGGCGTGAGTGAAGACAGCAGGTCGCCCTCGATGTAGGTCATGACCCGCATGATCCGGGCGTTGCCACCAGGGTCGACCACAGTGGACTCGATCTGGCCGTCGAGACCGCGAATCAGGCGCTGGATCGGAATGGCCGGACCGGTCCTTTCCAGGTGCATCATCACCGCGGATTGCAGGTTGACGATCTGGGCGCTTTCGGTGACCGGCGCGATCTTGACCAGGAAGCGTCCCACCTCGGTTGCCAACCGGTACGTGTCGTCCTTCTCTGTCGGGATGCGACTCAGCTCACCGGTCAGGTCGTAATGTCGTCGCAGTTCAGCTTCGACCCGATGCTCGGGAAATCGCTCACCAGTCGACTCGGCAAGCGCACTTTCACGAGCGATGCGGTCCAGCGCCTCCGACGCCCTGAAGACGCCCCTGTCCCGGGTAACGGGCCGGATGCTGGTAGCGAATGCTTTGTCGCGAAAAGCGTTCGACATCCGGATCCTGTTCTCTTGAAAGGGAAGTTCGCATCACTGCCGGCGGCGGTATGCCCGCACCCAATGAGACCGTCAGCTGAACTGTAGAACATTAGAGCAGAGTCTGTCCAACCTCGCGCTACCCCGCCTCCGCCCTGGTAGAGGCGACCTGGTGTTTAACAGTTGTACGATGCAGCTATGTCCGTCGCAGACCGCATCCAGATCGTCGGCCGCAGCAGCGCGCAGCAGATCGCCGACGGCTTGATGGACATGATCCTCGAAGGCGAACTCAAACCGGGCGAGCGCATTCGGGAAAGCGTCATCGCCGACGCCTTGGGCATCTCACGCAACACCGTCCGCGAGGCGGTGCGCCTGCTGCAGGGGACGGGCCTGGTGCGCTACACCTTCAACCGCGGTTTGGTCGTCTGGGACCCCTCCGATGAGGAGGTGCTCGATATTTACCGCGCTCGACTGCATTTGGAGACCGCCGCGGCAGCCTCCCTGGGCCCGGACACAGATCTGACCCCTCTGAACGACGCCTTGGAGGCTCTCAAAGAAGCTATGTCGACCGAAGACCCGCGCACCATCGTCGAGAAGGACCTCGACATCCACCGCGCCATCGTGGGCCTGATGAACAGTCCACGGCTCGACAAGTTCTACGCCGAACTACTCGGCGACCTGCGGTATTTCCTGCTCGTTCTGTCGACCGACCACCATGAGTACGAAACCGGCTCGGGGCTCGACGACGAGCATCAGCGCATCGTCACCGCCTTCACCTCACGCGATCCCGAGCTGGCGCGCGCGACCATCGCAGAGATCATCACCGAGAATCGCGACAAGGTACGGAAGATTCTCGCCGCCCGCACCGCCGACTGAACCCACCCGATGCAGTAGGCGAGCTGCGGCGGCCATGACAAAGGGGCGACTCCTTTCTCGCCCTGGTTGCTTCCCGTTTATCTTGCGCACACTCCGGTGCTGTGCTTAAGTTCTCCATATCAACTGTTCAACACTTGAGCACAACTCGTCCCCGCGAGAGCTCCGGATTGACTTGGAGAAACGTTTCATGGCACACGGCCAGCTCATGTACGTCGCTGGAGAGCAGGTCCCCGCAGCCAGCGGCGCGACCGAAGCAGTCCTCAATCCCGCCAACGGTGAGCAGATCGCGACGGTGCCCCTCGGTGATGCCGCCGACGTCGATCGCGCGGTTGACGCCGCGGAGAACGCATTCGACCAGTGGGCCGCCACCGCACCGGGCAAACGTGCTGAGCTCCTCCTGAAGCTCGCTGACCGGTTGGAGGCCCACGCCGAGGAGTTCGCGCGGCTGGAATCGCAGAACGTAGGCAAGCCGATCAACGTTGCGCGCGAAGAGGTTCCGTTCGGCGTGGACAACATGCGGTTCTTCGCCGGCGCCGCGCGCGTCCTCGAGGGCCGGGCCGCCGGCGAGTACTCGCCCACCCATACCAGCATCATTCGACGCGACCCCCTGGGCGTAGTGGGAAGTGTCGCGCCCTGGAACTTCCCACTCGTCATGGCGATCTGGAAGATCTGTCCGGCCCTGATGACCGGAAATACACTGGTGCTCAAGCCCAGTGAGCAGACACCGCTGTCGACGCTGCGGTTGGCCGAGCTGGCCGCCGACCTGTTCCCACCCGGGGTGTTCAACGTCGTCACCGGCCACGGCGATACCGTCGGCGCTGCTTTGACCGGGCACCCGAGGGTACGGATGAGCTCGCTGACCGGTGACACGGCCACCGGCAAGGTGGTCACCCGTGCCGGAGCTGACAATCTCAAGCGCCTGCACCTCGAGCTGGGTGGCAAGGCCCCGGTGCTCGTCTTCGACGACTGCGACGCCGAGCTGGCCATCACCAAGATCTGCGAGGGCGGATACGGCAACTCCGGCCAGGACTGTATGGCCGCATCCCGCGTCTACATCGCTGACGGAATCTACGACGAATTCGTCGCCGAACTCACCCGCGCCGTCGGCAAGGTGGCCATGGGCGAGCCCGCCGACGAATCCACCGAGATGGGGCCAGTCATATCCGAGCGCCAGCGCGATCGGGTGGCCGGCTTCGTCGACCGCGCAGTCGCCTCCGGCCCGGCCTCACTGGCCGTCGGCGGCCTGGGTTCGGGTCCCGGCTTCTGGTACCGACCCTCCCTCATCGTCGACGCTGCGCAGGATTCTGAGATCGTCCAGAAGGAGGTGTTCGGCCCCGTCGTCACCACCACCCGCTTCAGCGACGAGGAGCAGGCGTTCACGTGGGCCAACGACGTCGAATACGGCTTGGCCGCGTCCGTATTCACCCGTGACGTGGGACGGGCGATGCGGGCTGCCCGCAAACTGCAGTTCGGCACCGTCTGGATCAACGACCACTTGCCCATCGTCTCGGAGATGCCGCATGGCGGCTTCAAGCAGTCCGGGCACGGTAACGACATGTCGATCTACTCCGTCGAGGAGTACACCGAGATCAAGCACATCATGATCAATCTTGAGTCCTGACCGGAAACCATCTGCCCCAGAATTTTTGGAGTTCATCCGATGACTGTCCCCAACCGCTCGGTGGTAGCGGTGAATCTGTTCTCGATGTTGCCCGGGGTGGACCCAGCCGACTTCGAGCGCTTCTCCACCGAGGTGGATCGCCCGACGTGCCTGGCCCACCACGACATCGTTCGGCGCTTCGAAGCTTTCCGCGTCGACGACGCACCCGACGGGTCTCCCGCGGACATTCTGGAAGTCATGGAGGTCACTGACTGGGCGCAATGGGAACACCTTCGCGACAACCACCCGAGTATGAAACCCGTCATCGAGGGCTTCGACAAGCTCGTCGACCCGGCCACCGTACGCACCTACCTCACCCACGCCATCCCGGGAGAACCTCAATGAGCACCAGCGCCGCCGACAACGCAGCCAGCCCCTCCTACGATGCCATCGTCATCGGAGCCGGTCACAACGGATTGATCGCCGCCGGATACCTGGCCCGCGCCGGCAAGAAAGTTCTGGTCCTGGAGGCCCGCGACGTGGTCGGCGGCGCCTGTACCAGCGAGGAACTCATCCCCGGCTCCACCTGGTCCTCATGTGCTTTCATCGCCAGCCTGCTGCGTCCCGAGATCATCGCCGACCTCGAGCTCGAGCGCTACGGCCTGGAGATGTACCAGACCGAAGCCAACGAGGTCAGCATCTTTCCTGACGGCAGCCACTTGTTCGTGTGGAAAGAGATGGACAAGACACTGAAGGAGATCGAGAAGTTCTCCAAGCGCGATGCCGCCGCCTTCCTCGAATTCGGTCTTCGGGTCAAGAACTTCGCCTCCATTCTCACCCCGTTCCTGATGTCCCCCGCACCGAGCCGCTCGCAGGTACTGGCCGCCTTCGAAGCCGCCGGCGCCGAGGATCTCTTCAACGAGATGGTACTGCTGTCCACCAAGGATCTGCTGGATCGATACTTCGAGAACGAACACATCAAAGGTCTGTTCACCTTCTTCGGCATGATCTCGGTCTGGGGCGGCCCCTCCACCCCCGGCACCGGCTACGTCTACGGACACCACTCAGTCGGAGAGTTCAAAGGCACACTCGGCCAATGGGGATTCGTCAAGGGCGGCATGGGTGGCATCACCCAGGCGATGGCCCGCAGCGCTGAAGCCCACGGCGTGGAGATCCGGCTCTCCTCACCGGTGCAGCAGGTGGTGATCACCAAAGGCAAGGCCACCGGGGTGAAACTCACCAACGGCCAGACAATCTCGGCGCGGACGGTGATCTCGAACGCCGACCCCCAGCGGTCCATGCTGAAGCTGCTGCCTGCCGGAGCCGTCGACGACAAGCTGACCGCCAAACTCGAAGACTACGACGCCCGTGGTTCGATGGCCCGCATTCACCTGCTGATCGATGAGCTGCCCGACTACATCGGTTTCCCCAAAGGTGTCCAGGGACCGCAACATCAGGCACAGGCCATCATGGGTGCGTCGATCGAGAACTTCGAACGCGCCTGGGAAGCCGAGCGTCGCGGCGAGATCCCCGACGACTTCGTCATCGAGGCCGTCATCCAGTCCACACACGACTCGACCCTGGCGCCCGAGGGCAGACACACCATGACACTCGGCGTGCAACAGCTACCTTTCGAACTGGCCGGCACCGACTGGGACACCATCCGTGAGGACTGGGCCGACCGCGTACTGGAGGTGCTCTACCGCTACGCACCGAACCTGCGCGGGCACATCCTCGAACGGGTCATCATCACCCCGAAAGACCTCGAACGCGACTACGGTCTGACCGGCGGCAACATCTTCCACGGCTCGATGTTCTTCGACCAACTCTTCAACAACCGCCCCATGCCGGAATTGGCCGATTACCGCACGACCGTGGACAACTACTATCTCTGCGGCTCAGGCACTCACCCCGGCGGCGGAGTCATGGGCGCCAACGGCCACAACGCCGCCCAGGTCGTCATCGCGGACCTGAACGGTACGCCGGCCCCCACTGCACAACGTGTCGGCCCCGCACCCAAGGCCAGCGTCCTCGACCGTGCCGTGGAAACCGTCATGGACACCAAGACCGGCAAGAGACTCGGATACACCGTCGCCACCACCCCCGCGCTCCGCAAGGTCGTCAAGTTCGCTGCCCGCAGTAAATCCACCCGTTAATCACTCCTCGAAAGAGACCTACCATGCTTAACAATGATGAGCGCCAACCAGTGGCGACCGTTAACGAAGCGCCCGACGGATCAGTGGGCCTGGCCCGCAATCAGGTGGGCGTTCTCGGCATCGTGTTCTTCGTCATCGCCGCCGCATCTCCGCTGACTGTGGTGGTAGCCCTGTTCCCGGTGATCATCGGAGCAGGCAATGGCGTCGGCATCGCAGGCGCATTCGCCCTGACAGCCGTGGTACTCACCGTCTTCGCGGTGGGTTACGTCGCGATGAGCAAGCACATCACCAACGCCGGAGCCTTCTACGCCTTCATCACCAGAGGCCTGGGCAGACCCATGGGCCTGGGGTCGGCATCGCTGGCCATTTTCGGGTACAACGCCATCCAGTTGGGGGTGATCGGCGGATTCGGCTACTACGCCTCCGAATTCATCACCAGACACACCGGCGCCGTCATCCCCTGGTGGGTGCTCTCGTTCCTGGTGATGGGTGCATCACTGTTCCTGGGAGTTCGTCAGATCCATGTCGGTACAAGGGTTTTAGCCGTGCTGCTTACACTCGAGACCGGCATCATCTTGCTACTCGACGTTGGCATACTGTCCAACTCTCCGACACCGATCAGCGACTTCTCGCTCGAGCCGTTCGCACCGTCAGCGGTCTTCGCCGGCGCCATCGGTGTGGCACTGATGTTCGCCCACGCCTCCTTCATCGGGTTCGAGGGAACCGCCATCTACGGCGAGGAGGCGAAGGATCCCAAGCGAACAGTCCCACGAGCCACCTACACTGCGGTGATCTTAATGGGCGCCTTCTACTCAGTCACCGCGTTCCTCATCGTCAATACCGTCGGCATCAACAATGCGGTCGGCCTGGCCGAAACCGAAGGAGGCGACCTGGTTTTCGCTGTCAGCAACAGTGTGCTCGGCGGAGCCGCCACCGAGGCGTTCCAACTGCTGATCATCACTGCCCTGTTCGCCGCGATCCTGACCTTCCACAACAACGTCGCCCGCTACCTCTATTCACTGGGCCGCCAAGGTGTCATTTGGGCACGGCTCGGCACGACCCATCCCACTCGCCAATCGCCGGCGTTGGCCTGCTACGTCCAGATCGGGATGGTTGCCATCGTGGTGGCGATCTTCGCTCTCTTCGGCCTGGATCCCTACACCACACTCTTCACCTGGTGGACCGGCGTCGGAGCCGCCGCGATCATCCTGCTCCAGACCCTCGCAAGTATCGCAATCTTCGTGTTCTTTCGCCGTTCGGACGTCGACAAACGGCCGTGGAACACCTTCGTCGCCCCTCTGCTCGGTATCGCCGGACTGTTGCCGTTCCTCTGGTACGCCGTGACCGGCATGGACGTGCTGCTCGGTGGCGGCGGCTGGCTGCAGACCATCTTCACCACCATGCTGTTCGCCTCACTGGCCATCGGCATCATCGGCGCCTATCTCATCAAGGCGCGCTCGCCGCAGCGCTACGCACAGCTGAGTTCCACACTCGGAGATCGTATTTAGGCTACGCGGCCTGGCAACCCGGCGGCGAGGTATCACCCTCTTCCGCCGGGTTGCAGTGCATATCGTGCAGCTCAGCCGGACTGGTTGTCGTTGGCCGACGGATCGGTGTTCTCGGCCAGGATGTCCTTACGGCACTCGACCTCGTCGCGCCCGGTCTGCTGCATGCACACCAGCACCGGGGTGTCGGTGTCCGCGGCGGGCCCCGCGGTGGGCGCACCGGAGGGGTGGGTGATCTCACCCGGGTACAGCGACCACAGCGGCGCACCGGTCGACGACAGCCGGGCGCAATAGGCTGGAGCGCCCTGCTCGGTGAGCCCGGCGGCGCCCAGCGTGGCGCAGTCGGCACCCACGACGACGACCGGCAGGGTCACGCCCGCGCCCGGCGCCGGCTGCGTCGGTGACGCGGACGGGGTGGCGGTGCCGGCATCGGCGCGCCGCTCGCCGCGGTCGTAGAACACCAGCAGCAGCACCGACACCACCGCGATCAGCGACAACGCCAGCGCGGTGACGATCAGCAGCCGGCCGCGGGACGGGGTCGCCGAGGACTTCTTGGCGTGCCGACCGCCGGCCGCGGCGGGCGCGAGCATGGTCGCCTCGTCATCGTCGGTGTCGGCAAAGGAACCGCCCGGCACCGCTGCCCGAGTCCGGTTCGCCAGGGCCCGGGCGAAGTCAGCGCAGGTGTCGAAGCGGTCGTCCGGCGACTTGGCCAGCGCTTTGCGGAACGCACCGCTGAGCCCGGACAGTTCCGGCCGGTGGTCCTCGATCGCCGGCGGCTGGGCGGTCAGGTGCTGGCTGATCACGATCGCCGGGTTGGAGTGCTGGAACGGCGGGGTGCCGGTCAGCAACTGGAACGCGGTCGCGGCGAGGGCGTACTGGTCGGCCCGGCCGTCGATGTGCTTGTCGGCGGTGAGTTGTTCGGGCGCCGAATAGGCCACCGTGCCCACGGTCATGTTGGTGGCGGTCAGCGAGCTGGCCTCGCCGACGCGGCGGGCGATGCCGAAGTCGGCCAGCATGATGCGTTCGTGGTCGGTCTGCGGGTCGGCGATCAGGATGTTGGCGGGCTTGACGTCGCGGTGCAGCAGGCCCCGCTGGTGCGCGTAGTCCAGCGCGTCGCCCACGGCCGAGACGATGCGGGCGACCAATTCCGGTGGCATGCCGTCGGGGTAGCGCTGCGCCAGCAGCGCGGCCGCGTCGGTACCTTCCACGTGGTCCATCGAGATCCACAGCCGGCCGTCGAACTCGCCGCGGTCGTGGACCTGCACGATGTGGGGATGCCACAGGGTGGCGGCGATGTCGGCTTCGCGATTGAACCGCTGGCGGTACTCGTCGTCGGCGGTGACTGCGGCGGAGAGCACCTTGAGCGCGTCGTAACGCGGCAGTCGGGGATGTTTGGCCAGGTAGACCTCGCCCATCCCGCCGGCTCCCAGCCGACGCGAGATCGTGTAACCCGCGATCACCTCGCCGTCGGTCAGCGGCATGGGCGAATCCTACAAGTGCTGTTGATCATGAGCGCACCGAGACCACGCGGCCGCCGACGCTACCGCTGGCGGCCGCGCAGACGCTCCCGGCGCCCGCGCATCCGGTCGACGAACCCGTCACCCTGCGCTCGTACGTCGGTCACCACGTCCGCAGTCACGGTGGTCGTGGATGCGCGGATGATCGCCGGCAGATCCACTCCGTCGATCACCTGATCGGCCAGCGCCACCAGATCGATCCGGGCGATGACGGCGTCGACCGCCTCGGTCTGCAGCTTGTCGCGGATGATCTCAGTCAGATCCAGTTCGTCGAGCACAGCGGCCACCATGTGCGACAGGACGGCCTTGGCCTCGACTCTGCCGCGCGTGAACAGCCCGCCCACCAGCGGCAGACCTTCGCAGCCCCGATACGCCTCGACGAGCAGGGACGTCGGCGGCTGCGGCGCCATCAGTGCGGCGTGCCCAGGTAGGGGAAGTCCAGCAACAGGTCGTCGTGCGGCGTCAGACCCGACGGCGGGCAGTCGTCGTTGGTCAGGAACGCGACCCGGTCGGTGATCACGTCGTCGGAGAGGGTGCGCCCATTCGGATACTTCGCCGGTTTGGCCGGGTTGTAGGTCAACACGTCGGGCAGCGCGCCCTCGGCGTTGATCGCCTCCGCCGCCTCGTCGTGCGCATATCCCCCGGTGTGGCCCATCAGTTCGATCAGCGCACCGATCCAGTGCTCCCGGTCCTGGTTCGGCTCGCTGCCCGCAAATGCGTACGGCGGCCCGCCGGTCTTGAAGAAGCTGCTGATCAACGGGTGCCCGATCCGGTCGACATGGACCCAGGTGCCGTCCTCCAGCAGACTGCACCGGCCCCACACGCGCACGTCGGGGTGCGCGCCCAGATAGCTGGTGGGCAGCTCGACGGCCATCACCATCACGTTGGCCGCGGCCCGCGAGTCCTGACCCGTCCACGGCCCCTGCCCGTCGCGCCGTCCGGCCGGGTCGAAGACGTTGACCAGCCCGTCGAGGTCGACGAACGCCGGGTCGCTGCGCACGCCGGCGAAGAAGGTGAAGCTGCCGGACCGCCACACATGCGGGGTGCCGTCGAAGGACACCTCCACGTCACCGAAGATCCGCGATCCGGCCGCCGCGTACACCCGGGCGGTGGAGCCGAGCGCCAGGTACACATCCACCTTCTGCCGCGGTCCGTCACGCCCCGCGACCTGCTCGGAGAACACGAAGTTGAAGGCGATGTCGTTGCGCAGATCACCGTCGTTGTCGATCGCCACCCGGTACACCGCATCCGGATGCAGCGCGCCGCCGTCGGGGTTGGCGGTCAGGATCAGCGCCGTCCGCTCCGGGTCGTGCGGGGACTGGAAGACGTAGAGGTCCCGCAGGTCCAGCCGCGCGTCGCCGCGCGGCGCGTCGAGGCTCAGCCCGGTGATGTGATTCGCCTTGTCGTTGGCCACAGGCCTATCCAACCGCACCGGGCTCGGCTAGATCGGAGTGAGGCCGTGCTTGCGCTGCACGCGGCTGATCTGCTTGTCACGCAGCAGGCGCAGCGACTTGCGCAGCAGCAGCCGGGTCTGGTGGGGCTCGATGACACCGTCGATGAAGCCGCGCTCGGCCGCGACCCACGGCACCGCCATCGTCGCGTTGTAGCCCTCGATGAAGTCGGCCCGGATCTTCTGCACCTCGGGGGCGGTCGGGTCAGGGAACCGCTTGACCACCAACTGCGCCGCGCCCTCGGCGCCGATCACCGCGATCCGCGCGGTCGGCCACGCGAAGTTGAAGTCGGCGGTGAGCTGCTTGGACCCCATCACGGCGTACGCACCGCCGTAGGACTTGCGGATCGTGATCGTCACCTTCGGCACGTCGGCCTCGACCACCGCGTTCAGGAAGCGGCCGCCGCGCTTGATGATGCCGCCCTTCTCCTGCTGCACACCCGGCATGAAGCCGGGGGTGTCCACGACGAACACCAGCGGGGTGTTGAACGAGTCGCAGAACCGGATGAACCGGGCCGCCTTGTCGGACGCCTCGTTGTCGATCGCCCCGGACAGGTACATCGGCTGATTGGCGATCACGCCGACCGGGCGGCCGTCCACCCGGGCGAACGCGGTGATGATCGCCGGGCCGGACTGCTCGCCCACCTCGAACACATCGCCGTCGTCGAAGATCCGCAGCAGGATCTCGTGCATGTCGTAGGCGGTGTTGTCGGAGTCCGGCACGATCGAGTCCAGCTCCAGATCGTGCGGGGTGATCTCCGGCTCCAGACCGGGGTTGACGATCGGCGCGTCGTCGAACGTGTTGGCGGGCAGGAAGCTCAGGTAGTCGCGGACGTACTGGTAAGCCGCCGCCTCGGACTCCACCACCTGGTGGATGTTGCCGTACCGGGCCTGGGCTTCGGCGCCGCCGAGCTCGTCGAGGCTGACGTCCTCACCGGTGACGTCCTTGATGACGTCGGGTCCGGTGACGAACATGTAGCCCTGGTCGCGCACCGCGACCACCAGGTCGGTCTGGATCGGCGAGTACACCGCACCGCCGGCGCACTTGCCGAAGATCAGCGAGATCTCGGGGACCAGGCCGCGCAGCAGCTCGTGGCGCCGGCCGAGTTCGGCGTACCAGGCCAGCGACGTCACCAGGTCCTGGATGCGCGCACCGGCGGAGTCGTTGATGCCGATGATCGGGCAGCCGACCATCGCCACCCATTCCATCAGCCGGGCCACCTTGCGGCCGAACATCTCCCCGACCGAGCCCTGGAACACCGTCTGGTCGTGGCTGAACACGCCGACCGGGCGGCCGTTGATCGTGCCGTGGCCGGTCACCACACCGTCGCCGTAGAGCGCCTGCGGGTCGCCGGGTGTCTTGGCCAAGGCGCCGATCTCCAGGAAGCTGCCCGGGTCGAGCAGGTCGTAGATGCGGGACCGCGCCGACGGGATGCCCTTCTTGGCGCGCTTGGCGACCGCCTTCTCACCACCGGGCTCTTTGGCTTCCTCCAACTTCTCGCGGAGTTCGGACAGGAGTTCAGCAGTGGTCTTGTTGGTCACGTGCTCTCGCTCTCGATGGCAGTGATCGCCTCGCTCATATGGGCGCCGACCTTTGCAATGTACGGCTCGTCGATGGCCTGGATGTGTTCGCCCCCGATCGGTACGACCTCGAGGTCGGCGACGTACTGGCCCCATCCGCCGTCGGGCGCGCGGGTGGCGTAGGCGGGCTCGAAGTAGATCGCGTCGTCGTGGTACCGGTCGGCCATGTAGAGCGTGACGTGCCCGTCGTAGGGCTTGATCTCGGCGGTGTCGATGGCCCGCTGATCCAGGTACGACGTGCGCTGATGCTCGATGATGCCGCCCGGGATCTGCACCCCGCTCTGGCTGACGACGTCGAGCACGAACTTGACCTGCCCCTCGTCGTCGAGCTTCTCGAGTTCCTCGTAGGGGATCTCGGGCACCTCGACGTTGAAGGTCCGCTCGGCGAACCGCGCGTAGCGATCCCAGCGTTTGCGGGTCTCCTCCTGGGTCTGCGGGATCTCCTCACCGGGGCGGACCGCATCGATGAGGCCGACGAAGCGCACATCGGCGCCGGCCTGCTTCAGACCGATCGCGCAGGCGTAGGCCAGCACCCCGCCCAGCGACCACCCGGCCAGGATGAACGGGCGGTCGCCATTGAGCTCCAGCAGCTTGGGCACGTACTCGGCGGCGCGTTCCTCGATGGAGCCCTCCACCCGCTCGATGCCGTACATCGGGGTGTCCGCGGGAAGGCGTTTGAGCAGCGGCTCGTAGACCACCGTGGAGCCGCCGGCGGCGTGGAAGACGAACACCGGAATGCTCGAACTGCCCTCTTTGGGGGCGCGGATGGTCCGCACGAACCCGTCGATCTTGCCGCCCTCGAGGTACCCGCGGACGGTGGTGGACAGCTCCTCGATGGTCGTGGCCGCGCGCACGTCGTCGGCGCTGATGGTGCCCTCGTCGACCCGCTCGGTGAGCCGTTCGGCGATCTTCGTCGCGACGGCGTCGTCGACGGCGGGCAGCTCGTTGAAGATGCCGCCCGGCGACTTGCCGGTGACGATGGCCCACGTCGCGAACGTGACACGTTCGGCCGCGTCGCGGGGCGGCACGTCGGCGCCCAGCGCCTCGACCACCGCTTCCTGGCTCAGCGCCTTCGACGCCGCCGCGATGGTGGACTGCGAGGGCCCCGACGGGCTGGGACCGCTCGGGTCGGTGGGGGGCGGCGGGATGGACAGGCCACCGGCAGGACCCGACGGGTCGGTCGGCGGAGCGGGGACCGCGACATCAGACGCCGGAGCGGGGACCGCGACATCAGACACCGGAGCGGGGATGTCGGGCGCGCCCTGCGCCTCCACCGAGTCGGTGGCGATCTGCTCGACCGCCGGCTGCTCGGCGTCCTCCGGGGCGGCAATCGGGTGCCCGGCCTCGGCCAGCTTTGCTTCCAGCTCGGCGACGGTGCTCGCCCCGCCCATCAGCTCGGCCTGTTCGGCGGCGATCTGTTCGGCGGTCTTGCCCTTCTGCGACTCGGCGAGATCGCCGACCTCGTCGCGGTGCTCGACGGCGTAGGCGATCAACTTCTCCACCGCGTACAGGTTGGCGTCGCGCACCGCGGTCAGCTGGATCGGCGGCAGGTCGAAGTCGTACTCGACGCGGTTCTTGATGCGCACCGCCATCAGCGAATCCAGGCCGAGCTCGATCAGCGGCACCTCCCAGGGCAGGTCTTCGGGCTCGTATCCCATGGCGGCGCCGACGATGTGGCCCAACCGGTCGGCGATCGTCTCGCCCGAGTCCGGGCTCCACTTGGCGAAGTCCGCACCGAGATTGGCGCCGGCGGTGAGGTTGTCGGCGACGAACGCCTCGTCGGCCTCGGGTTCGGGTTCGGGCGTCGCCGCGGCGGTGACCTCGGTGACGGTTCCGGCGCCGACTGCGGTCGGCAGGGCGGTCTGCTGGCCGCCCCGGGTCACGATCGCGTCGTAGACGAGGGTGAACGATTCGTCGATCCGGGCGTGCACCTGCACGCCGGCGCCGCCCGGGTGCCGGGTCAACGTCGTGACCAGGCGTGCCCCGTCACCGGGCACCGCCCGCTGCTCCGAGGCGGTGAGCTTGGCATCCGGAAGCACTGCTGCGGCAGCGGCTTTCACCAGTGCCGACAGGTCGGTGGAGGCGTTGGCGCGCGGCAGGTACTCCCACACGTGGCGCCCGTCCGGGGTGGCGACGTGGTTACCCGGCATGACCGTCGAGCTGTCACCGGTGAACTGGGCTTCCAGCCAGTGCGGCTTGCGCTTGAAGCGGGTGGGCGGGATTTCCGCGTAGTCGGTCGCGGGGTCCAGCGGGCGATCCGACGGCAGCGGGAACAGCGTGCGGAAATCCAGATCGTGGCCGTGGACGAACAGGTGCGCCATCGCGGTCGTCATCGAGTCGACCTCGTCCTGCTTGCGCGCCAGCGTCGGGATCAACTGTGCGTCGTGCAGTCCGGCCGTCGCGGTGGTCAGACCGACCTGCATCAACGCCACCGGGTTGGGCGCCAGCTCCAGGAACGTGGTGTGACCGTTGTCCACGGCGTTACGGATGCCGTGGGTGAAGTAGACGCTGTGGCGCAGGCCCTTCTTCCAGTAGTCCACGTCGTGGATGGGCTCCGAACCGGCACGGATCAGGCTGCCCTCGTGCACGGTGGAGTAGTACGGCGTCTGCAACGGATGGGGTTCGATGCCCTGCAGTTCGGCGGCGAGCTCACCGAGCAGCGGATCCATCTGCGAGGTGTGGCTGGCGCCCTTGGTCTGGAACTTCCGCGCGAACTTCCCCTCCGACTCGGCGCGGGCGATGATCGCGTCGATCTGGTCGGGCGGTCCGCCGATCACGGTCTGCGTCGGTGCGGCGTAGACGCACACCTCGAGACCGTCGAAGTCGGAGAACACGGTCTCGATCTCCTCCGGCGAATACTCGACCAGGGCCATCAGCCGGATGTACTCGCCGAACAGCATGGCCTCGCCCTCGCCCATCAGGTGCGAGCGCGAGCAGATGGCGCGCGTGGCATCCTCCAGCGACAGCCCACCGGAGAAGTAAGCCGCGGCGGCCTCGCCGAGCGACTGGCCCACCAGCGCACCGGGTTTCGCGCCGTGGGCCTTGAGGACCTCACCGAGGGCGATCTGGATCGCGAAGATGACCAGCTGGACCTTCTCGATCGGGAGCTCGGTCGTCTCGTCGGTGTAGTCGATCGCGTCGTCGAGGATCAGCTCGAGGATCGAGTGCCCACGCTCGTCCTGCACCAGGGAGTCGACCTTGTTGATCCATTCGGCGAAGGTGTCGTCGCGCAGGTACAGGCTCTTGGCCATCTTGCGGTGCTGGGCGCCGAAACCGGCCAGCACCCAGACCGGCCCGTTGGTGACCGGCCCGTCGGCGGCCAGCACCATCGGGTTGGTCTTGCCCTCGGCCAGCGAGCGCATGCCTTTGATCGCCTCGTCGTGGTCGTGGGCCAGCACCACCGCGCGCGAGCGCCCGTGGTTGCGCCGCGACAGCGACCGTCCGATCGATTCCAGCGACGACGCCCGACCTTCCGGGCTGTCCAGCCAGTCGGCCAGCTCGGCCGCGGTGGCGCGCTTACGTGAGGTGAGGAAGCCCGAAACCGCCAACGGCACAATCGGCTTCGTCGGGTTCTCGGCTTCCGCGGCGGCGAGCTCCTCGCGCGCGACCTCCAGCAGACGCAGCGCCTCGTCGGTCAGTCCGGGCAGCTCCGGCTCGTCCTCGACCGCGCGACCGTAGAACTCGTCATCGCCGCGGGAGTCGTCATCGTCATCATCGTCATCTGATACGAACTCGCCGTACTCGTCCATCCGCACGCCGCCGACGTAGACGGCCTTGGCATCGTCGTTGGCGGGCGTGACGACCGCGACGTCGGGCTCGGGCATCGGCTCCACCAGATCGGTGGGCAGCACCTCACGCAGCACCAGATGTGCGTTGGCGCCGCCGAATCCGAACCCGGACACCCCGCTGATCGCATGCCCGCTGTAGCGGGGCCAGTCGGTCACGGAGTCGGCGACCTTGAGGTGTTCGCGGTCGAAGTCGATGTAGGGGTTCGGCCCGCTGTAGTTGATCGACGGCGGGATCTTGTCGTGGTACAGCGCGAGCGCCATCTTGGCCAAGCTGGCGGCGCCCGCAGCCGATTCCAGATGTCCGACATTGGATTTCACCGCACCCAGCAGGGCAGGCTTGTCCGCGGCGCGGCCACGGCCGACCACCCGGCCCAGCGCGTCGGCCTCGATGGGATCACCGAGGATGGTGCCGGTGCCGTGCGCCTCGACGTAGTCGACGGTGCGCGGATCGATGCCGGCGTCCTTGTAGGCCTTGCGCAGCACGGCTTCCTGCGCATCCGGGTTCGGCGCCAGCAGGCCGTTGGAGCGGCCGTCGTGGTTGACCGCGCCACCGGCGATGACGGCGAGGATCTCGTCGCCGTCGCGGCGCGCGTCGGCCAGGCGCTTGAGCACCAGCATGCCGCCGCCCTCGGAGCGGGCGTAGCCGTCGGCGTCGGCCGAGAACGACTTGATCCGGCCGTCGGGCGCCAGCACGCCGCCCACCTCGTCGAAGCCGACCGTCACCAGCGGGGTGACCAGGGCGTTGACGCCGCCGGCCAGCACCACGTCGGCGTCCCCGGCGCGCAGCGCCTTCACCCCTTCGTGCACGGCGACCAGCGACGACGAGCAGGCGGTGTCGATGGCCATCGAGGGTCCGCGGAAGTCGTAGAAGTACGACACCCGGTTGGCGATGATCGAGCTCGCGGTGCCGGTGATGGCGTACGGATGGGCGGTCGACGGGTCGGCGACCCCGAGGAAGCTGTAGTCGTTGGTGGAGCTGCCGATGTAGACGCCGACGCTCTCCCCGCGCAGGCTGGAGGCGGGAATCCTGGCGTGCTCCAACGCTTCCCACGTCAGCTCGAGCGCCATCCGCTGCTGCGGGTCGATGTTGTCGGCTTCCATCTTCGACAGCGCGAAGAACTCGGCGTCGAAGCCCTTGATGTCGGACAGGTAGCCGCCGCGGGTGCGGGCCTTGGCCACCCGTTCGGCGACGCGGGGCTCGGAGAGGAATTCCGACCAGCGCCCGTCGGGCAGATCGGTGATGGCGTCGCGGCCGTCCAGCAGCGCCTGCCACATCTGGCTCGGGGTGTTCATGTCGCCGGGGAAGCGGGTTCCGACGCCGACGATGGCGATGTTCAGCCGGTCTTCGTCACCGTCGCGCGACCAGTCCTCGGCGTCCAGCGCGGCGGTGTCCTCTTCGGGTTCGCCCTCGACGATCACCGTGGCCAGCGACTCGATCGTCGGGTGGCGGAAGGCGACCGTCGCGGTCAGCGTCACGCCGGTGAGATCCTCGATGTCACTGGCCATGGCCACGGCGTCGCGCGACGACAGGCCGAGTTCCACCAGCGGTGCGGTTTCGTTCACCGACTCCGGGGACTGGCCGGTGGCGTTGCCGACCCAGTTGCGCAGCCAGGTGCGCATCTCGGCGACCGTCATGTCCGGGCCGCCCACCGGGGCCGCCGGGCTCACCGAATCGTCTTGTGGATCAGTCATCGTCACCTCACGATCGATCCGGCCGCCCCCGCGGGCCGGCATTGGGGAGTTACTTCAGTGGAAACGTCAGTCGGTCTCGTCCGGGAAGGCATTGGCCACCTTGCCGCTGCGCAGGCTGCCGTCCAGATACGCCGAGCGGCAGGCCCGGCGACCGATCTTGCCGCTGGAAGTCCTGGGGATGGCCCCCGCCGGGGTCAGCAGCACATCGCGCACCGTCACCCCGTGGCGCACCGCGATCGCCGCGCGAATGTCGTCGGCGATCGGGCCCATCTCGAGCTTGTGCGCGCCCGGGGCGCGCTCGCCGACGATCACCAGCTGTTCGGAGGTGTCGTCGGGGTCGCGCTTCAGCCCGGCGTGCGCGTCCTCGAACACCTCGTCGGGCAGCTGGTTGGCCGGGACCGAGAACGCCGCGACGAAACCGGTGCGCAGCGCCTTGGTGGACTCCTGGGCGGAGTACTCGAGGTCCTGGGGATAGTGGTTACGGCCGTCGATGATCACCAGGTCCTTCGTCCGGCCGGTGATGTAGAGCTCACCGTCGTGGTAGGCGCCCAGGTCGCCGGTGCGCACCCAGGTGGCGTCGTCGGTCGCGCCCTCGGCGTGGGACGGGTTGGTGCGCGACTTGAGCGTGTTCTGGAACGTGGCGACGGTCTCCTCGGGCTTGCCCCAGTAGCCGGTGCCCATGTTCTGGCCGCTGATCCAGACCTCGCCGATCTGGCCGTCGGGCAATTCGGTGGCGCTGTCGTTGTCGACGATGACCGCCCATTCCGCGACACCGATCTGACCGGCGCCGGCCTGCGCGACCGCCTTCGGTGAGTCCGCGGGCACCTCGACGAAGCGGTGCCGGTTGAGCTCGTCTCGGTCCACGTGGATGATCCGGGGCTCGGCGTTCATCGGGGTGGTCGACACGAACAGCGTGGCCTCGGCCAGCCCGTAGGACGGTTTGATGGCCTGCGGCTTGAAGCCGAACGGGCCGAACGCCTCGTTGAACCGGTTCACGGTGGCCGCCGAGATGGGCTCGCTGCCGTTGAGGATGCACTTGATGTTGGACATGTCCAACGGCGGCTCGCCATCCTTGGGCACCCCCCGCACGGCGGCGTGGTCGAACGCGAAGTTCGGCGCGACGGAGATGGTGCCGCCGGTGTCGCTCTCCTTGCGGGCCATCTCCCGGATCCACCGGCCCGGGCGACGCACGAACGCGGCGGGCGTCATGAACGTGATGTAGTGGCCCAGCATCGGCGAAAGCAGCACCGTGATGAGCCCCATGTCGTGGAAGAACGGCAACCACGAGACGCCGCGGTCGCCCTCCTGGCCGTCGAGCGCCTCGATGACCTGAACCACGTTGGTGGCCAGGTTCAGGTGGGTGATCTGCACACCGGTCGGGATCCGGGTGGATCCCGAGGTGTACTGCAGGTAGGCGATCGTGTCGTGCTGGACGTCGACCGGCTCCCACGTGGCGCCGACCTCGTTGGGCACGGCGTCGACGGCGATGACGCGGGGGCGCTGGTTGGCGGGGCGGGTGCGGAAGAACTTGCGCACCCCCTCGGCTGCGGCCGTCGTGGTCAGGATGGCCGACGGCTGGCAGTCGTCCAGCACGGCGTGCAGACGGCCGACGTGGCCGGGCTCATTGGGATCGAACAGCGGCACCGCGATCCGCCCGGAATAGAGCACGCCGAAGAAGGCGACGAGGTATTCGAGGTTCTGCGGACACAGGATCGCCACCCGGTCTCCGGGTTCGGTGACCTGCTGCAACCGGGCCCCGACGGCCTTGTTGCGGGCACCGAAGTCGGCCCAGTTCAGATCGCGCTCGACGCCGTCGCGCTCGGTGGAGAAGTCGATGAACCGGTAGGCGAGCTTGTCGCCCCGAACCCGAGCCCATCGTTCGACGTGTTTGACCAAGCTGCCGTTGTCCGGGAACTTGATCAGTCCGTCTTTGATGAACGGGTTGTGGAAGGCCATCTCAATACTCCAATCAGGCGGGATCGCTGTCCCAAACCCCGAAGATCGTACCGGTCCGACAGCTCCCCGCCCGTGAACCGCCAGCCGTCGCTCTTAGATGTTTCTTAATCTCACGTAATGCTAGGCGACCTGCGGGGCTGGGCCAAATCTGGCAGCGGCACCGTCACGAAACGTTGCCAAAAAGATGTGGCACACCTCACCCATGCTTGGGCTGCGGGGCGTTGGCGATCAGGTTCTGTGCCCAGTTCAGCGTCCACTGCGTGGCCGGCATCCCGTCGATGTTCCAGAAGTCCGGGGTGGCGTACATCGCGTGCACCGGCTGACCAGCGCCCCCCGAGAGCACCTCCAGCGTCTTCGGCAGTGCGGTGATGTTGAACGCCGACTCCGGCGCCGCGCAGATCAGGTCGCCGCGGGCACAGATCTCGTTGGTCCGGTCGTTGAGCGCGCCGAACCCGCCGGGGCGCGGTCCGGTCATCGTCAGCCCCAGCGCCGACAGGGTCGGCACCTCGTGCAGCGTGATCTCCGCACCCTGGCCGTCGGGGTTCGGGCCGACGTCCTGTCCCACCCCGACCTGGCGGCGACCGTCGGCGATCAGCGTCACGCCCAGCACCAGATCCTGGTCCACCGGCCCGCGGCCGTTGCCGATGTCACTGGCGATGTCCCCGGCGATGACGGCGCCCTGGGAGAACCCGACCAGCACGTAACTGGTCAGCGGGCACCGGTTGTTCATGTCCGTCATCGCCCGGACCGCCGCCTGGGTGCCCTCGGCGCGGCTGTCGTTGTACGACATCTGCGCATCCGCGGACAGCGGATTGTGGAACTGCGCGGTGTAGGGAACGGTGAACACCTCGAGGCGGTCCGCGCCGAACTGGGCGCGCAACGGGTTGGTCACGTTCAGCAGCAGCGCGGCCGGGAACTGCACCGGGTTGAACGGGTCGAGCTGCACCGAGGATTCCCAGGTGCCCGGTACCGAGATCAGCTGGACGTCCGGACAGCTCGCGTCCTGGAATTCGGGCCGCGGCTTCGAGATCGTCGGAGGCACCGCGGTCGGCGGCTGCGCGCTCGGCGGCACCGCGGTCGGCGGGGCGTCGGGCCTGCGCAGCACCACGACCACGATCGCCACGATCAGCACGACCACCATGCTCACCGCGCCTGCCGCGAACAGCGCCAGCAGGCGATGGCGCTTGCGCCGGTTGGACTTGGCCATGACGTTCTTCGTTCTCCTCGCCTACGCGGGTGACTGGGATGTGGTCGACAGCTCAGCAGAGCTGTTCGGTCGCGATGCGGATGTAGTCGTCGGTCAACGTGTTGACCTCCCCCGCCGACGGCGTCATCGCCGTGGCCGACGAGCCGACCTCGTTGCGCACCAGAGGCAGTACGAAATCCCACACCTGCTGGTCGGTGTGCTTGGCGAAGCGGGCCTGGCACACGTAGGACCCGATCCGCAACGCGGCGAGGTCACTGCTGGGCTGCACTCCCGCGCCGTGCAGCGCGTCGAGGTAGTGGCGTTGCGCCGGGGTCACGACGAGCGTGTGGTCGTCCGCCCCGAGGTCGCCGGGACCGGGCACCGCCGCGGGGGATTCACTCTGCGCGGCCTCGGTCTGCGAGCCCAGCCCCATGACCATGTCATCGGTCATCGAGCAGCCGGACAACCCCGCCGCCGCGGACGCCGCCAGCAGCGAGAAGCCGGCCAACCCGGCGATCCCTGACCTGCGTGACGCGTTCTGCACTCCTCCAAAGTACCGGCTGGCCCGCGTCCGACCGGTGCGCCGAGCCCGCGCCACTACCGGATGGTCGCGACCAGCTCACCCGTCATGGCGGCCAACTGGCCGCTCCACGAACCCCAGTCGTGATTGCCCGACGTCGGGAAGTCGAAGTGGGCGTTGCTGCCGCCGATCGAGCGATAGTGCTGGTAGAACGTGCGGTTGCTGCCCTGGGCCTGATCGCAGTAGCCGATCATCGCGGCGGGGTCCGTGCACGTGACCGTGGCCGGGCTGTACACCCACAGCCGGGTGTTGTTGTTGGCCAGGAGTTGGGCGTGCACGTCGGGGTCGTGCCACTTCCACCGGCCCAGCTGTGGCAAACCCCACATGTTGCGGGTGTCCACCCCGCCGAAGCGGGCGAGCCCCGCGGTGATCGCGCCGTTCATCGTGGTGGCCGACGGGGTCAGGAACCCCGAAAGCGTCCCGGCGAAGCGGTAGCGGTTGGGGTGGAACGTCGCCATGGTCAGCGCGCCGGTACCGCCCTGGGCGGCCCCGACGATGCCGTGCCCGCCCGGAGCCAGTCCCTTGTTGGCGGCGAGCCAGTTGGGCAGCTCGTCGGCCAGGAAGGTCTCCCACTGCTTGCTGCCGTCCTGCTCCCAGTTGGTGTACATGCTCCACGCCCCGCCGGCCGGGGCGGCCACCGAGATGCCCAGGCCCGACAGCGTGTTCATGGCGTTGCCCGCGGTCACCCAGTTGCTCACGTCCGGGGCGGCGTTGAACGCGTCGAGCAGCACGACGGCGTGCGGGCCGCCGCCCTGGAACGCCACCGGGATGTCGCGGCCCATCGCAGCCGACGGCACCATCAACATCTCGACGCCCTGCGCCGAGGCGGCCGGGGTGCCGGGCAGCGACGGCGTCGCACCCGCGCCCCACAGCGTCACCGCCAGTGCGGCGGCCAGGGTCATCCGCACCAGGATCATTCGCATCAGCGCGCGCATCCGCCCCACCTCGTTCGTCGTCGACATCGCAAGGTAGTGAACCACATCACCGGCGGTAGCCGAGGACGAAAAGACTGACGGCGGTGACCCCCCTCGGGGATCACCGCCGTCAATAATGCTGTCGCGTCGCGTCAGCCGCCGTTGGCAGCCGGCTCGGCCGCGGCCTCAGCCGGGGCCGGCGGAGCCGACGGCTGCGGCACCGCGCCGAGCACCCGGGCGATGTCCGGCTTCATCTGCTGCAGCTGCTGACCCCAGTAGGCCCACTGGTGGGTGCCGTTCGACGGGAAGTTGAACACGCCGTTCTTGCCACCCGCGGCGATGTACTCCTCCTGGAAGGTCTTGTTGGTACGCAGCGTGAAGCCCTCCAGGAACTTCGCGTTGAACAAGTTGCCCGAGCTCATCCCGGAATCGAGTTCCGCCGGCTTACCGTTGCCGCAGAAGATCCAGATGCGCGTGTTGTTGGCAACCAGCTTGTCGATGTTGACCATCGGGTCGTTGCGCTTCCACGCGCTGTCGGCGTCCTCGGTCTTGCCCCACATGTCGTTGGCGTCGTAGCCACCCGCGTCACCCATCGAGATGTTGACCAGCATCGGCCACCAGCCCTCGGACAGGTTCAGGAAGCCCGACAGCGAGCCGGCGTACTGGAACACCTGCGGGTGGTAGATCGCCATCGTCAGCGCGGCCGAACCGGCCATCGACAGGCCCACGGCCGCGTTGCGGTTCGGGTCGACACCCTTGTTGGCCGCCAGGTAGGCCGGCAGCTCCTGGGAGATGAAGGTCTCCCACTTGTAGGTCTGGCAGCCGTTGTCGCCGCAGGCCGGGCTGTACCAGTCGCTGTAGAAGCTGGACTGCCCGCCGACCGGCATGATCACGGCCATGCCCGAGTCCAGGTACCACTCGAAGGCGGCGGTGTTGATGTCCCAGCCGTTGAAGTCGTCCTGCGCACGCAGACCGTCGAGCAGGTACACGCCGGGTGCGTTGGGCCCGCCGCTCTGGAACTGCACCTTGATGTCACGGCCCATGCCTGCCGACGGCACCATCAGGTACTCCACGGGCAGACCGGGACGGGAGAACGCTCCCGCAGTCGCTGTGCCACCGACGGCGGCGATCAGGCCGGGCAGCAGCGTGGCCGCCAGGGCCGCCACCGTGACCCGACGCCACGTCATCTTCGCTGCGCCGCGCAGCCTCCCAACGAGCTTCATGGTTGTATGTCTTTCCCATCTTTCGTAAAGCAGCAGCCAGCGGGCCCTGGAGTCGCCCAGGCGCCCGGCCTCGTTGCCCGTGTAGTCAACCACACCTTTGTGGTGACTTCTCCTCACCGCGGGGCCGCATCACGTCACCGTGCTGCGTTCCGCAGTGTCCGTTCCGGTCGGTCCTATGTCCTTATCCGAGCGACATGGCGTCAGCGTTACGAAAGCAGAAAACCCTCTCCGCCAACAAATCGCGCACGCCAGAGGCCTGCTCACGGCCCGGTGGCGGGCAGCCCGGTGTAGGGCGGGTTCACCGGCTCGGGCAGCGGCAGCCCGCACCGGGCCAGTTCGTACAGCGGCACCCGGTCGATGCGGTAACGGGTGAACTCCGCGGCGTTGGCCAGGTTCGACAGGAACCGGCGCGGACTCATCGGTGCTCGGACCGCGTTGAGCACCGACTCGGTTTCCGGGCAGGCCAGCGCCGCCTGAGCCTGCCTGATCCAGTCCTCGTCCAGGTACTGCGGGATCCACGGCTCCTCCTTCAGGAACGGCCCCTCGGCGACCGCCCAGTCCGGGAAGAGGTTCTTGTCGTGGCCGATCCTGCCGTCCTCGATGCGGGCGGTGTGCGCGGCCAACGGATTGGCCAGGCCGATCTGATCGATCACCCGCACGTCGAGCCCGACGTTCATCCCGAGCATGCCCAGATTCGTGAAAAAGACCGTGTGGGGGCCGTTTCGGTCCCCGTCCGGTCCGGTGGGCGCGTCCGGCGGAGGCGGGATCGCCGGCACCACATCCCAGGTGTCGTAGTTGCCTGCCGGCAGCAGCAGCGCACCGTCGGGTGTGTTCCGGATCGCGGTCAGCACCGCACGCATTCGCGGGTAGTCCAGGTAGTCCGCCGCCGTCAGCGGGTGCGCGTGCCCGGTCGCCTGCGCGTAGAAGCGCCTCTCGTCGACGATGCCGGTGGCGGTGACCCGGGTGGCGTCGGGCCCCATTCCCGGCGAGTTGGCCGCCCACAGCGCCCAGCCGACGACCGCCAGCCACAGCACGCCGGTGGCACCGGCATACAGGTACCCGGCGCCGCGCGCCATCCGCGAGGCTTCCGGCACCAGCAGCGGGATCACCGCGACCGGCGCCAGCAGGCAGAACAGCGGGGTGAGCAGGACCCGCCCGTGCATGAAGTCGCCGCCCTGCCGGATCCAGTACACCGCCTGTAACACACCGCTGAGCAGGATGAACGCGACCACCGCCGGCGGACTCTGCACCAGGCGCGCCAGCCGCCCGGCCTCGCCCCGGGCCGGCGTGACCGGCTTGCCGGGGCGCCCGCGCAGCAGCAGCACCATCAAAGCCAGCCCGACCAGGAGCATCGCGGGGGCCCACAGCAGATAGGGCTGGTTGAAGTTGGCCAGGTACACGAAGCCCTGGTGCCATTTCGACCCGCTGGCGTCCTTGGCCAGCGCGGTGCCGGGCACCAGCAATCCGTAATAGCCCATCCGGAAGATCTGGTAGCCGACCGGCAGCAGACCACCGACCACGACGACGAGCAGCCGCCGCCGCCAGTCGGGCGCCGCGATGAGCATCATCACCAGAGCCAGTCCGCCGATCAGCGCCAGCTCGGGGCGCACCAGCACGCTGAGCCCGGCCACGAACGCCAGCGCGCCGTCGAACCACCGCGTGGTGCCCCGAGCAGGTGTCGGTCTACGCGGCCCGCCGCGGGCAGCCTGCGACCAGCACACCATCATCCACCACAGCAGCCCCAGGTAGGCGAGCACCAGACCGTTCTCCAGTCCGGAGGTGGCAAAGTCCCGCGCCGGGGGCACGGCGATGTAGACCAGGGCGCCGGCCGGCAGCAGGACCGCGGCCCGCCCCTGCAGCCCCGGCGCATACAGCCGGGCGGTGCCGAGCATGACCATCACCACGCCGGCAACGCTGAACACCAGCGCCAGCGTCAGCGCCACGTACTCCAGCCGCGCCGGACCGGCCACCCAGCCGCCCAACCACATCAGGTACGACCACACGGTGGAGGTGTTGGCCTCCACCCGCTCGCCGGCGTTGAACACCGGACCGTTGCCGGCCAGCATGTTCCGCGTGGTGCGCAGGACGATCAGACCGTCGTCGGCGATCCAGCGGCGCTGCCAGGCGCCCACACCGAACAGCACCGCCGTCACGGCCACGCTCACCCCCAGGCTGGCCCTCGTCCAGACGTGGTACGGGAAGGCGGGCCAGCGCTTGCGCCGCCCCGCCGGGCCGTCCTGTCGGTCAGCTGAGGAAAACGGCGGCACCGATGGTCCCGATCCAGGCCAGCGCCAACAGCTGGAGCACCCGGTCCTTCAACGCGATCTCCTCCGGTTCGCCGGCCATGCCGCCGTCGACGTCGACGGCGTAGCGCAGGATCGCGATCGTGAACGGCACCATCGACACGACGAACCAGGAGGCCCCGCCGGTGGCGTCACGTTCGAAGGCCCACAGCCCGTAACACAGCACCAGCGAGGTCGCCGACAACGTCCACACGAAGCGCAGATAGGAGCTGGTGTAGCTCTCCAGGGACTTGCGGATCTTGGCTCCGGTGCGTTCGGCCAGCTGCAGCTCGGCGTACCGCTTGCCGGCGGCCATGAACAGTGAACCGAACGCCATCATCAGCAGGAACCACTGCGACAGCGGCACTTCGGCGGCCACACCGCCGGCGATGGCGCGGATCAGGAAGCCCGAGGACACGATGCAGATGTCGATCACGGGCTGGTGCTTGAGCCCGAAGCAGTAGGCCAGCTGGATCGCGATGTAGATGGCCAGCACCAGGGCCAGGTTGGGGGTGACCAGCCACGAGACCGCCAGGGACAGCACGCCCAGCACGCCGGCCAGCGTGTAGGCCAGCCACTCCGGGACCACGCCGGCGGCGATCGGGCGGAACCGCTTGGTGGGGTGCGCCCGGTCGGCTTCGACATCGCGGGCGTCGTTGACCAGATACACGCACGAAGCGGCGAGGCTGAAGACCACGAAGGCCAACGCCACCTTGACCAGCACTTCGCGGTAGTCGTAGACGTAGCGGTCGTCGCCGAGAGCGGCGACCGGGGCGGCGAAGACCAGCACGTTCTTGACCCACTGGCGGGGCCGTAGGGCCTTGACGATGCCCGAGACCAGGTTGTTGGGCGGCCCCGCCGCCGCACCGGTCTCCTGTCCGACCTGGGATGCGCTCACCGGCGCCCTCCTTCGAACCTGCCGACGACGTCCCCGACGACGGCGCCGACCGCGACACCGGCGAGCACATCGCTGGGGTAATGAACTCCGAGCACCAGCCGCGACAACGCCATCGGCGGCACCAGCAGCGCCGGCAGCGGCCACCCGGTGGGTCGGGCCAGCAGTACCGCGGCCGCGGTCGTCGACGTCGCGTGCGCCGACGGGAAGCTCAACCGGCTCGGGGTGCCCACGTTGACCTCGATCGCGGGGTGGTGCGGACGTTCCCGGCGCACCACCCGCTTGATCAGCACCGCGCAGGCGTGGGCGGTGAACGCGCCCACAGCCGCGGCCAGGTATTCGCGGCGCTGCGCCGGCCGCAGCACGGCACCCAGCGCGGCGAGCGCGAGCCAGCCGAGGCTGTGCTCACCGAAATGGGACAGCGTGCGGGCGGTGGCCAGCACCCCCGGCCGGCCGGCCAGCCCGCGCTGGACGGCGACCAGCACCGCGTCCTCGCCACGCGCCTGGTCAGGCATCTCCGACTCTCACCGCGGCCTTGGGCGCACCCGCGTGCCCGTTGAGCACCGCCTCCCACTTCTGCTGGCTGGTCATCATCGGCAACGCCTCCCGGTACACCCGGCGCATCCGGTTGTACTTGCGGATCAACCGGGCCTGGCGTTTCAGGGACGCACGAAGCAGCTCGAACATCTTGGCGCGGTCACGCTGGCGGTACACCACACCGCGACCGTCGGCAGTCGTCACAGTGACGCCGTCGACCTTGCACAGCACGAACCAGCGCGCATCCTGGGTGGCGACGTTGAGTTCCGGTCGCTGGTGATGGGCGGGATCGTGGTGGGTGAGCTGGTGGGCGACGCCGCGGGCCAACCGGAAACCGATGGCGGGCAACGAGGTCGGAATCTTGATCTTCTTCCGGCGCCGGTCCGACGGCGGCGGTAGAGCGGTGGCGCCGGGCAACACCACCGCGTCGGGGTAGTGCTGGCGCATCGCCCGCACGTCAGGCAGCGCCGACTCGAGGATCGAGAAGATGTGCTCGGGCCCGGCGAGGAAGTCGTCCATCGCCTTGTTCTGGATGGCCACCGTCGAATACTCAAGGCAGAGCAGGTGTTTGAACGTCGCCTTGAGGTGACTGGCGACCAGGCCGGTGACCTTGCCGTCCCAGTGCAGCGCCGAGACCACCAGGCGGTTGCGCAGGTGGAAGTACGCCTGCCAGTCGATCGCGTCGTCCTTATCGCTCCACGCCATGTGCCAGATCGCGGCACCCGGCAGGGTCACCGTGCCGTACCCGTGCTCGGCGGCGCGCAGCCCGTAGTCCGCGTCGTCCCACTTGATGAACAACGGCAGCGGCTGACCCAACTCCTCGGCGACCCGGCGCGGGATCATGCACATCCACCAGCCGTTGTAGTCGACGTCGACCCGACGGTGCAGCATCGTGCTGCGGTCGTCCTCGTCGACCAGCGGGTACTTGGCGAAGTCGTGGTCGTACTCGGTGTTGGGTGCGTTGGTCCACATGAAGTTGGCCTGATCGACGACCTCGCCCATGACATGCAGATGAGACGGCTCCTGCAGGTTGAGCATCTGTCCGCCCACCAGCGTCGGCGACTTGGCGAACCGGTTCATCGCCAGCGCGCGCAGCACCGAATCCGGTTCGATGCGGATGTCGTCATCCATGAACAGGATCTGTTCGCACTCGGTGTTGTTCAGCGCTTCGTACATGACCCGGCTGTAGCCGCCCGAGCCGCCCAGGTTGGGCTGGTTGTGCACCGTCAGCCGGTTCCCCAGCGCGGCGGCGGCCGCGTCGAACCCGGGATGGTCCTTGGCCTTGCTGGCGCCCTGGTCGGAAACGATGACCGCTCCGATCACCTTGTCCACCAACGGATCCGAAGTCAACGCGGTCAGCGCATTGACGCAGTCGGCGGGCCGGTTGAACGTCGGGATGCCGACCGCCACGTCGGCGCGCCCGGGCGCGGGCACCGGCGCGTACCACCCGGCGTGCTGCAGCGTGACGGCGCTGTCGGTGGTGATGTCGAACCAGATCCAGCCGCCGTCCTCGAACGGGTCGAGACCGATCTCGAACTCGACCGGTTCGCCCGAGAACTCCGCGCCACCAACGGTGATGCGGGCCCCGGTGGCCTTGGTGCGGTACAGGTCGACGCGGCCGCTGCCGGTCAGCTCGACGCGCAGCACCACCGACTGCAGCGTCGACCAGCGCCGCCAGTAACTGGCCGGGAAGGCGTTGAAGTACGTGGCGAACGAGACCTCGGACTCGGGCCCGATCTCCAGCTCGGTGCGCGCCGGCGCGTGCGCGCGGCGCGCGTTGGTGTCCGATTCGTTGATGTAGAGCTTGCGAACGTCGAGCGGCTCGCCTGGGCGCGGCAGGATGACACGGGCCAGCAGGCTCACCGCCCGCGAGGCGCCGGCATCCAGCGCGCCGGACGGGATGTCACTCAACGGTGTCTCTTTTCATGAAGAACTGCCTTCTGTCTCGGCGCCGGCCAGCGGCGCCCCGTCGCGCAGGTGCGGCGCGAGCACGTTGTCGTACATGTTCAGCGCGCTGGCGATGGCCATGTGCATGTCCAGATACTGATAGGTGCCCAGCCGCCCGCCGAACAGCACCTTGGCCTCGGCCGTCTCGGCCTTGGCCCGGGCCCGGTAGGCCGCCAGCAGGGCGCGGTCGGCCTCGGTGTTGATCGGATAGTAGGGCTCATCGTCGTCGGCGGCGAAACGCGAGTACTCGCGCATGATCACGGTCTTGTCCGTGGGGTAGTCGCGCTCTGGGTGGAAATGCCGGAACTCGTGGATCCGGGTGTAGGGCACATCGGCGTCGTTGTAGTTCATGACCGGTGTGCCCTGGAAATCACCCGTCGGCAGCACCTCGAGCTCGAAGTCCAGCGTGCGCCACCCCAGCCGGCCGTCGGCGTAGTCGAAGTAACGGTCCAAGGGGCCGGTGTAGATCACCGGCGCGTCGGGGTTGGCGTCCCGCAGCTGGTCGCGCACGTCGAACCAGTCGGTGTCGCACCGCACCTCGATGCGCTCGTCGGCGGCCATGTTCTGCAGCCAGGCGGTGTACCCGTCGACCGGCAGCCCCTCGTAGGTGTCGTTGAAATAGCGGTTGTCGAACGTGTAGCGCACCGGCAGCCGGGTGATGTTCGAGGCGGGCAGCTCCTTGGGATCGGTCTGCCACTGCTTGGCGGTGTAGTGCTTGACGAACGCCTCGTAGAGCGGGCGGCCGATCAGCGAGATCGCCTTCTCCTCCAGGTTCTGCGCGTCCTCGGTCTGGATCTCGCTGGCCTGCTCGCGGATCAACGCCCGGGCCTCGTCGGGCGTGAAATAGCGGCCGAAGAACTGACTGACCAGCCCCAGCCCCATCGGGAACTGGTAGGCCTGGCCGTTGTAGAGGGCGAACACCCGGTGCTGGTAGCCGGTGAACTCGGTGAACTGGCGCACGTAGTCCCACACCCGCCGGTTCGAGGTGTGGAACAGGTGCGCGCCGTAGCGGTGCACCTCGATACCGGTCTCGGGTTCGGCTTCGGAGTAGGCGTTGCCGCCGAGGTGTGGGCGTCGCTCGAGGACCAGGACGCGCTTGTTCAGCTGCGTGGCCGCCCGTTCGGCGATCGTCAGGCCGAAAAAACCGGAGCCGACGACGAAGAGGTCCCAGTGGTGATCGGGCCGGGGCAGAGCTGTCATCGGCAGCAAGGGTATCCGACCGCGGGTGGCGGCCCCGAGTAGGCCGAGCCGCGCAGGTCGCAATTAGCTCACGATTCCGCATCGTCACTCTAGTCACAGCATTCACTTCATTAACATCGAGGTCGTACGAAGATCCAGACGCTCCCCGAGGGTCACCGCACCGGTTGGCCGCGGCAGGAGGGCTGCATCTTTACGTCCAGATATTGAGGAGACTTCCGTGCCGAACCGACGTCGACGCCGGCTCTCGACCGCCTTGAGCACAGTCGCCGCGCTGGCAGTCGCGAGTCCAGTGGCCGTCGTGGCCCTGTCCGACATCTCCGAGCGTCAGCCGCAGCACCGCGAGTTCGTCCAGGCCGCCAGCATCACCGACCTGCCCGGCGAGTTGATGAACGCCCTGTCGCAGGGCCTCTCGCAGTTCGGCATCAACCTGCCGCCGATGCCGACCGGCCTGCTGACCGGGACGAGCCCGGCACCGACGACGGTGACGCCCGGCCTGGGCACCCCGGGGTTGACGGCGCCGGCGCTGACCACCCCCGGCCTGACCGCACCGACGCTGACCGATCCGGGCCTGGCCAATCCCGCGTTGACCAACCCCGGTCTGACCAGCCCCACCGGTGTCACCCCGACGCTGACCGACCCTGCGCTGGCCTCTCCGGACCTGACCGCCCCCGGCGGACTGACCACCCCGGGCGTGACGCCGACGCTGACCGATCCGGCGGTGACCGTGCCCGGCCTCAGCACACCTCCCGCGCTGACCGATCCGACGCTGGGTGCGGCCCCGATCTCCACCTCGGCACTGCCCGCCACCGGCGAGATCCCGATCTCGGCGCCGGTCGGTCTGGATCCCGCCCTGGGCGCCTACCCGATCCTCGGCGATCCGTCGCTGGCGGCCCCGGTGGCACCGGCCAGCGGGGGCCTGCTCGGTGACCTGACCAGCGCCGCGAACTCCCTCGGCGCCGGTGAGGCGATCGACCTGCTCAAGGGCATCGTGATGCCGGCGATCATGTCTGCGGTCAAGCCGCCGGCCGAAGCCGCGGCACCGATCGCCGGGGCGGCCGCCGAGGCCGCCGCACTTCCGGCGGAGGCCGCTGTCACCCCTGGTCTGTAACCGGCACGCGGACAACGAAGTCCTGCCCCCTGACGGCACCGCAGAAGCATCCGCTCTGCGGTGCCGTTGCCGGTCGAAGTTGGTACCCGTTTTGGCCGTGTCGAAACACCAGCAACATCTAGCACATACGTAACATCGCCCTGTGCCGTGCCGCCGACCCGCACCATCGATCCTGTTCACCGCGATAGCGGCGACGGTGATGCTGCTGCCCTGGGCGATCAACGGCATCCCGGAGGACTCCGAGACGCCGGCCGTCGCCGCGCCCACGATGGTCCAGCAACCCCTGGCCGACCTCGGCGGCGGCGAGACGATCCGCGAGATCCACCAGGACACCCCGTTCTCGATGGTGGCGCTCACCGCCGGAGACCTCACCGCCACCAGCGCGCGGGTGCGCGCCAAGAAAGCCGACGGCTCCTGGGGGCCCTGGTACGAGACCGAACAACTCCAGGGTGTGGGCGCCGACCTGCCCGGCCCCCGCGGCACCGAGCCGGTCTTCGTCGGCCGCACCACCACGGTGCAGATCGCCGTGACCCGACCGGCCGACGCCCCACAGACCGCGCCCGCCCCGCCCCACCGCGACAGCGACGATTCCGGGGACGACCGGCCCGCACTCGGCTATGTGCCCGCCACCACCGAGCAGCCGTTCGGACAGAACATCAACGCGGTGCTGATCAGCCCGCCGGAGGCACCCGCTGACCTGGCGCCGCTGCCCAACGCGGCCACTCCGCCGGGCCGCCCGCCGGCCATCATCGGCCGAAGCCAGTGGGGCGCCGACGAATCGATGCGCTGCGGGAACCCCAGGTATGACGCCCGGATCCAGGCGGGCGTCGTGCACCACACCGCCGGCAGCAACGACTACACGCCGCAGGACTCCGCCGGGATCATCCGGTCGATCTACGAGTACCACACCCGCACGCTGGGCTGGTGCGACATCGCCTACAACGCGATGGTCGACCGATACGGACAGGTCTTCGAAGGCCGCGCCGGCGGGATGGCCCGACCGGTGGAGGGCGCCCACACCGGCGGGTTCAACCACAACACCTGGGGTGTGGCGATGCTCGGCGATTTCGAGGTCGACCCGCCCACCCCGATCCAGCTGCGCACCACCGCCCGCCTGCTCGGCTGGGTGCTGGGGGTGGCCGGTGTCGATCCGCTCGGTTCGGTCGTGCTGCCCTCGGAGGGCGGCTCGTTCACCAAGTTCCCGCTCGGTGCCCCCATCACGCTGCCGACGATCTTCACCCACCGCGACGTCGGCATCACCGAATGCCCGGGAGACGCGGCCTACGCACTGATGGGGCAGATCCGCGACATCGCCGCCCGGTTCAACGACCCGCCGGGTCCGTCGCAGTTGGCCGAGCAGCTGCGCGGCGGCGCGATCTTCGCCAA
This sequence comes from Mycolicibacterium poriferae, assembly GCF_010728325.1. The sequence continues at coordinate 276,054 of NZ_AP022570.1, forward strand.
ATGGGAGGCGCTCGGAGGCAAGGACAGCTACCTCGGTTGGCCCACCTCCCCCGAGGCGTTCGGGCAGGGCACCAGCCGGTACGTCACGTTCGAAAGGGGCGCCATGTACTGGTCCCCGGAGACCGGGGCCGAACCGATCACCGGCGAGATCTACACCGTCTGGGGATCGCTGGGCTTCGAGCGTGGCGCGCTGGGGCTGCCGACCAGCTCCGAGATCGCCGAACCGCAGTGGATCGTGCAGAACTTCCAGCACGGCACCCTGAACTTCGACCGCGAGAAGGGCACCGTGGTCCGCGTCCTGGACGGCGTTCCCGTCGAACTGCCGAGCACCGAGTCCGGCTTCGCGCCGATTCAGCTGGAGCGGTTCACCCCGCCGACCAACCCGGCCTGACCGCCGCTCAGGGCCACCACCGCTCCAGAACCCGCGCCACCCCGTCGTCGGCGTTGGTGGCCGTCACCTCGTCGGCCGCCGCGACCGCGTCGGGGTGGGCGTTGCCCATCGCCACGCCCAGTCCGGCCCAGCCCAGCATCGGCACGTCGTTGGGCATGTCACCGAACGCGACCACCGCGGCGGCCTCGATCCCCTGCGGGCGGGCCACCTCCTCGATCCCGGTGGCCTTGCTGATGCCCAGCGGCACCACCTCGATCAGCCCGTTGTTGGTGGAGTACGTGATGTCACCCTCCGTGCCGATGTGCTCGAGCAGCGCCGCCGCCATGTCGGCGCTGCGCGCCCCGGCCTTGCGGATGAGCAGCTTGACCGCCGGGGCGCTCAGCAGATCCTCGACCGACACCTCGGTGTTGTCGGGGTTGAGCCAGGCGTGCTCGTAGCCGGGCGAACTGACGAACTGCGGGGTCGCGGCGTCGTGAGCCGAACGCCCCACCCGTTCGACGGCGAGCCCGGCGCCGGGGATCACCCGCGTCGCGATCTCGGCGAGGCCGGCGAGCGCATCGGCGGACAACGTGCGCGCCGAGACGATCCTGTCGGCCGCCGGGTCGTAGAGCACCGCGCCGTTGGCGCACACCGCCATCGGCGTGAAGCCCAGTTGGTCCACGATCGGCGTCACCCAGCGCGGCGGCCGGCCGGTGGCGAGCACGAACTGCACCCCCGCCGAGACCGCGGCGTGGACAGCCGACCGGGTCCTGGCCGTGACCTTCTCGTCGTCGTCGAGCAGTGTGCCGTCGACATCGGTGGCGATGAGCTCAGGGGTCATGGGCGCTCGGCCCGCCTGCGCGCCCGCTCCGCGAGCTCCTCGGCATCGAGGACCTTGGCTTGCTCGGGGGTCGGCGCAGAGCCGCCCAGTCGGCGTGGCACCCAGAACGCTCCCTTCGGCCGGGGATAACCGGCTTGCACATCATGCAGCAGACGCGTCATCTCCGCGCGCAGGGCGGCGTCGACCACCGCCACACTGCCCTCAGGCGCCAGCGGAGCACCCACCGCGACGCTGACCGGGGTCTTGGTGCGGCCCAGCGCCCGCGGGTGGTCCTTGGTCCATTTCCGGTGAGCGCCCCAGACGACCAGCGGAACGATCGGCACCTGCGCCTGCAGCGCCATCCGGGCGGCACCGGTCTTGAACTCCTTGAGTTCGAAGCTGCGGCTGATCGTGGCCTCCGGATAGACCCCGACGATCTCACCGTCCCGCAGCGCCCGCACGGCCGCGGCGAACGCCTCGGCGCCGGCCTGCCGGTCGACGGGGATGGTCTTGGTGTGCCGGATCAGCCAGCCGATGACCGGCACCTCGGCCATCTCGGCTTTGATCATGAACCGCATCCGGCGACCCCGGTTCTCGGCGGCCAGCGCCGCGGGGAGCCAGTCCACGTAGCCGGTGTGGTTGATCGCGATGACCGCACCACCGGACCTGGGCAGATGGTCCAGCCCGTGGTAGGTGATCCGCGTTCCGGTGGCCCGGACCACCGCGTGGGCCGCGATCTCCAGCGTGCGGAAGACCGGCTCCATGGCGCCTAGCCCGGTGCCCCGGTGAAACCGTCACCCGCCTGCGGCGGCTGCGCGCGTCGCGCGGCCTTGGCCGCTGCTTCCTCGGCGTCCATCCGGTTGGCCTCGGCCAGCGACGGCGCCCCGCCACCCATCCGGTGCGGAACCCAGAACTCGCCGGGCGGGTGCGGGCCGTACGCATCCTGGACCTGCTCGAGCAGGTGCTGCATCCGCGAGTGCAGCAGCGCGGTCAATTCCTCGGCGGGCAGCGTCGGCTCGATCGGCTTGCCGACGGCAATCGAGATGGGCACCTTGGGCCGGCGCAGATTCTTCGGGTGCCCCTTCGTCCAGATGCGCTGGGCACCCCAGACGATGTGCGGCACGATCGGCACCCCGGCGGCGATCGCCATCCGGGCGGCCCCGGATTTGAACTGTTTGATCTCGAAGCTGCGGCTGATGGTCGCCTCGGGGTAGACGCCGACCAGCTCGCCTTCCTCGAGCATGCGGCACGCCGCCTCGAACGAGGCCGCCCCGCTGTTCCGGTCGACCTCGATGTGGCGCAGGCTGCGCATGATCGGCCCGGTGATCTTGTGGTCGAAGACCTCTTTCTTGGCCATGAAGCGCACCTTGCGGCCCAGATGCTGCCGGTAGGCGGGCAACCCGGCGAAGGTGAAGTCGAAGTAGCTGGTGTGGTTGATCGCGACCACCGCACCACCGGTGCGCGGCAGGTTCTCCACGCCGGTCACGGTGAACGTCAGCCCCTGGGCGCGCCAGACCAGCCGGGCCAGCTGGATGACTGTGCCGTATACCGGTTCCACAGCCGTCAGCGTAATCCGAGGACCGGCTCACCAGAACGACGGGGCCCATCGGACAGGACTAAGCTGCGGTGCGGAGTACGCAGCTGTTCAGACGATCCGCGACAGCGTCGTCGAGGGCGTATCGAAGGGGTATTTGTGCAGGTCACCAGCGTCGGACACGCCGGATTCCGGATCGACACCAAGGCCGGGTCCATCCTGTGCGACCCGTGGGTCAACCCGGCCTACTTCGCGTCGTGGTTCCCGTTCCCCGACAACAGCGGGCTGGATTGGGCGGCGCTGGGCGACGTCGACTACCTCTACGTCTCCCACCTGCACAAGGACCACTTCGATCCGCAGAACCTGCGCGAGCGCGTCAACAAGGACGCCGTGGTGCTGCTGCCCGATTTCCCGGTGCCCGACCTGCGCCGGGAACTGGAGGGACTCGGGTTCTCCCGGTTCTTCGAGACCACCGACTCGGTCAAGCACCGGGTGAGCGGGCCCAAGGGCGACCTGGACGTGATGATCATCGCGCTGCGCGCCCCGGCCGACGGGCCCATCGGCGACTCGGGACTGGTCGTCGACGACGGCGAGACGGTCGCGTTCAACATGAACGATGCGCGACCGGTCGACCTCGACGTGCTGCACTCCGACTTCGGCCAGATCGACGTGCACATGCTGCAGTACTCCGGCGCCATCTGGTACCCGATGGTCTACGAGATGCCCGCGCGCGCCAAGGAGGCGTTCGGAACGCAGAAGCGCCAGCGCCAGATGGACCGCTGCCGCCAGTACATCGCCCAGGTCGGCGCCACGTGGGTGATCCCGTCGGCCGGACCGCCCTGCTTCCTGGACCCGGACCTGCGCGACCTCAACGACGACCACGGCGACCCCGCGAACATCTTCCCCGACCAGATGGTCTTCCTCGACGAGATGCGGGCCCACGACCACCACGGCGGGTTGTTGATGATCCCCGGCTCCACCGCCGATTTCCGCGGTGCGCAGCTCGATTCGCTCACCCACCCGCTGCCCGACGGCGACGTGGAGGCGATCTTCACCACCGGCAAGGCGGACTACATCGCCGACTACGCCGAGCGGATGGCACCGGTGCTGGCCGCCGAGAAGGCCCGCTGGGCGCCCGCGCAGGGCGAGCCGCTGCTCGAACCGCTGCGCGAACTGTTCGAGCCGATCATGGTGCAGAGCGACCAGATCTGCGACGGCATCGGATATCCGGTGGAGCTGCGACTGGAGGGTTCCGGCCACTCGGAAACCGTGGTCATCGACTTTCCCAAACACGCTGTGCGCGAACCCATTGCGGACGAGAAGTTCCGCTACGGGTTCGCGATCGCACCGGAGCTGGTGCGCACCGTACTGCGCGACCGCGAACCGGACTGGGTGAACACCATCTTCCTGTCCACCCGGTTCACCGCCTGGCGGGTGGGCGGTTACAACGAGTACCTGTACACGTTCTTCAAGTGCCTGACCGACGAACGGATCGCCTACGCCGACGGGTGGTTCGCCGAGGCGCACGACGACAGCGCGTCGATCACGCTGGACGGCTGGGAGATCCAGCGCCGGTGCCCGCACCTGAAGGCCGATCTGTCGAAGTTCGGTGTCGTCGAAGGCACCACGCTGACCTGCAACCTGCACGGGTGGCAGTGGAATCTGACCAACGGTCGGTGCCTGACCACCAAGGGGCACGAGTTGCGGTCGGCGAAGGCATGAGCGCGCCCGCGCGGCAGTTCTACGATGACGGCCGGATCCAACTGGACCGGGAGGCGTTGACGTTGCGCCGCTACCACTTTCCGTCCGGCACGTCGAAAGTCATCCCGCTGCGCGACATCCGCAGTTACCGGTCCGAGCCGTTGGGCTTGTTCCTGCAGCGGTTCCGCCTGTGGGGCAGCTCGGATCTGCGCCGCTGGCTGCCGCTGGACATCTACCGCCCGATCAAGTCGACGCTGGTCACCTTCGACGTCGCCGGTTCTTTTCCCGACCCGGCCTGTACGCCCGTGCGCCCCAAGGAGTTCCTGGCCCTGCTCGACGATCTGCTGCCGAGCTAACGCCGCCGCGCGCGGTGGATCAGGCCGGCGCCCACCCCCGCCCCGACGGCGACGCTCACCATGACGGCCGACCCCGCGCCCGCCGCGATCGCGATCATCCGATTCTCCGGACGACCCGCCCGCACCGCGTCGCGCGGATCCCACGGGTCGTAGACGACGGCGATCTCGTCACCGACGCCCGGTGCCCCCGGCGCCCACCACCGCACCTCGGCCACCGACCGCGACCCGCGATAGTTGGTGAACTCGACCGAGACCCCGGTGACGTCGCTGTCGACGACCCTCGCCTGCGTCACCAGGCCGTCGCGGTCCAGGTACCGGCCGTAGGCCCACGTCCCGTAGCTGAACGCGGCCAGCAGCAGCGCCGCGAACAGCGCCGCGGCGGTGACCGCCCACAGCAGCAGCGCCCAGTACCGCGGCGGCGTCATCGCCCGCGCAGCAGCGTCGCCTCCAGCACGCTCTGCAGTCCCCGCATCGTGGCCTGCCCCGCCGCCGCGGCGGTCCGGCGCCACACCCCGGCCGCCGCGGGCACACCGACCTGCACCGGGTCCCCCACCTGCACCACACCGGGGCCGGTGACGTCGGCATAGACCCCGAGGAAGCGGTCGGTGGCCTCGGCGAGGCGCCTGGTCAGCGCGCGATCGGGTTCAAGCCCGGGCTGGGCCCGGGTCGGCACCACGCACCGGATCGTCGGATTGGTCACCCGCACCGTCACCGCACCGACGGTGACCTGCGCGCCGACCCAACCGCTCTCGGGGTAGCCACCTCCCGGCTGTGCCAGTTCCACCAGCATATTCGGCCGGAATCGACGCACGTCGTAGGGCAGGCCCGCACCGGCCAGCGACGCCAGGCTGGTGGTGCTGAGCAGGTGGACCGGGCTGAGATCGACGAATGTCCCCGGCGGGGTGGCGAAGCGGGCCAACGTCAGCATCTGCCTGGTGGAGAACACCGACGTGTCGGGCAGCGCCTCGGTATCCGACAGCCCGAAGTCGCTGCGCACCTCGCTGGGCGCGAAACCGGCACGGCTCTGGCGAATCGACAACCGGTGCAGGCTGACGTCGTCGGCGGCCGGCAGCGACGTCAGCCGCACCTCGCGGTCGGCCACCGTGGACAGCGCAGCGTCGACGCCGGGATCGGCGCTGGACAGTTCGGTGCCGTCGGGCAGCGCGATGATGACCTCGGGGGCGTTGCCCGGTCCGGCGTCAGGTCCGGGTTCGGCGGCGTAGCGCGCCGAACAGCCCAGCAGGGCGGGCACTTTGCGCGCCGACGCGGTGATGTCGCGTTCCACGTCGCGGACCGCCCACAACCGGTCGGCGTGCACGCCGCGCCGGTCGATGCGGAGCCGGTCGACCGGGGTTCCGCCCATCGACTTCACCGGGAAACGCCACAACTGCACCACCGACGCGGTCATGGGCAACCCTAACCGGCTCAGCGCACCGGGGTCAGCACCTCGGCGCCCACGTAGGGCACCAACGCGGCGGGCACCCGCACGCTGCCGTCGGGCTGCTGGTGGTTCTCCAGGATCGCCACCAGCCAGCGGGTGGTGGCCAGCGTCCCGTTGAGCGTCGCGGCGGTCTGCGGCCTGCCGTTCTCGTCGCGGTAGCGCACCGCCAACCGCCGCGCCTGGAACGTGGTGCAGTTCGACGTGGAGGTCAGCTCCCGGTAGGTCTTCTGGGTCGGCACCCAGGCCTCGCAGTCGAACTTGCGCGCCGCCGAGGAGCCGAGGTCACCGGCGGCGATGTCGATCACCCGGTAGGGCACCTCGATGTGGGCCAGCATCTGGCGCTGCCACCCCAGCAGCCGGTCGTGCTCGGCCTCGGCCTCCTCGGGGCGGCAGTAGACGAAGCCCTCGACCTTGTCGAACTGGTGCACACGGATGATGCCGCGGGTGTCCTTGCCGTAGCTGCCGGCCTCGCGCCGGAAGCACGACGACCAGCCGGCGTAGCGCTTCGGGCCCGCCGACAGGTCCAGGATCTCGTCGGCGTGGTAGCCGGCCAGCGGGACCTCCGAGGTGCCGACCAGGTAGAGGTCGTCGGCCTCGACGCGGTAGACCTCGTCGGCGTGGGCGCCGAGGAACCCGGTGCCGGCCATCACCTCGGGGCGGACCAGCACCGGCGGGATCATCAGCGTGAACCCGTTGTCGACCGCGACGCGCACCGCGAGCTGGAAGAGTCCCAGCTGCAGCAGCGCTCCGACACCGGTCAGGAAGTAGAAGCGGGAGCCGGACACCTTCGCACCGCGCTCCATGTCGATCAGCCCGAGCGACTCCCCGAGCTCGAGGTGGTCTTTGGGGTCGGTGATCGCCGGCGGTTCGCCCACCGTGTCGAGCACCACGAAGTCGTCCTCGCCGCCGGCGGGCACGCCGTCGATGATGACGTTCGAGATCGCCATGTGCGCCGAGGTGTAGGCGCGCTCGGCCTCGGCCTGCGCCGCCTCGGCCGCTTTCACCTTCTCGGCCAGGTCCTTGGCCGCGGCCAGCAGGGCGGGCCGCTCCTCGGCGGACGCCTTGCCGATCTGCTTGCTCGCCGATTTCTGCTCGGCGCGCAGGTTGTCGGCCGAGGAGATCGCCGCCCGACGGGTGGCGTCGGCCGCGGCGAGCGCGTCGACGAGACCGGCGTCCTCCCCGCGGGCCTGCTGCGAGGCGCGCACCACGTCGGGGTTTTCGCGAAGCACCTTGAGGTCGATCACGGCCAAAACCCTACGGGGTGAGCACCCCGTCCGGCACAACCGCATTACGTTACAACTGCATCTCTTGTCACAGCACCTGACACGCCTGTCACAATGGAGCGCGATGGCGGAGGGACCCGAACACATGCACGACGAATCCGGGGCGAACCACGGACAGGCGCAGGCGCCCAAGGCGCGGTGGTGGCGCAGCCTGCAGGCGGAGTCGACCCGGCGCGCGTTGCTGCTCACCGCGCTCGGCGGACTGCTGATCGCCGGCGTGATCACCGCGCTGCCGCAGTCCGAGCGCAGCAGCGGGCTGACCGCCAACGCGATCTCGCTGGGCCCTCGCGGCAACGACACCTTCGACCACGCGAAGGCGGGCGACTGCCTCAGCTGGCCCGACCGCACCCCCGATGCCGCCGAGATCGTCGACTGTGCCGCCGAGCACCGGTTCGAGGTCGCCGAGTCGGTGGACATGCGGACCTTCCCCGGCAGCGAGTACGGACCCGAGGCGCCCCCGCCGTCCGCGGCGCGCATCCAGCAGATCAGCCAGGAACAGTGCTCGGCGGCGGTGAAGCGTTATCTCGGCCCCCGCTTCGACCCCAACAGCCGGTTCACCATCAGCATGCTGTGGTCGGGCGAGAAGGCCTGGCGCACCACCGGGGAGCGCCGGATGTTGTGCGGCCTGCAGCTGCCCGGTCCGAACAACCAGCAGCTGACGTTCACCGGCAAGGTCGCCGAGATCGACCAGTCCAAGGTGTGGCCCCCCGGCACCTGCCTGGGCATCGACCCGGCCACTAATCAGCCGACCGACATCCCGGTCGACTGCGCGGCCCCGCACGCGATGGAGGTCACCGGCGCGGTGAACCTCGCCGAGCGTTTCCCCGATGCGCTGCCGCCCGAGCCGGAGCAGGACACGTTCATCAAGGACACGTGCACCCAGATCACCGACGCCTACCTGGCGCCGATCGAGTTGCGTGAGACCACGCTGACCCTGGTGTACAGCACCATCTCGCTGCCGAGCTGGTCGGCGGGCAGCCGACAGGTCTCCTGCAGTATCGGCGCGACACTGGGCAACGGCGGCTGGTCCACGCTGCTCAACAGCGCCAAGGGCCCGCTGTTGATCAACGGTCAGCCGCCGGTGCCGCCGCCGGACATCCCGGCCGAGCGGCTCAACCTGCCGCCCATCCCGATTCCCGACGAGTCCCCGTCCCAGTCGTCGTCGCAGTCCTCCCAGTCGTCCTCGCAGGGGTCTCAGTCGTCGCAGGGGTCGCAGTCCGGCGGCAGCCAGAGCGACCAGACCCAGCATCTGCCGCAGCTGGCCACCGGCGGCGAGGCCTCGCAATCCGAGCCGGCTCCTCCGGCCGACGGCCCCGCTCCGGGCGGCAACACGTTCCTCAACGGGCCGCCTCCGCCGCCGCTGCCGCCGCCCGGTGACGTCCCGCCGCCCCCGCCCGCGGATGCGCCGCCGCCCGCCGATCCTGCTGCGCCGCCCGCGCCGGCGCTGCCGCCGCCACCGCCGGCGCCCGCTCCCCTGCCCCCGCCGCCGCCGGGGATGTAGCCCGGTGGCCGTGCGGATGAGCCCGCAACGGTTCGAGGAACTGGTCGGTGACGCCCTCGACCTGATCCCGCAGCAGCTGGCCGCGGCGATCGACAACGTGGTGATCCTGGTCGCCGACCGCAACGCCGAGGAGCCCGACCTGTTGGGGCTCTACGAGGGTGTCGCGCTCACCGAGCGGGACTCGTTCTACGCCGGGGCGCTGCCCGACACCATCAGCATCTACCGCGAGGCCTTGCTGGACGTGTGCGACAGCGAGCAGCAGGTGGTCGACGAGGTCGCGGTCACGGTGATCCACGAGGTCGCCCACCACTTCGGCATCGATGACGAGCGCCTGCACGAACTCGGCTGGGCGTGACGCGAAAGGCTGCGCGCGGCAACCCGATTCTGTCGGGGACAGGTGCTATGAACGGATCATGACCGAACAGTGCCGCGCCTGCCGGGCGGGCTTGGAGCACTGTCACGGTGCGTTGATCCACCATCCGTACCGCCGTGACGAGTGCACCGAACCCGACTGCTTTGTCACCGATGTCGCTCACGCGTTGCACCTGGACTGTGACGCGGTGGGATGCACGTGCGACGTCGTGGTCGCGGTGTCAGCCCATCGGGTCGGCTGACATCGGCGCTCCACCGTCACGCACCGTGACCGCGCTGGGCTCGGGGTGAAACGGCGGGCTCACCGCGCCCCACCGCAGGCACTCCCACCGCTCCGCGGCGACCGGGGCCAGCACCACTGATTCGGTGTTGGCCAGGTGGTGGTCGATCGCGAAGGCGCCGTCGACGCCGCCCAGTACCGCCGCCACCAGCCGGATCGCCGCGCCGTGGCTGACCACGACGATGTCGCGGTGCCACCCGTCGTCGTCGAGGTACTGCCGGCGAAGCCGGTCGAGGACCGGCAGATAGCGTTCCAGTACCTGGTGGCCGTTCTCTCCGCCGGGCAGCGCCAAGCTCAGTTCGCCGCCGTGCCAGCGCCGGTAGGTGCCGTTGAACTCGTCGTGGGCGGCCTCGTCGCTGCGGTTCTCCAGGTCACCGACCTGGACTTCGTGGATACCGTCGAATTCGTGCAATCCCCCGACGGCGGCCGGGATCGCGGCGTGGACCTCGGTGGCGGTCTGCACGGCGCGGGTCGCCGTCGAGTGCACGATCAGTCCGGGCGGTTCGGTCAGGGCGGCCGCGAAGCCGCGGGCCTGCTCGCGCCCGAGGTCGGTCAGCTCGGCACCCGGCGGCCGGGTGTCCAGGCGTCGCGCCACGTTGCTGTGCGTCTGCCCGTGCCGGACCAGTACCAGCCGGCCGCTCACGGGTGTCCCTCGCGTAACCCGTCCAGCCATGCTGCTGCCTCGTCCATCGGGGGCGGCGCCGCCCCGGCGACCTCGCCGGTGGGCCAGGACCCCAGGTAGCGGACGTCGGCACAGCGCCGGTGCAGTGCACGCAGCGCTTCGGCGACCGAGTCGTCGTCGATGTGTCCGACGAAATCCAGGAAGAACATGTAGGTACCGAGTTCAGTGCGGGTGGGTCGGGATTCGATGCGGGTCAGGTCGATGTCGCGGATGGCCAGTTCGGTCATCGCCGCGACCAGCGCCCCGGGCGCGTTGTCCAGCCGTAGCACGACGGAGGTGCGGTCGGCCCCGGTGCGCTTCGGTGGCCGTCCGGGCGCACCCACGAGCACGAACCGGGTGCGCGCGTTGGCCTCGTCCACGACGTCGCCGGCCAGGGCCTGCAGCCCGTATCGCTGGGCCGCCAGCGCGGTCGTGACGGCGGCGTCGGCCTGACCGGCCGCGACGTCCTTGGCGGCGGCGGCGTTCGAATTGGCCGGTACGAGTTCGGTTTTCGGCAGGTGGGCAGCAAGCCAGTGTTTGACCTGGGCGGCGGCCACCGGGAAGGCGGCCACGGTCCGCACGTCGCCGGCTGTGGTGGCGGGCCGCACCGCGATGGTGAACGACACCTCGAGTGTCAGCTCGGCGAAGATCTGCAGGGGCGCATCAGCGGCGAGGCTGTCCAGCGTCGGGGACACCGACCCGTCGATCGAGTTCTCGATCGGCACGACGGCGTAGTCGGCGTCGCCGGCACGCACTGCGGCCAGCGCGGCGACGGTGCTCTCGGTGGGTATCGGGGTCAGCGGCGAGGGATCGAGCGTCTCGGCGGGTGGGATCAGGCCCTGCGCCTCGATGGCACGAAGCGCCGCCTCGGTGAACGTTCCTTCGGGGCCGAGATAAGCGATGCCGGGCACCGCACCAGCGTATCCGGTCGGCGTGGTAATGCCGTTCCGCTGCGGGAAAGCCTTGCGCCGCCGATACCCATGGAGTTAAGTTAGCCTCACCTTACCAACAGAAAGGTGTCGCGATGGCTGTTTCCGCACCGACTTCGGCGCCCACCACGGCGGAGCGGATCCGCAGCGCCTGTGTCCGCGCCGACGGGGCGATGCTCGCGGTGGCCGGGGGCGACCCCACCCCCACACCCGTGCACCACCTGCTCGACGACGGCTCGTTCGTGGTCGCGGCGCCCGACGACGGCGCGCCCGGAACCGTCCTCTCCGCCATCGCCTGCGCGGGTGCCGCCGGCGTACCGGCCGTGCTCGAGATGACCGACTACGCGCCGCTTGCGCTGCGCGAACCGGTGCGTGCGCTGGTCTGGATCCGGGGCCGGCTCCGACAGGTGCCGGCCGGTGAGCTGCCCGCGCTGCTGGACCGCGTCGCCAGCACCGACCCGAACCCCGCTCTCCTGCAGGTCAATTCGGACAACTCCGGCATCGGACCCGGATCCGGACGCGACGTCCGGCTCGCGATCCTGCGGCTGCAGATCGAGTCCGTGGTGGTGGCCGATGCCACCGGCGCCGAGTCCGTCCCCCCGGCGGCCCTGCTGACGGCTCGTCCGGATCCGTTCTGCGCCATGGAGTCCTGCTGGCTGCAGCATCTCGAAGCCGCACACCACGACGTGGTGGACCGACTGGCCGCCCGCCTGCCGAGCACATTGCGTCGGGGGCGGGTCCGTCCGCTGGGCCTGGACCGCTACGGCGTCCGGTTGCGCATCGAATCCGCCGACGGGGACCACGACGTCCGCCTGCCGTTCACCCGACCGGTCGACGACGTGACCGCACTCAGCCAGGCGATCCGCGTACTGATGGGCTGTCCGTTCCTCAACGGGCTGCGCGCCCGCGGCGCCTGAGCGCTGCCGGACACCGCGGCCCCTCGGGGGACGGCTACCGTGGCTGCGGTGACCGGCCCGAGCGACGAGCTGACCGAGGCGCAGCGACGTGCGCTGCGCATCGAGATCGCCGTCGTCCTGGCGGTCACCTTCGCGCTCAGCGCCTACACGTCGCTGCTGAGCCTGATCGAAAGTGTCCTGTTGGGGCTCTCGGGCCAGATCGTGGCCCTCAACCCACGTCGCTCGCCGTTCGACCTCATCGACCTCGGCCTCAATCTCGCCAGTCTGTTCCAGCTGCTGGCCTGGGGCGCGCTGGCCGTCTACCTGCTGTGGCGTGGCGGCGACGGGCCCGCCCGCATCGGCCTGGGACGGATCCGGTGGCGCGGCGACGTGCTGGGCGGGCTCGGGTTGGCCGCCCTGATCGGAGTGCCGGGGCTGGCGCTCTACCAGATCGCACGCATCCTCGGCGTCAACGCTGCTGTCGAACCGGCCGAGCTCAACGACACCTGGTGGCGTGTCGCGGTGTTGCTGCTGCTGTCGTTCGGCAACGGCTGGGCCGAGGAGATCATCGTCGTCGGGTTCCTGCTCACGCGGCTGCGCCAGCTCCGCGTCAACCCCTGGCTCGCCCTGCTGATCTCGAGCCTGCTGCGCGGCGTCTACCACCTCTATCAGGGGTTCGGCGCCGGGCTGGGCAACGTCGCGATGGGACTGGTGTTCGGCTTCGTCTGGCAGCGCACCGGGCGCCTGTGGCCGCTGATCATCGCCCACACGCTGATCGACGCGGTCGCGTTCGTCGGATATTCCCTGCTGGCAGGCCGGCTGGGCTGGCTTCAGTAGCCACCGGCGGCGCGTACATTCTTGCTGTGACCGACGAGCGGCCGCCGTATCCGGGGTTTCGCCGACCCCCGGCAGGCTTCCCCGACCGTCGGGAGCCCCCACCGGCGATCCGTCGCGACCCTCGTCACCAGCCGCCGCCTGCGCCTCCGCCGCCTGCGCCTCCGCCGCCGTATCGGCCACCGCCCCCGCCGCGGCAGCACCGGCCACCCCCGCCCCCGCCAGGGCCCGCCCGGCGCCCCGCGCCGCCGCGCCGCCCAGCGCCCCCTCCTCCCCGACCGCCTAGCGCTGCGCCACCTGCTCCCCCACCACCGGCACCCCCGCAGCGACCCGCGCCGCCACCGCCCAAACGTCGCAAACCCGGACGCCTGCGCCGCGTCCTTCGAGTGGCGCTGGTCTGTGTGCTGCTGGCGGGCGTCGCGCTGGTCGGCGCGGCGTTCTGGGTCGATTCGACGATGACGCGCGTCACCGCGCTCACCGACTACCCCGACCGGCCGGCCCAGGGCGCCGGCACCACCTGGCTGATCGTCGGCTCCGACAGCCGCATCGGACTGACCCCCGAGCAACAGGCCCAGTTGGCCACCGGCGGCGAGGTCGGCGAAGGGCGCACCGACACCATCCTCGTGGTGCACCTGCCGGCCCTGTTCTCCGACTCCACGGCCACCATGGTGTCGATTCCCCGCGACTCCTACGTGGAGATCCCGGGCTACGGCAGCGACAAGATCAACGCCGCATTCGCCGTCGGCGGGCCTCAACTGCTGGCGCAGACCGTGGAACAGGCCACCGGCCTGCGCATCGACCATTACGCCGAGGTCGGCTTCGGGGGGTTCGCCGGACTGGTCGACGCGGTGGGTGGCGTCGAGATGTGCCTGAGTGACCCGATCACCGACCCGCTGGCCGGCATCGACCTGCCCGCCGGCTGCCAGCAGCTGGACGGACAACAGGCCCTGGGGTTCGTCCGCAGCCGAGCCACGCCCCGCGCCGACCTCGACCGCATGGTGCATCAACGCCTGTTCATGGCCGCACTAATCCACCGGGCGGCGAGCCCCGCGGTGTTGCTCAATCCGCTGCGCTGGTACCCACTGGCCAGTGCTGCCGGCGCCACGCTCAGTGTCGGCGACGGCGACCACGTCTGGGATCTAACCCGCCTGGCCTGGGCCCTGCAGGGTGACCCGACGACGGTCACGGTGCCGATCGGCGAGTTCACCGAGAACGGCTCGGGGTCGATCGTGGTCTGGGACAGCGACGCCGCGCAGCGGCTGTTCGGCGCCCTCGCCTCGGACTCCCCGGTGCCCGGCGACCTCCTCGAATCGGGAACGCCCTGAGTTCAGCAAACTCTTTGTCGGATTGTGCGGACCGTCACAGCGGCGACCCTTACTTAGGAAACGCTCACCTGCATTAGGTCTACCTCAGTGAAAAATAGCATCTGAGCTGCGATATTCTGCACCCATGACGAACCTCGCAGTCGACCACACACTGGACTCAAAGTTTCACCACCTCCTGCAGGACCAGATCGGCAGCGAACTCGGCGCGTCCAACCAGTACCTCGCCATCGCCGTCTACTTCGACGGCGACGACCTCCCCCAGCTGGCGGCGCTGTTCTATCGCCAGTCGGTCGAGGAACGCAATCACGCGATGATGCTGGTGCAGTACCTGCTCGACCGTGATCTGCCGGCCGAGATCCCCGCCCTCGAACCGGTTCAGAACACCTTCGCCGCGCCACGGGAGGCCCTCGCGTTGGCACTCACGCTCGAACGCGCGGTCACCGACCAGATCAGCCGCCTCGCGGCCACCGCCCGCGACGAAGGAGATTACCTCGGTGAACAGTTCATGCAGTGGTTCCTGCAGGAACAGGTCGAAGAGGTCGCGCTGATGACGACCCTGCTGCGGATCGCCGAACGGGCCGGGACCGATCTGTTCCACCTCGAGGACTTCGTGGCGCGCGAGGCGTCGGCACCGGCCGCAGATCCCGCCGCCCCGAGAGCAGCCGGCGGAGCGCTCTAGTCGCGGCCCGCCCCCGTCAACCCGTTCTGCAACCACGTCTTGGTGCGGCCGGGGTGGTTCGTGGCCACCCAGGCCACCCCCAGATCCCGGCAGTACTGCACGTCCTCGTAGTGGTCGACGGTCCAGCAGTACAACGCGCGCCCCTGCGCCGCGGCGCGATCGACCAGTTCGGGATGCTCACGCAGCGTCGCGATCGACGGTCCGACGGCGGTGGCGCCGACCGTCGTCGCTGCGCTGCCCCCCAGATAGCGGGAGGTGTCGCCGAGCAGGACGGTCGGCAGTAGCGGCGCCGCGCGGCGGATCCGCCACACCGCCGCGGCAGAAAACGACATCACCACCGCACGGGAGAGATCCGCCGACGCGGGTGAGGCGATGCCGTAACGATGCAGCAGGGCCAGCACCTTGCTCTCGACCAGCGCGCCGTAGCGGACGGGGTGCTTGGTCTCGATGAACATCTTCACGGGGCGGTTCCAGTCCAGCACCAACGAGACCAGGTCGTCGAGGGTGAGCAGCCCCGTGTCCCCGTGACTGCCGTCCGCACGCCAGCTCGGGTGCCACGAGCCGTAGTCCAGGTTCCGCAGTTCGGCCAGCGTCATCTCGCTGACCAGCCCGCTCCCGGTCGAGGTCCGGTCCAGGCGACGGTCGTGGACGCACACCAGGTGCCCGTCCCTGGTCAGCCGGACATCACACTCGACGCCGTCGGCCCCTTCTGCCAGGGCGCGCTCGTACGCCGCGCGCGTGTGTTCGGGGCGGTCAGCTGACGCGCCGCGGTGCGCCACCACGAACGGATGGTTGCCGACCGTCGGGCCCGGGCTCATACCGCTATGCTGCCGGGTCCTGCCCTTCGGGCTCAACCGCACGCGCGGAACGGGAGTCTTTCCGGTTCGGCGGCTCGGCGGCCACCATGACCCACCGGTGGGCCGGTTTCTCCACCGGCTGGCGTTCGAAACCGAGGAAGACCTGCAACGCCAGCAGCACCGCGGCCATGCCGAACAGATAGGCGACGATGGTCGCCATCGTGTTGTCGGCGATTCCCTGGGCGTCGGTGGTGAACGCGGTCGCCGTCGAGAAGGCCGAGACAGCCGTGGCAACCACCCAGATCAGCCACCACACCACGATCGGCCGGCGAAGCCACCGATGCCTGGCTTCCACGTCGGCCAGCTCGATGACGAAGGTCGGCGCCCAGGCCAGGTTGAGCACCGGGATCAGACAGCCGGCCCGCAGCGCCCACGTCGGTCGTGGGTCCTGCTGACCGCGGTGCGCATAGGCGGCGGCCCGCCGGGCGATGAGCCAATTGGTCAACACCACCGCGCTCGCCACGACCAGGAAGGCGGCCAGGACACTGACCACGATGCCGCCCCACGTCGCCGCCCCGGCGACCCAGGGATTCAACAGCACACTGCGGTTGATGATGAGCAGGACGTAGCGCACCAGGTGCACGAAGGCCGCAGCGCCCAGCACCGCAACGGTCGCCAGCAAGACCTTGCGCACCGCGGCCGCAGAAGGACCCGATCGCGCCACCTGCTTCTCTTCGGGGGTGTCGAAATGTTCGACCAGGCCCCATCGCGGAATGCTCAGATAGCGCGGGGTCGGGCCCAGGTCGCGTCGCCGACCGCGGGGCGGTGGCGGTGCGCCGGGACGTACCGCCACCCATCGGTAGCCGGCGGGCAGTAGCGGGCCGGTGCGGCGCGGGCCCGGCTGCGGCGACCCGGACTGCGCGGGCGGGCCCCACTGCGACTGGGGTGCGGCACCCGACGGCGCAAGCAACGTGCCGTGGCAGCGGGGACACCACACCCGCTGCTTGTCACGGACGTTCCACCGCGTCCCGCACTGGGAGCAGACCTGGATCACCGGACCAGCCTAATGGCGGCCCGGCCGGGCGTCAGAAACGTCGTTGAGCCGACGGACGCATCCCGCGTCACACACTCCCGGCATTCCCGTCGTCGGTGACGACCGGACGTCCCGCCTCGACCCAGCTGAGCATGCCACCGGAGACGTTGACCGGTTCGAAACCGTTCCGGGCCAGGTACTGGGCGACGCGCTGCGACCGGCCGCCCGCATGGCACACCACGAACAACCGGGCTTCGGTGTCGATCTCGGCCATACGGGCCGGCACGTCGCCCATCGGGATGTGCTGCGCGCCGGGCGCGTGCCCACGCTGCCACTCGTCGTCTTCGCGCACATCGAGGAGCACCACGGTGTCGTCGAACGTCGTGGGCACATCACCGATTGCTGCCTGGGGCACCGTTGCGTCGTCCATACCTCTCATGCTGACACGGGTCCGATGGCCCGAACGACGGACCTCACCGGCGCGTCGACCGGGGGCAGCAATGCGGACGCTATCCACAGTTTCCACAGGTTCATCCACAGGCCGGGCTACCGGCCTCACCCGCTGTGAGCCGCCCAGTCAAGGCGGCGCTGACAGTTCTCTGTGGACAAGTCCGGCCTGCGACGCGGGTGTGATCAACAGGGCTGGGCGAATGCGAGCGAAATCGCTCGCCGTGCTAACTATTCGCTACGCTGGCGCTCAGCAGTCTGTGCCCGATTTCTCAGCAGCGAACAGCTGGGGTTATGATCGGCGTCACACGAGTGGCATGTGACAGATCTCACTGGGGGAGGTATTACAGCGTGCAGGTGAAGGACCTCTGATGGCGTCGTCGACGGGCTCCGGCCCCGCGTTCCGGCCATCCGAATGGCAATCGGCGTCGCGCGTCTACACCCGCAGTCAGCTGATGGCCTTCCTGCGCGCGGGCATCATCGCGCTGATCCTGCTCGGCGTCCTCGCGCTGATCGTCCTGTACTGACGCTCCTCCGTCAGTGCCGTCGGCCGCCCGGTGCACGCGCGGTCCAGATCACCACGTAGGACCCCGCCGCGGACACCCAGCCCAGTTCGTGTGAGTCGACCGCGCCGCGCGCGTCGGGATTGTCGGACCGGAACTCGAAGATTGCTCTGCGGCCGTTGCCGTAGACCGCCGAGACCCGTTTGACCAGCCAGCGGGTGGACCGCCGAGGATCGCGGAACAACCGCAGCTGTCCCACCTTCGGAGCGCCGAGACGCACCGCCAACAACCCGTCGCCGGGCTGCAGCGCCGGACGCATCGAGTCCTCGGCCACGACGAAACGGCGCAGCGGCCAGCCGGATCCCGTGGGACCCCACCCATGGTTTCGCCGCATGCCGTAAGGGTAAGTTAGGACCATGCTGCATCGACTTTTCGCCAACTCAGAACCCGCCCATGCCCACTGCGATCTGTACTGCGGCGTCTACGACCCCGCGCAGGCCAAGATCGAGGCGCTGTCGTGCCTCAAAACGCTGCAGAAGTACCACGACTCGGATGACGAGCACTTCAAGACGCGCGCCATCATCATCAAGGAGGAGCGCGCCGAACTGGTCAAGCACCACCTGATGGTGTTGTGGGCCGACTTCTTCACCAAGGATCACTTCGAGCAGTTCCCGAACCTGCACCAGCTGTTCTGGGACGGCGTGCACGGTGCCGGCGACGTCAAGAAGTCGCTGGACGTGGCCGTCGCCGAGAAGCTGCTCGCCACCATCGACGAGATCGCCGACATCTTCTGGCAGACGGAGAAGGCCAAGGGAATGGGCGTCTACCCGCCCGCCTGACCTCGGCTCCGTCCACCCGGTCATCAGGAACCCGGCCCAGTCTCCAGACTGGGCCGGGTTCGTTGTTTCCGGGCTGTTTGTGCCTTCTTTGGTCGGCGTTAGCAGTCGCGTCCTCTTGCGTGCCAGCCAGGACCTACCGCATCCTGAGCTCATCGACCCACAGGCGTGTCGGGCCACAGCTCTGCGATGCCGGGAGGCGAAATGGATTTCGGGTCCGGACGGGCGATCGAGATCGCCCCGTTCCATTCGCGCGGGTCTCTCAAGGGTTTCGTGGTGTCCGGGCGGTGGCCGGACTCGACCAAGGAGTGGGCACAACTTCTGATGGCCGCGGTGCGGGTTGCCTCGCTACCCGGGTTGCTCTCCACCACAACGATTTTCGGGGTGCGCGAGGAACTTCCCGAGGAACCCGAACCCGGCACCGTCGGGCTCGTTCTCGCCGAGGGCACCGTGGTCGGCGATGCCGCGGTCGGCCCGGGCCATTTCGCCCAGCGCCAGCCGCCGGCGTTGATGATGCTGCATCCACCTTCCGAGACGACACCCTCACTGCCGGAGTGCAACGGCGCCGCCTCGGGGTGTGTGCTGCTGCCCGGGCTGCCTCATCTGGGTCTGGAGCACCGTGCGGCGTGGGTGGAGGCCGAGTCGGACGGCACCGTCACATCGATGGTCAGCCGGGTCGGTGTCGACCCCATCAGCCACCCCGACACCGCCATCCTGGCGATGCTGCTCGCCGCCTGAGGGCATACTCATCAGCAACTTTCGGCTACCCGAAGTGACATTTCGGCTCGTCGAAATCGCCTTCGGGAGTGGCGGTCTCACGTATCCGCCGCTAGGGTCGATGTCATCAGCGAAGGGGAGTAGCCCCCAATCGTCGAGTCGACATACTGGCGTGAGCCCGGCCGGCGAACCACCTCGAGCGCGTGGTGGGCGAGACCTTCGACCGTGATCCGCCGGTGCTGAACGCATCCGGTGGGCGACGCGTCGGAAGGTTTCGTTCGTGTTCACCGCAGTCCTGGTCAGTGTGGCCGTCGTGTTCGTCGCCGAGCTCGGTGACAAATCCCAGCTGATCACCATGACGTACTCGCTGCGTCACCGGTGGTGGGTGGTGCTCTCCGGAGTCGGCATCGCCGCGCTTCTCGTGCACGGCCTGTCGGTGGCCATCGGCCACTTTCTCGGCATGACCCTGCCGCAGCGCCCGATCGCGGTCGCCGCGTCGCTGGCCTTCCTGATGTTCGCGATCTGGACCTGGCGCGATGCCCGCCGCGATGAGGACGACGAGGAGCCCCGGGTCGCCGAACCCCGGTTCGTGGTGTTCGCCATCGTGTCCTCGTTCGTCCTGGCCGAGCTCGGGGACAAGACGATGCTGGCGACGGTCGCGCTGGCCAGCGACCGCAACTGGGCCGGCGTCTGGATCGGCGCCACGATCGGGATGGTGGCCGCCGACGGGGTCGCCATCGTGGTCGGACGGTTGATGCACAAGCGGCTGCCCGAGCGGTTCCTGCACTACCTGGCCAGCGTGCTGTTCCTGATCTTCGGGCTGTTCATGTTCGTCAACGGCGTGCTGGGGCTGCCAGGGTTGGCGACCGCTGTGGCCGCCGCCACCGGAGGTATCGCCGCGCTGGTGGCCGTGACGGCGTGGATCCGGCGTCGGCGGACCGCCGCAGAGTCGGCGCCGGAGCCTGCCGCGGTGGACGCCGACGCCGCCGCCGCCCGCGATGCCACTGGCTACTGACAGTTTCCGCACCTGAACGACGTCTCCGTGCGCCTACAGTTACGCCTGCGACATGGCGTGAAGCTGCGGCGCCGGGCGCCCGATCAGTCGATGTACAACAACTGACCAGCAAACTTTACGCTTCGTATGACTCCGATCCGTGACCGTTGCCGGCGGAAACAGCGGGGTGCACGTCGAGGCCGAGTGTGAAATTGGCGGGCGACTAATAGCTACGCTCCCGTTAGTATTTGCTTGACAGCACTGCAGACACGCGGTGCGAAGTGCACGCGGCGGCACCGCTCGGGGAGGCCGGAACGGGGTCGCGGTGCGAGCCCGGTGATCTTTTGCCTGGTTTGCACTTGGTTGTGCAGACAACTGTCGCTACGATGATCAGCAAATACGCCGCCCCGATGTACCGCTCGTCTTTCTGTGGAGGTCACACCCATGAGCAACACGTTCGCCGCTCGCCTCAATCGGCTGTTCGACACCGTCTACCCGCCCGGACGTGGCCCGCACACCTCTGCCGAGGTGATCGCAGCGCTCAAGGCCGAGGGCGTCACGATGTCTGCGCCCTACCTCTCGCAGCTGCGTTCCGGCAACCGAACCAACCCGTCTGCGACGACGATGACGGCGCTTGCCAACTTCTTCCGGATCAAGCCCGCCTACTTCACTGACGACGAGTACTACGAGAAGCTCGACAAGGAGCTCACGCTGCTCGCCGGGATGCGGGACGAAGGCGTTCGCCGAATCGCGGCCCGCACGGTCGGGTTGTCCGCCGAAGCCAAGCAGGACATCGTGCAAAAAGTGGACGAACTGCGCCGCCGGGAGAACCTCACCGATTAGCCTGTCGGCGGCGCCGGAGGAGGTATCGGCGAACCGCGGCTCACTGCGGTGCCGACTGCCGTTCGGAACCTCCCTCTCCGCGGGCGCACTGCCGGTACTGGTCGGCGATCTCGAGAATCCACTCCCGGTCGGAGTACGAAGGCGGCTGGCGTAACCACGCGAGACCCGGGAACGCCGCACGCCCGGCGTCCGTTTCGCCGTCGCGACCCGCACAGATCCAGGAAGCGACCGCCGCGGCCTGCTCACCCGGCGACACCTGCGGTGAATCTTCGGAGTCCTCGCAATCACCGCTGTCGCGAGGTTCATCGGGGTCGGCTGCCGAGCCCACGCTGTCGACCCGCCGCAACGCGCTGCGCGCGGCCGTGGCCTCCAGGAACAGCGCGTCAGAGATCAGCGACATGCGCTCGGCGACGCGGAACACCAGCGGACCGCGGGGCCGTACCCCGATTCCGACGTCGGGATGGCGCCGACCCAGTTCGTCGAGCAACGGCCCGATGACGCGCAACTCCCGGCGAGCCCCGAACCAGTCCTCCAGGCTGGGCAGCAGCGAGCCCGCGGCGACCACCAGCATCGCGCACCCCAGCAGGGTGGCCGCGGCACCGACACCGACCAAGCCGGTGGTGCCGACCGCGCGCAGCACGAAGAACGCCAGAGCCAGCGCGATCAGCACGATTCCGACGGTGAACACGAACAGGGCGCGACCGCGCCGGGTGCGGTTGGAATGCCGCAGACCGGCCCACACCACCAGGCTCAGGGCGAGCAGGACATACAGCAGCGGCAACAACCAGGGCAGGGCGGTGCCGTCCGAGCCGAGGTTTCGTCGCAGGTATTCCTGCGGGGCCATCTCGGGTTGGCGGCCGGCGGCGAAGAACACCACCAAACTGACCACAGCGATGACCGCGGCCACACCGTATTGAGCCAGAGCGATCTTGCGGATGGCGGCCGGACTGCGAACCGACGACACCGACGTGATCATCACGCAGCTACCGGCCGCGCAGCCGATCAACGCGACCTGACTCAGGCCGACCGAGATGTTGGGCCAACGCAGCACGGTGTCGATCAACAGCGTCAGAGGGGGCCAGTTCAGGGCCGCGACGGCGCCGAGGCTGCCCA
This sequence comes from Mycolicibacterium poriferae, assembly GCF_010728325.1. The sequence goes on from NZ_AP022570.1 coordinate 298,319, forward strand.
ACGCAACGATCATCGCCGTACTGACCAGCGACTGCTTGTTGACCAGCGCCCAGCCGATACGCAGGCCGGTGGCCAGTCCGAGCAGACCGGCGATCACCCAGATGATCAACCAAACGCCTCTCCGAGGCGCACCTGGACGATCGAGGACCGGTCCGACGGCAGTCGGCCCAGCCGATAGATCAGCAGCGCGGCGAAATCCTCGGCCTCCTGCTCGGCGTCCTCGCCGCTGGGCCCCATACAGCCGGTGCGCTGGTTGAGCATGTAACCGATCAGGTCAGACGTCGCAAGCTCGGTGCTCTCCTGAGCCGCCTGGGTGATCGAGATCCCCTCATGCCCGAGCACCAGGTGCCCGAGTTCGTGGGCGAGGGTGCGGTCCCAGGCGGGTAGCCCGCGCTGGATCAGGAAGACGTCGTGATCGCTGTACTGGCGCCACTGACCACAGACGCCGGGCGGCAGATCGGCGTGTGCGATGTCGATCGTGCGGCCGCGGCTGTCGCTGACGGCCTCCACGAGTCGCGTCAGGGAGACCTCACCATGGCGCGGCGCCAGTGCGAGCACGTCATTGACCGCGCGGGTCACCACACGACTCGCCGGCATGCGTCCCCCTCTCCCTCGTCGGCCCTGCTCCGTTCAGCTGCCCGGCTGGTTCATGAACCGTGCGACTCCACTGGGCCGCACCACATGCCCCGCCTTGGCCTGCCGGTACCCTACTAATCCCCCCGCCCCGGTGAGTACGAGAAGGCCCGCAAGACCCGGCAGTGCCAGCGCCGCGATCTGCGAAACACCGGCGGTGCGCAGGTAGTCGGCATATCCCACCCGGTAGGACGTCGCCGGCATCGTGACGTTGCTGCCCGCCGAGGCAGGCAGAGGTTGCCGGGCCCGGGGCGGCGCGGCGGTCGCCTGCCGCGGTGCCGCGGGCAACCCCGCGACCCCGCCGCCGCCGGCGCCGGCGCCGCCGGCGGCCGGTCCCGCCACCGGCCCGGGTCCCGCAGCGACGGGCGCTGGAACGATCAGTGGCAGGTTCACCGGCGCCCCGGCCGCCGGGATCCCTACCCCGGGCACCACATCCAGCACATCCGGGCCAGGCGGTTCCTGGATCGGCGGCACCACTTCGGGCGGTTGTGCGCCACCGAGAGGCGGCCGCACCACCGGCGGACTCATCGGAGCGCCCCCGCCGTAACTTCCGTCCGAGCCGGTCGAGTCTTCGACAGGCTCCTCGGGGTCGGGCTGCGGCCACGGCCACGGCCAGCCACCGTGTCCGCAGTCGTCGTCGTCAGCGCAGCAGGGCGGGCGGGGGCCGGCGTCCTCGCCCTCGTCCTCCTTGCCGAGCGAGCCGTCCTTGCCGAGCGAGCCCTCCGTGTCGATCGAGCCCGCCTCACCCTCGTCGGCTTCAGCCCCGGCCTGCACGTCCGGCGCATCCGCGGCGTCCTGCTCATCGGGATCATCGGCGGCATCCGGGTCGTTCTGGTCGTCCGGGTCGCTCTGGTCGTCCCCGCCCGCGCGAACGTCGCGGTCCCCCGGGTCGGCGCCGTCGCCGCTGTCGTCCGCCCGGTTGCCGTCCGTCGACGACGCGGCGCCCCGATTACCGGACTGTTCGCTGGCCGACGAGCCCGAGTCGACCGAGGCGGTCGCCGCCGCGGGTGCACCCACGACGAGTCCAGAGGCCACCAGGCAGGCTGCCGCCGCGACGCGCGTACGCGAACCCACCTCGTCACCACCCCTTGAGGCATGGCGCCCCGTCCGACCCGATGATGTGTCGATTCTCGCACAATCGCCTCAGCCGATTTGCTGAGAACGACATTCCGCCCGGGGGTCGGGGCGCGGACACGCCCGGCTGCGCTGACCGCTAGGGTTGGTCGTTGTCACCGTCGGTTCGGTGGCGACGACGTGCCGATGACATGCACGTGCCGATGACATGACGGGAGGCCGCTGGGATGGGTCTGTTCACGCGACGTAAATCCCGCGCCACCCGAAGGGCCGAAGCCCGGGCGATCAAGGCCAAGGCCAAGCTCGAAGCCAGACTGTCGGCGAAGAACGACGTCCGCCGCTTCAAGGCCGAGCAGAAGGCCCAGGCGCGTGCCCTCAAGGCTCAGCTCCGCGCCCAGCGCGAGAGTGACCGCTCTGCGCTCAAGGTTGCTGAGACCGAGCTCAAGGCGGTTCGGGAGGGCAAACTGCTCTCGCCCACGAAAATTCGCCGAGCGCTCACCGTGTCACGTTTGCTGGCGCCGATCCTGGTTCCGCTCGCCTACCGGGCATCCATCGCGGCGCGGGGCCTGATCGACGAACGCCGCGCCGACCGGCTGGGGGTGCCGCTCACCCAACTCGGGCAGTTCTCCGGTCACGGCGCGCACCTGTCG